>CBFHGZ010000043.1:3765-7290 GCA_965655535.1 Candidatus Actinomarina sp.
CCAGAAAATATTGTTCATTTTGTGAATAAGGAAGCCCTGTTGACACATCAATTATCGCAGCATCAGGTGTCTTCTTTGCAAATACTGGATCTTGAAAAGCAACAACTCTTCCAATGAGATAAATGTCATTACGTTCTTTAAACTCTAATAGGGAAGATGCGTCATACTTAACCCTGATATTGTTTAAATAATCTACTTGAGGTAGTGCACTTTCATATAGTAGATGTCCATTATCCGTTTTAACATCCAACACAATAGTGTTCACATCTGTCGATATTGAAATGTTTTCTATAGAACTTAACTTCTGTTCTCTATTGAAATAATATCCATTTAGATAAATTCCTTTTATACCACCATCATTTCTGAATCGATTCCACTCTGATAAAGCAATTTGATAATTAATTTGTCGGATATTATCTCTTAGAAATGTATCTAGATCTAATGCAATTTGCATTGCACTCTCTTCACTTATGCGAGTTAATTCTGCATTCGTTTCATTGATAAGCTCTAGCTGTTCAGTAGTTAATTTAATTTCTACTTTTTGTTCAATAAATGATGTGAGAACCTTATTTTTTATATCTGTAACTAATTCAATAAAATTAAAACCTTCTTCAATATTCTCATCAATAGTATTTGGAATTACCAGAAGAGATACAAATAAAAAGAAAAAAATTATTTTGTTCATAACTTAATTAAAAGAATAGTTTAAAAATTGTAATTAGCTAATTTATACTGTTGTAATGGAAAGTCAAAATTTCTTAAAAGCTGAAAAGTTTTTTCAAGTTCCTGTGATGGTAGCTGTTGTCATGCTCATGCCAGTACTTATTCTTGAATACAGTAGCGATTTTGACAATGAAGCTGCCGTTCTATTGAATTGGGTAATTTGGAGTGTATTTTTACTTGAGTACTCTGTATTATTTTTTCTTTCATCTTCAAAAATACAATTTGTAAAATCTCATAAAATTGAATTATTTATATTAATTTTTTCATTTCCAGTTGTTCCCGAGGGACTTCAGTCTTCAGGATTTTTAAGATTTATTAGGTTACCTAGATTATTAAATGGTTTAAAGTTTTTTCATCTTGCAGCTTTGTTTGGTAGATTCGGTTCAACTGTTAAAGCTATTTTTGATTCAAAAGGGTTGAGATTTATTGTTTATGCAACAATTTTTCTAGTTGTTGGATTCGGATATTTATTTTACATGACAGAACCTTCAGTAAAAAGCTTTGATGATGGTCTTTGGTGGGCCTTAGTAACAATTACAACTGTTGGGTATGGTGACATAACCCCAGTTACAAATTTTGGCAGAATTCTTGCGAGTTCTTTAATGATTATGGGAATTGGATTCTTAGCCACAATTACCGCTGCTGTCTCTTCGTATTTCATATCTAGTTTTAGTGATAAAGAGATAACATTAAATGAGTTGGGTCAAAAATTAGATAGACTGGAAAAAGAAATTACTGAATTAAAAAAGGAGTTTAAAGATGAATGAAGTATTAAATAAATTAGCAGACGATTTTTTTCAAAATTCTCTAGATTCCTCACCTACATCAGCAATTATGAGAGGATACAAAGAGTACTTCGACAAAATAGAAGAACTTACTGATGAAAAATTTAACTCAGAAAAAGAATCTGTAGAATCTTTTCTTTCCAGACTAGATGCAATTAATTTTGAGGAACTCTCTGATAGAGAAAAAGTAACTTATGGAATGTTAGAGTTTTCCTTAGGCTCTAGCAAAGATGCACTTATGGATAGAGGTTGGGAATTCGCATCTGGAGTTGCAGGTTTTACTGGATATTTGATTGATTACAATCAGCAATTGTTTGTTCCAGATATGGAATCGGCAGACTTATTACTTAAAAGGCTAGAGCTATATAAAAATCTTTATAACCAAATAGCAACAGTCCAAAAGCAGGGTCTTCAAAGCAACAGAGTTGGCACTGAGAGAAATTTAAAAAGAACTATAGATCAACTTGAAAGCTACCTAGCAACTTCTTTAGATAGTGACCCATTATTATTAGTTAATTTTTCTCCAGCAATTGATGCATCAGAGATAGAATCTTGGAAAGGTAAAGCTAAAGGCATAATTGAAAGTCATATTCGTCCAAGTGTTTTGTCTTATTTGGAGCAACTTCAAAACGATCATTTACCAAAAGGAAGAAGTGATGAGAATCCCGGAATCATGTGGATTGAAGGTGGAGAAGAGGCTTATCTAAGAAGCCTAAGAAGATATACAGGTTATAAAAACACAACAGTCAAAGAAGTCCACGAAATTGGTATGTCTGAGATAGAAAGGCTTAAAAAAGAGTTTTTTGAAATTGGAAAAGAAGTATTTCCTGGTGTGACTACACCAGAGGAAGTATTACATAAAATGCAAACTGAGCCTTCTATGAGATACGAAAGCAAAGAACAAATGATTCAGCTAGCGGTAGATACTATTGAAAGAGCATATAAACCCCTTGAAAAATGGTTTACAGTATTTCCTAAATCTCCTTGTAAAGTTTTACCTGTTCCTGCAGAATCAGAGAAACATGCTCCTCCAGCATACTATTACCCACCACTTCCTGATGGGTCTCGTGATGGTACTTACTTTTTAAATACGTATAAAGCTGAGACAAAAAGTATATTTGAGGCTGAATCGGTTGCTTTCCACGAGGCTATACCAGGTCATCATCTAGATAGAACTATTGCGGTTGAGTTACAAGATGTACCTAATTTTCAAAAATATGTTGCTTCAACAGCGTTTGTTGAGGGTTGGGGATTGTATGCAGAGCAATTAGCAAACGAGATGGGGCTTTACTCAAGTGACGTTCAACAACTCGGTCGATTAGGAAATGATGCATGGAGAGCGTGTCGACTTGTTCTTGATACAGGTATGCACGGTATGGGGTGGTCTCGCGATAAAGCTATTGATTTCTTTAGAGCCAACTCACCAATTGAAGAAATAAATGCAAATATTGAAACAGATAGATATATTGCATGGCCTGGACAAGCTTGTTCTTATAAAATGGGCCAGCTAAAAATTGAAGAGCTTAGAAGAAAAGCAGAAACTGAACTTGGTGATAAGTTTGAAATAAGATATTTCCATGATGAGGTTTTGTGCGATGGTGGAATAACGCTTCCTATTTTAGAAAATAAGATTGAGAATTTTATTAATAAATATAAAAATTAATATTTTATCTAATAAATATATAGGTAAGCTTTCTCCAAAACCACTCTAAGGGTCCGAACTTGAAGCTATCTAATATTCATTTGAGCCAAGTTTAATTACTTACGTATAGATTTATCAGATTTTTTAACGATTTCGTTTTTATAACTTTGGTGAATCTCTTTTTCTTTGTTTTTAGAGTCTATTTTTTGACTTGAAATCTCATTCTCAAGCATGAGAATTTTATTCTGCAGCTCTTCAATTTTGTCTTTCATTTCATAAATAATTTTTATACCATCTAAATTTATTCCTCTTTGAGAAAGATTTTGAATTTGAATTAATTTATCTATGTCTTCTTGAGAATATCGTCTTGTACCT
>CBFHGZ010000044.1:0-6991 GCA_965655535.1 Candidatus Actinomarina sp.
AAATATATAAATTCAGACCTAAAAAGACCAATAGAATTTAAAAATGGGTGTTCAAAACTATCTATCTCTTCAGTAGATCCAATATTGACTCTAAAATTTAGACCTAATTTTTCATATGCTTCCTTAGTGAAGCTATTAATAATTTTTTGATGTTCTTCATGCTTATTTAATAATGTATCCTTATCTTCTTTAGTAGGATTTATTAATACTTGACCGCTATCGCCATCAATTGCAATACTTGTATTTGATTCAACATCGTCAAGAAGATCTTTGACACCAATTACACACGGGATGCCAAGATTTTTAGCAACAATCACAGCATGTGATGTGAAACCACCTTCTTTAAGGATGATTCCAGAAACTTTTTGCAAATCCATAGACGAAGTGTCGGCAGGAGTAAGATCTTTTGCAATCAAAATTGTATTTTCATCAAGTTCTGTCTTCTTTACTACACCTTGCATAGAGTAGATGAGATGTTTGCCAACAGACTCAATATCTTCTGCTCTTTGTTTAAAGTAGTCATCATCCATTGAGTTAAAAATATCTGCGGTTGATTGGAAAACTTGAAAAATCTTCTGAACATCAGTAGATACATCTTCGCTAATTTGTCCTGTTATTTCTGGATCTTGAAGAATTAATATGTAAGCCTCTAAAACATCTGCTTCATCTTGTCTTTCAAGTGCTTGAAACTCTTCGCTTTGTTTTTTAAAGTTTTCTATTAAATTTTCATTTGCTTCCTTATATGAAAATTTAACTTCAATATCAAAATCAACTTCATTTTCATATATGTATGAATTTCCAATTGCAATGCCAATTGATGCACCTAGTCCATTTATGTTTTTCACAATCATATTCACCTAGTGTAAAAATAATTTTATAGAATTACTTATTACTTATTATTGTTACTAATTTTAGATATATGCAATTAATTTTGTTTGATGTCACAGAGAAGACAGCTATTTATAGTATCGATATATCTAATAGCAACTTAGACCTAAATAAGAAAAAATTTATAAGTAATAATGTTGATGATTTAGATCTTCCTGACAACACGCAATGTTTTATTGTCGATGACACTAGTGCAGATGAACCAAAGTTATCTTTAATGTTAAATTCTCTACTGAATGCGCCGTATAAAATTTCAACAAATGATGTGACTAATGCAATAAAGAAAATTAATGCCAGCGGTCAAATTATTGAACATTTGAATAGAGAGGAATACACAAGACTCTCAACTCCTTGCAAAGCAACTGTTGGTTTGTTAAAAGAATACTTTGGTAATTACTCGGAATGGGATTTAAATAAATTTATAACAATTAATTCAACTTTCTATAGTGATTACGAAACTGTGGAACCAGAAGTTTATTTGGAATCTAAATAAACCTGTAAAAATCCAACAGACAACACAAGTACAAACCCAACTATCTGTGAACCTGTAAGAATTTCATTTAATAAAAAAGTTCCGATTAAGACTCCCGTAACTGGTTCCAAGTATGTAATAGTTCCAATTGAAACTGGACTTACGATACGTACTACATACCAGTATGTAACTAACCCAACGCCTGTTAGGAAAAACCCTAAAAACATACTTATCAAGAGATTGTTTTGAAGCCAGGAAAATCCTTGAATAGTAAAAGGTGACAAAAAAATAGCAGCAAAAAATACTTGAATAAATGCAACATTCAAACCACCATATTTTTCAGTTTTTGATGAACCATAAATAACAAGAACTGACAATGTTAATGCACTAATTAATCCATAAACTACACCTATTAGAGAACTAATCTGTTCCAAATCAAGCAGCAGATACAGCCCAAAAAAACCAATAAGGATTATTAAAGTTTGTTGTAAGCTAACTTTATTACCTCTTAGAAATTCAATTAATACAATAAATATTGGGTAAGTGAATACTAAACCAATTCCTATAGCTACAGAATTTAACTCAATTGATAGAAACATAGTCGACCAGTGAATAGCCAATAGTGGTCCTAAAATAAATCCTGATAAGAAAAGTTCTTTATTAACTTTGTTATCTCTTAATAGGAATGCAAAGAGAAAAATAGAACCCAAAAAAGTTCTTATTCCAACAAGAGATAATGAACTAACACCTGAAGTTCTAATTATTAACGGAATGGTCCCCCAAGAAATAGCAAGAAAGCCTATTAAGAGATACGCTCTTGTCTTAATGTTCAAGATTATTGTTGTTCTTGTTTTGTGTAATTACTAAATTGTGTGAACTCTTTACTGAAGAACAGTTCTACTTTTCCAGTCTGTCCAGATCTGTTTTTAACAATATTTATTTCTGCAACACCAGGAGCTTCAGTTCCAGGATTGTAATAATCATCTCTATAGAGCATCATTACGATGTCTGCATCTTGTTCGATAGCTCCTGACTCTCTTAAATCTCCGAGTCTAGGTCTTTTATCTTCTCTAGCTTCTGCAGCTCTGTTTAGCTGTGACAAAGCCATAATCGGAACTTTTAATTCTCTTGCAAGGTTCTTTAAATTTCTTGAAATCTCAGCAATTTCTTGC
Organism: Candidatus Actinomarina sp.; assembly: GCA_965655535.1. Taxonomy (GTDB): domain Bacteria; phylum Actinomycetota; class Acidimicrobiia; order Actinomarinales; family Actinomarinaceae; genus Actinomarina. Next base: position 2,533 of record CBFHGZ010000044.1, read on the forward strand.
TGTCTATTATCTCCAGAAGAGCTTTGCATAAGTTGAAGATAGTCAATAACTATGAGATCTAAACCTTTCGATGCTTTAAGTCGTCTAGACTTTGCTCTAATATCGGTGACGGTAATCACAGGAGCGTCATCAAAATAAAGTGGAAGTGAATTTACTTGAGACGCTGCTTCAACAACTCGAGACCATTTTTCTGGTCCTAACTGTCCTTTTCTTGCATCTCCAGAAGTAACTTTTGCTTCTGAAAACAGTACTCTTTGAACAAGCTCTTCTTTTGTCATTTCAAGAGAGAAGAATGCAACAATTTTGCCTTCTCTTGCAACATTCGTTCCAACATTTAGAGCTAAGGAAGATTTACCCATGCTGGGCCTTGATGCTAAAACTGCCAAGTTACCTTCCTGAAGACCTGACAAGTAATAATCTAAATCAGAAAAATAGGTTGGAAGACCAGATAATCCTGTCCCTCTATTTTCTATTTCTTCAATTCTCTCAATTGCACTTTCCAACACATCGTTAACACCTACTAGACCATCGCCAATTGCATCATCTGAAGCAGTAAAGATTGTTTGCTCTGCTTCGTCTAAAACACTATGAATTTCTTTATCCATAGCCATTGCGAGCAATTCTATTCTCCCACTAGCCTTTAATAGCTTTCTTCTATGTGAGTGCTCAAGAACTATTTCAATGTAGCGCTCAAAGTTTGCTGAACTAGGAACGTTATCGACAAGCCTTGCAATGTATGAAGCGGTAATAGATGAATTGTTTGAATCTTTAAAGATCAATTCTGAAACAGTAACAGTATCAATAGGATTTCCTGTATCAAACAGACCCTTCATTGCTTCAAACACAGACTGGTTAGAAGGGCTGTAAAAGTCTGCGGGTTTGACTTCTTCCATTAAACGCGTTACAGCATCTCTAGAAAGAAGAGCGCTACCTAATAGTGCTTCTTCTGCTTCGAGACTATGTGGTGGTACTTTTCCTAAGGATTGATTCCCCCGTGATGAAACTGCCTCAGGTCCAGCCATTATTTAGTTTCTGGTATCACTTCAAGAGTTATATCAAAACTTGTATCTGGACCAAGAACAACTTTTACATTATGTAGTCCAATTTCTTTGATTTGATCTTCTAACCCAATTTGATCTTCTTCTAATTTAAAGCCTGAAAATGTTTCAACTGCATCAATAATTTGTTCATTACTAATTGCTGCATAAAGCGTTCCTTCATCAGTTGAAGTTTGAGAAATAACAATCTTTGCATCTGCCAAAGCTGTTTGAATAGACTCTGCTAGTTCTGAATTAACCTGAGTTTGCATTGCTCTTTTTTCTTGAAGCTTTTCTGCTAATTTCAAATTGTTTGAAGTTGCTTTAATAGCTAATTTTTTTGGTATGAGATAGTTGCGTGCATACCCTTTAGCAACATCAACAACGTCACCTTTTCTACCAAGTGATTTTACGTCAGCATTTAGAATTAACTTCATCGTCTACCGTAACTTTGCTTGTAAGTACTTGTTGTTACATAAGGTAATAGTGCTAATTCTCTTGCAACTTTAATTAACCTAGCAACCTTTGCTTGCTCTTGTTTCGTTATTCCAGTTATTAAACTTGATCTAATTTTTCCTCTATCAGAGATAAATTTCTCAAGTAGCTTAACGTCTTTATACGTAGCATTTTCTATTTGCTGCTTAGTAATTCTTCTTGGTTTAGGTGCTTCGTATTTGGAAGACCTTCTAGATGTATTTCTTTTTGTATTTGCCATTTTTTATAATCTCCTAAAACGGTGCTTCGTCTTCTTCATAATTCTCTCTAGCTACTGGAGCTGGAGATGAAGAACCACCTGAAACTCTTTCAATATTTGCTTTAGCCCAGCGTAGGCTTGGTGCAACTTCGTCAATTGAGATATCTACAACTGATCTGTTTTGACCATCTTGTGTCTCCCATGATCTGTAATTTAAACGACCTACAACAATTACTCTCATACCTTTTTGTAGAGAAGCTGCTGCATTTTCTGCCATTTCATTCCAAACAGTTCCTTGGAAATACATTGGATCTCCTTCTTCCCAGGATCCGTCTGAATTTCTTTTTCTTTTATTTTGAGCAATTCTGATTTCTGCAAGAGTTGCTCCACCGTCTGTCATCCTGACTTCAGGATCAGCAGTTAAATTTCCAACTATTGTTACTGTGTTATCTACCATTTATATACCTCTAGCTTTCCATCTTTAAGACTTTGTGTCTAATTACATCATCAGAAATTTTTAGCACTCTATCAAGTTCAGCAGGTACTGTAGATGGGCTTTCAAAACTTGTAATTGTATAGATACCTTCTTTGAATGTATCTATTTCATAAGCAAGTTTTCTTTTTTGCCATACTCCTTGTTCAGAAACCGAGCCACCACCATTAGTGATAACATCAGTGATTGAACTGTGTATAGATTCGACGAGTGACTCGTCTGCGGTTGGTCTCACAATTGAGACTAGATCGTATTTATTCATTTTTCTCCTATGGACACTTGTACGTGGCTTCTTTCGAAGCAGGTACTTATTAATTTAATACTAGAACTGCCTTATGACAGAATTTTTTTAATTTCTTTTTTCCACTCTTTTAGAGAGTCATTGATGTCTGAACCCATGTCATATGAATGTTCTGTTGAAGGAAATGTTCTGGATTCTATATCTTTTTTATAGGCTTTTAATGCATCAATAGTGCTTTCAAACTGTTGATCGTATCGTTTAACAAATTTTGCATCAATATATTCTTTAGATTTCATACCAAGTAAATCATGTAAAACAAGCACTTGGCCATCAGTTTGATTACCAGCACCAATTCCTATAGTTGGAATTCTGATGTTTTCTGAAATTGATTGGGCAACAACTGTTGGAACTCCCTCAAGTACTATTGAGAAACAACCAAGCTCATCAAGAAGTAATGCATCTTCAAAGAGTTGTTTTGCTAAATCTAATGTTTTTCCTTGAATCTTATATCCACCCATAACATTTTTTGATTGTGGTGTAAGTCCAAGATGGCCCATCACAGGAATCTCAGCGTTTAAGAGTGCTTCTATAATTTCTTTTCTTTTTGAACCACCTTCAACTTTAACTGCATCGGCCTTTCCTTCTTGAATAAATCTTCCAGCATTCTTGATAGTTTCCTCAATACTCACGTGATATGACATATATGGCATATCAGCAACAACAAGTGATGTTGGCTTTGCATTTGTTACAGCTTTAACATGATGTAACATTTCATCAACTGTTACAGACAAGGTATCTTCATGTCCTAGTACAACTTGTGCTAAAGAATCACCAACTAAGATTATGTCTATTTCGGCCTCTGATACAGCTTTTGCTGAAGGATAATCATATGCTGTCATCATTGACATAACACGTTGTGATTTTAAATTAACTATATTAGGTACTGTTTTTTTCATTTCCTCTCTCCGCTTTAAAAGTCGAAGGATTAATTTCATTTTAAAGGTAAATAGAAGTAAAAAAAAGTGTTTTTTGTTAACAAAATGTTTACATAATTTTAAGATTCTCATAGGTTTTTTCCTTAAGATATGAGCAGAAAGGAATTAATGGAAACATTTAAAGACGAAATAGTAAATCTCAAAATGCTTACACGAGTCATTGCTGTGGCGGTGTTGAGCAATTTTGTGATTATTGCAGTGGTTATTGGTCCTGATACAGTTGGATTTGATCCAACCTGGGGAACAGTGACTTCTATTTTAAACTTTGTAATTGCATTTTTAACTACAGGTGTTCTTTTAGGAATATGGGTAGTTTTTGATGTAAAACAAACTTTTGACTTGAATCATATGCACAATGTTTTATTTGTTGCTGTAACAGTCCAGATGCTTTTAGCACTTGGAGCTGTATTTAATAGCAACAGTGTTTTTGATTCAATTTTAAATGCAGACACTATTTCAGAAATTTCAGGCTCAATAACAAATACTATATTTTTCCTTTATGGAATGTATGTATTTTTGCTTGTAAGAACTGATAAAAGAAGAGGTAATCAATTAAGCAGTAGAACTCAATTGATTGGAAATATTTTTGCAGGAATAATTATGCCTGTTCAAATATTAACTTTATTTGGACTTATTCCAGCAGCTGTTTTTGCACCTTTATTTATTTTGGGTGGAGTGATTCTTTATCCACTATTTATGATTGGTGTTGGAGATGCAATAGGTAATTATTCTGTAGAGTAAGTTACTAGGCCAATATAAACGACAGGTTTTTGATATATAACCTGTCGTTTATTATTTATATATGAAAACATTAAAAGTCTTGGTTTTACTTTTATTTGTTTCATGTTCGTCAATAGAAAGCGTAAGGATTATGAATAATAACTATGAGAAAGCATATTTTGCTGGTGGATGTTTTTGGTGCATGGAGCCACCATTCGAAGCTTTAGAAGGTGTCATTGAAGCAACTTCTGGATATATGGGTGGAACAGTTGAAAACCC
>CBFHGZ010000045.1:0-1294 GCA_965655535.1 Candidatus Actinomarina sp.
AAAAAACAATAAAACCAAAAAAATATGGAGTTCACTACAGTTTGTTTTAGGTTTTTCTTTTGTGTTCATCTCATTAGGTGCACTTGCAACTTCACTTGGATCTTTTTTTACAAGAAATTCTTCAGCTTTAGGGCAAGTAAGTGGTGCAGTAATTATTTTGTTTGGATTGTTCTTGTTATTTCCAAATTTAAATACTCGTTACTTCTATGGTGAAAATATTTTTAAATTTGGAAGTATTAATAAATTTAAGTTCTTAATTATGGGTTTTGCATTTGGGTTTGGCTTTACACCATGTATTGGACCGGTGTTAGGTGCTTTACTAGCCCTATCTTCTAATGCTGAAACAATTAATATTGGTGTCACATATCTTATGTATTTTTCTTTAGGTATGGGCCTACCGTTCTTAATATTTGGTTTACTGATAGATAAAATAAATTTGAACAATTCATTATTTAGAAATATTCAAAAATATTCAAGCTCTTTGTCTGGATTAATTCTTATATCTATAGGTTATTTAATTTTCTCAGACAGGATGTATATTTTAGCTTCTTTTTTTCAAGACCTTTTAGTATCTCTAAATTTGGACAGACTAAGCAATATATAGTTATGAAAAGATTCACTGTAAACAAATCTTTAGTTATTAATGGTAAAGATGCAATTAGTTTTGTTGATTCTTTAATTTCGAACTCATTAAAAGATGGAATGCCTAAATTCTCGTATTTACTTTCTCCAGATGGAAAGGTAAATTCATGGTTTATTGTTTATCAAGCAGGGTCTGAGATATTTATTTTTCAAGATAATGATAAATTAATTCAGATTAAGGAATTTCTATTAAAGTACAAGTTTCGTACAGATTGTAATTTGGATTTAATAGACGTACAGTACTCATTTGCAATTACAACTAAAGAAAATGAATTACTAATTAATCAGATAGAAGAAAAAAATGAAATAGCAAATTTTCTTAAACTTGAAACTCAATTTGATTTACCGTCTAAAAGCATAATAGAAAAAGGATTAATGCCTAATGAAATTCTTTGGTTAGAATCTTTCGTGGATTATTTCAAAGGTTGTTTTATTGGGCAGGAGCAAACGTCTAGAGTTAAATATAGAGGCAGACCGAGACGTATATTAAAAACATTACCTGACGGTTCACAAATAATTGACAAAATTACAAATGAATGAACAAAGATGTGATTTTTGTGCTCGTATTTTATTTCAAAATGTATCAGGCACATACAAATTGTGTTCAAAAAAGTGTAAAACTTATTTTAAAAATAAATCAAAAATAGAAATT
>CBFHGZ010000045.1:1393-4454 GCA_965655535.1 Candidatus Actinomarina sp.
CAAAATGTATCAGGCACATACAAATTGTGTTCAAAAAAGTGTAAAACTTATTTTAAAAATAAATCAAAAATAGAAATTATTGACAAAGCATTTCAGAACACAAATATACATGAATGGACTCTAATCAGTAATTTAATTAATTCAATCAATGGATATGATAAGTTTGAAAAAATTGCATCTATTTCAAGGTTGATATATTTTAAAAAAAAATTGACACTAAAGAACACAAAAGAACTTAATTTGAAATCTGAAGTTAAAGTGAAAAAATAGCACCTCTGTCGAACTTCTTTAATGAAATTTGAACTATCGGTCCAACTGCTAACACCATAAAAATAGTACCCAATCCGTAAGATCCACCAAGTAATACACCTACAATAAATGCTGTAAAGTCTATAGCTATTCTTGTTACTCTTATGCTAGGACCTAGCTTAGAAATTCCTACCATTATTCCATCTCGTGGACCTGGACCCAAGCCAGCTCCAACATAAACTCCTACACCCGCTGCAAAACAAACTGTTCCAAATGTTAAATAAACTATTCTCACTATCATGTCGACCGGTTCATTTAAAAAGTACATTGTAAGATCAATTACATTTCCAATGATCAATATATTTAAGATGGTTCCAATGAATGGCTTCTGTTTTAAAGGTATCCAACCGAGTAAGATTATAAAACCAGTTATAACACCTGCGAATCCAATTTTAATATTTAATAGTTTACTAAACCCATCGTGAAATACATCCCAAGAATTTAGTCCTAAATTAGCTTCTATTGTAAAAGCAAGGCCAAACCCACACATTACTAATCCTGTAATTAGTTGAGGAATTCTATAAATAATTTGTTTATTAATTTTCATTAAAAATTTTTTCTAGGAACATAATGTTTTCTGGACAAATTTCATAAATAGATTGAAATCTAAAAATTGGAATTAGTCTATTATTTACATCATTTAGGTCTGCAAAAACATTAATGATTTCGTAAATTTTACCTATTGAATCTTTTTGACTAATCCAAGAGTTAGAAGATAAACAGATATTTTTTCCTATTTCAGTTAACTGTTCATCTTCAAGCATTGCCAAGTTATTATTAGTGTCTGCAAGCCTAATGTTCTCGATAAATGTAGCTTCTGTTGTATTTTGATTAAACGCCTGATAGAAAATAAAAATAGACATTGCAGTCATTGATGTAATCAAAACAATTTTTAGAGATTTGCTATTAGACATAGTTTGATAATAGTAATTTTAATTTTTTTATAGTACCCGGAGAGGGAGTCGAACCCTCACATCCGAAGATACTGGATTTTGAATCCAGCGCGTCTGCCAATTCCGCCATCCGGGCATATTTTGATTATATTTGATATCTAGATGAATGTAAGAAAATTATTATAAGTTTAAAATTAAATTATGAATTTATTAATAGATGGGCACAGCATTGCATTTAGGGCATTTTATGCATTACCTGAAACACTTGTAACTTCCAAAGGTTTTCCTACAAATGTTATACACGGCTTTTTAATGATGTTGTCAAAGCTCACATCTACTTATGATTGCGAAAAGCTTATTGTTACATGGGATGTTTCAAAAAGTACTTTTAGAACTGAGATGTATACAGAATATAAAGGTAATAGAAAATCTGCTCCTGATAATTTCAAGATTCAAATTAAAGCACTACAAAAAATTCTCTCAGAATTTAATATCCCACAGATTTCTTTAGATGGTTTTGAAGCAGATGATGTTCTTGGTACTTTATCAAAACAATTTGATGAGAAAGAAGAGAAAACACTTATCGTTACGGGTGACAGAGATTCGTATCAATTAATTTCAAAAAATATAAATATACTTTATACCAAAAGAGGAATATCAAATACTGACATATATGATGAAAGATTATTTATTGAAAAATTTAAGATTAATGTTGATCAATATATTGAATACCTTGCATTAAAAGGAGATCCTTCTGATAATATTCCTGGCTTACCTGGAGTTGGTGAAAAAACAGCAATCAATCTTTTACTTGAACACAAAAACATAAAGAATATTTATAACAATTTAGAATCTTTAACACCTAAATTACAACAAACTTTTTCAGAAAATAGTGAACTGTTAGAGTTAAGCAAAAAATTAGCGACTATTAAAAGAGACTTGAAGATTGAAATACCCAAGATAAATTTTTCAGAGACCATATTCAAAAACAATAATGTATTAGACAGTTCTGCTGATTTGATAAATGAATATGAATTGAACAGTTTTTTTAAAAATACTAAAGATAAATCATCTGTTTCTAAAAATGAGATAAATGAATTAGTAACTTATGAAAATAAAATAAAGCAAGAATCATTTGTTTTTAGTTACCAAGATAAGAATATATTTGTAAATGAAGAAGAAGTTGGGATTTTCACTTCATTAGAACAATTTAAAAATCCAATCTCACTAACTTCGCAAAAATTGTTAAATAATCTTTCAAATATTACACAAGATTTTACGGCATTAGATTGTATGTTGTTTCTTAACGATCCAAGTACAAGACCAGATAACTTAATAAATATTATTAAAGTTGTAAATCCATCTGAATTCGTCGATAAGAAAACTACAGACGCAGAACTAGCAAACATTATTCAAAAAAATTATAAAAATTTAATTACTCAATATGAAAAAATCTCCAAAGATAAAACATTAATGAATATTTATAAATCAATTGATTTTCCAGTAATGCATGTACTTGCAAAAATGGAAAATTTAGGTGTTAATGTCTCACTTTCTAAAATGAAAAAGTTGTCAAAACAGCTCGTTAAAGATTTATCCGATATTGAGAAAGATATCATAAAAATTTCAAAAAAAGATTTCAATATAAATTCTCCAAAACAATTGGCAGAAGTATTATACGAAGATTTGAAAATGCCTATTGTAAAAACAACACCAAAAGGCGCTCCTTCAACTGATGCATCAGTCCTTGAAGAGTTGTCAAAAAATTATGAATTACCTAAGTTAATTTTAAGTTATAGAGAATTGGAAAAAATTAGATCTACATATGTAGATGGCTTGATTCCTCTTGTATCAAATGA
>CBFHGZ010000045.1:4553-6838 GCA_965655535.1 Candidatus Actinomarina sp.
GTTAATTTTAAGTTATAGAGAATTGGAAAAAATTAGATCTACATATGTAGATGGCTTGATTCCTCTTGTATCAAATGAATCTAAGATTCATACACATTACAATTTGTTTGGCACAGCAACTGGTAGATTGTCTTCTGAGCAGCCAAATTTGCAAAACATACCAAATAAATCAAAGATAGGTCAAAAAATTAGAGACTTCTTCATACCAACTGAAGGTAGTAGTTTTATCATTTCAGATTATTCTCAAATTGAACTTAGAGTTCTTGCACACTTGAGTGGTGATAAAAATATGGTTTCTATTTTGCAAAAAAGAGAGTCTGATATTCATTCAGAAACAGCCTCAAAAATATTTAATACATCACTTAGTAAAGTTGATAAAAATATGAGACGAAAAGCCAAAGAAGTAAATTTTGGTTTGATATATGGAATGGAAGCATTTGGGTTATCTAAAAGCTTAAAAATAAGTCAGAAAGAAGCCTCTGAACTTATAGAAGCATATTTTTTGCAATTTCCAAAAATTAAAGGGTTTTTAGATGACATTGTTAAAAATGCTGAAAAGAACACCTATACAGAAACTTTAAGTGGAAGAAAGCGATATGTGAGAGAATTAAGTTCTAGTAATTTTCAAGTAAAAAGTATGGGGAAAAGGATTGCTATGAACGCCCCAATTCAAGGAACCGCAGCAGATATTATGAAAATTGCCATGATAAAAGTTGATGAATATTTAAAGCAATCAGGTCACGGACAATTAATTTTACAAATTCATGATGAAATAGTTGTTCAGGTAGAAAATAGGTTTGCCGAAAGTGCAATGGATGGAATTACAAAAGAAATGGAAAACGCTTATAGCCTCAAAGTTCCTATTTTTGTTAATTCAAAAATTTCTAATTCTTTGGCAAATTTTAATAATTAGTTTGTAAATAACACAGATATGTTATTCTTATTCACGCAATACTATGATTGGAAAAAAAATTTTAAATGGTAGATAATAATCAAGGTGACACACAGCCTTCAAATGTGGTATCTCTTCCTGATGATATAAAACCTGAAGACTTTCCCGAACTACTCGAGCAAACACTAATTACTTTTAACGATGGTGACGTTATTGAAGGAACCATTGTTCGAATTGATAGAAATGAAGTTATGGTTGATGTTGGCTATAAATCTGAAGGAGTTATACCTTCAAGAGAGTTATCTGTAAGAAAAGGTATTAATCCTAAAGAACTTGTAAATGAGGGTGATAAAATTCAAGCCCTAGTTCTTGACAAGGAAGATGATGAAGGAAGATTAATCCTTTCAGTAAAACGTGCTGTATATGAAAAAGCATGGGGCGATATTCAAGAAATTGCAAATAACAACAAATCAATTAAAGGAACAGTTATAGAGTCTGTAAAAGGCGGCTTGATTGTAGATATTGGAGTGAGGGGATTTTTACCTGCTTCACTTATTGACGTTAGAAGAGTTAAAGAGCTGACATCTTATATTGGTGAAGAAATTGAAGCAAAAATTTTAGAATTAGATAGACAAAGAAATAACATAGTCCTATCAAGAAAAGCTCATTTAGAAGAAGAACAATCCGAAGAAAGACAAGGATTTCTTGATGACTTACAGGTTGGAGATGTAAGAGAAGGAAAAATTTCCTCTATTGTTAGTTTTGGTGCATTTGTTGATATAGGTGGAATGGATGGACTTGTTCACGTGTCAGAGCTTTCATGGAGACATGTAGAAAACCCAAATGAAATTGTAAAAGTTGGTGATAAAGCTACAGTCAAGGTTCTAGAGATTGACAATGATAAAGAGCGAATTTCACTTTCAATTAAACAAGTTAATGAAGACCCATGGTTAGATTTTGAACTTCATTATAAAGATGGAGATGTTGTAGAAGGTGAAGTTACTAAAGTAGTGCCTTTCGGTGCATTTATAACTATAGGCAAAGGAGTTGAAGGTTTAGTTCATGTGTCTGAAATTGCAACTGAGAAAGTTGACTCTCCCGAGCTTGCACTTGCCCTTGGACAAAAAGTAAGTGTTAAAATTACCGAATTAGATGTAGAGAAAAGAAGAGTAAGTTTATCTATTAAGCAAGCAGATCCAAACTGGAAAGAAGTTGCTAGCCAAAAAGAAACTCCAAAAACTCATTCATCAGAGTCAGAAGATCCCACACCAAAAAGACAAACTGTTGATGGTGTAGATGAATCTTTGGAAAACATTCTGCAAGAACTCAAAGAGCGGGGCATAGGCAACTCGTAATTTATTATTTATAATCATCTATAGATGAAAAATAATGT
>CBFHGZ010000046.1:0-2152 GCA_965655535.1 Candidatus Actinomarina sp.
CTTCAAATAAATCTCTTGATAGTGTGTTTTGTATGTAACCAATGGACTCTGTTTCAAAATCATTTGATTCTTTTTCCCTTATATAGAGACCATTCATCCACATTAATTTTTTATCATCAAATATTGCTGAATGAGGAAGAACATTCTTAAAATCAAATCTTTCAATTGCTAAATCTCTATCAAACTTTTCAAGATCTTCACCTGGAGACCAGCCAAGTAAGCATAGATAATTGAACATTGCATCTTTTAAAATTCCCTTGTCCTTAAAAGACTGCACAGATGTATCACCATGCCTTTTACTTAATTTTTTACCATCGGGTCCAAAAAGCAAAGGCAAGTGACAAAAATCTGGGATGTTTGCATCAAGTGCTTGCATAATAAGGATATGTTTTGGGGTTGAAGGTAATATGTCTTCTCCCCTTGCAATAATCGTAATTCCATAATCAACATCGTCTAAAGTTGATGCTAAGTGGTAAGTTGGCGATTTATCTGACCTTAAAATAACAAAATCTTCAACAGAGTCTGTTTCAAAGACCATTTCTCCTCTAACATAGTCATTAAATTTAATTTGCTGACTTTTTGGAACTTTAAATCTTATTGCGCCATCATCTTCATAAGCAAGGCCACTTTCAACAAATTCATGAGCAATTTCTTGATACCTATTAAATCTAGAGGATTGTTTATAGTCTCCTTGAGGACCTCCTACATCTACTCCCTCATCCCAATCAAGACCTAGCCATTTCAAATTATTTACAATGTCTGCTTTGAATTCATCAGTACTTCTCTCAGTGTCTGTATCATCAATTCTGACTAAAAAGCTGCCCCCATTTGACCTTGCATAGAGCCAATTAAATAAAGCTGTTCTAACATTTCCAATATGAAGTTGCCCAGTGGGTGATGGAGCGATTCTTAATTTCATTCTTTATTGAACTAAATTAACAAGAGTGCCAATTGACTCGATTTCAATTTTAATTTGGTCACCTGGAAATACCTTTGAAACACCATCTGGAGTACCTGTCAAAATAACATCTCCTGGCAACAGAGTCATAATTGATGAAACAAATTCCACTATTTCACCAATTGAAAAAATCATATCTTTTGTATTTCCATCCTGCTTTAATTCATCATTTACATAACATTTGATGTCTAACTCTGGATTTTCCTCAAAGTCAGTTTGAATTACTGGTCCCAATGGACAGAAGGTGTCAAAACTTTTTGCTCTTGTGAAATTGCCATTAAAAGTACCATCTTGTCCCTGTAAAACTCTTTCTGAAAGATCATTTGCAATTGTGTATCCTAGAACATGTTCTTTCCAATTTTCACTATTTAAATTTTTACTCAATTTTCCAATGACAACTGCAAGTTCAGCTTCATGGTCAACATGCTGAGCAATTTTTGGATAAATTATGGACTCACCAGTTCCAATTACAGAAGTTGAGGGCTTGTTAAAAAATACAGGATTCCTAGGAGCTGAATAATCATGTACACCCAATTCAACAGCATGTTTGAAGTAATTTTTTGCGACTCCAGTTACTTTGCTAGGGAGAACTGGAGAAAGAAGTGTGATTTCATCTAAACTATATTTTTCTTCGGAAGGTTCCCATACAACAAATGGTGATCCTTCGTACCTAAGAACTTCATCATCAATAAGTTCTCCGTAAAAAATTTCTCCATTAAATTTTGCCCTAACAATTTTCATATTTTTCCAGTCTATAGAGGTTTAATTGTTACTCAAGTAAATCTGCTAAGTGAAGTCCTTTAATTGTCTCCAAAGAGCATTTTAATAATATTTCTTTATCTAAAATTCCAACTGAATTTTCAGTAATATTTAATGCTTGTACTACTTTTACAACATCACTTCTTGTTGGAGCCCTACCCGCTTTCGATGCTTGATAAATCACCAAGTTTGTCACCACTTTAGTAATTAAATTCTTTTTATAGTGATGAGACCAAAGTGGCTGAAACTCTTTAATTAGTTTCAATGCATATCCGCTATCAGGACTTGGAATAGAGAAAATTTCTTCATCAATAGTAGTAATTGTATTGTCAGAAAGATTGCCTTGAGATCGTGGTACTGAAGTGTTCATTTCAGTTACCTTACTATTGATTCTTTTTGGAATATTTGGTTGCTGTGTCATTGTACAGATGTTAA
>CBFHGZ010000046.1:2162-6685 GCA_965655535.1 Candidatus Actinomarina sp.
TGAAGTGTTCATTTCAGTTACCTTACTATTGATTCTTTTTGGAATATTTGGTTGCTGTGTCATTGTACAGATGTTAAGTAGTCAAAATATTTTTCATCTTGCCTGTTAACAATTTCAAGATATTTATTTCTGATTTGATTAGTTTTCTCGCCAGGTGTGCCTGTATTAATTTCTTTCTTATCAATTGAAACTACCGCAACAACTTCAGTTGCTGTACCAGTAAAAAATAATTCATCTGCCCCAAAAAGTTCTTCTTTTTCAATATTTTTTTCTATAACTTCTATGCCTAATTCATTAGCTATTTCCATAACAGTACTTCTAGTTATCCCCCCTAGAGCACCTGTTTCAATAGGTGGAGTGTAGATTAAATCGTCTTTAATTAAGAATAAGTTTTGACCACTACCTTCTGCAACTACATCATTGTCCCCTAATAAAATTGCATCATCAAAACCATTATTTACAGCATCTATTTTTGCTAAAGTCGAATTCATATAACCGCCAACTCCTTTAGCATAAGGTTTGAAACTTTTAGGACTTATTCTTCTCCAGTCAGATATACATACCTTGACACCTTCATTTCCAGCATCATCACCTAAATAAGCACCCCAGTACCAGGCAGAAATAGAAACATATACTGGAAGATTTTTTGGTAGAAGCCCCATCTCTCCTTCTCCAAAAAATACAAGTGGTCTTATATATGCAGATGTTAATTCATTTTTTGAAACTGATTGTTTAATAGCTTCTGATATTTCATCTTTACTATATGGAATTTCTAAATGATATGCATCAGCAGAGTTAAAAAGTCTATTTACATGGTCTTCAAGTCTGAAAATATATGTACCATCTTGACACTCTCTTGCACGAATTCCTTCGAAGACCCCTGTTCCATAATGTAAAGTATGAGACATAACGCTGACATTTGCTTTATCCCAGTCTACAAATTCACCATTGAGCCAAATAAAATTTGAATTTTCCATTTTCAATAACAAATACTACACCTTTTTACTAAGGAATCTATAAAAAATACTATTATTCAAGTGTGAAAAAGTTTATTGCCTCTGGATTTGGAGTGGGTCTTTTTTGGGAGAGATTCTTTGGAAATAAAAAAGGTGGTGGAACACTAGCTCCATTTTTATTTACCGGCATAATTTACTACTTTGAATTAAACGAGATTTTTCTTTTAATTATTTTCTTTGTCTTATTGAGTTTATATTTTTGGTCTGTAAGTGACGATATGGCAGATACTGACCCAAGCTGGATTACACTGGATGAAATTATAGGAATGAGCCTTGTTAGTGTTGCTTCACCATCTCGCCTACTTCCACTTGTTGCTGGTTTTATTGTATTTAGAGCCAGTGATATTTTAAAACAACCTAAGTACGTAAAAGATCTTGAAGACTATCCAGGACGCTTGGGTGTACTATATGATGACCTGGGGGCTGGGGTTCTTGGATTGTTGTCTGCTACGATCGTAAATCAGTTTATAATTCTATCTCTTTAAGTAAAAATTCCTTAGCTAAACCAGGATTTACTGTTCCTTTAGATTTTTTGATTAACTGACCAACTAGAAATCCAACTAATTTATCCTCGCCAGCTTTAATTCTTTCTATAATATCTGAATTCTCTTCAATAGTTTCTTTAACAAAATTTAAGATTGATTCTTCATCATTGTCTTGATATAAGTTTTTTTCTGAAGCAACTTGATCTGGTGTGGTTTCATTCTGCAACATCTCATTAAGAATTGTTTTTCCAGAAGTAAAGGAAATTTTGTTTTCATTTATTAAAACGATAACTTCAGATAACAACCTACTTTCAAACCATGAAGGTAAATTTTCAATTTCAAGCTTTCGCATTTGACCTTGAAGTTCCCCTGTAATCCAGTTAAAAGTTCCTGAAGAATCTTGGGTACTCTCAAAAATCTCTAAATACATGTTGTAAATCCAATTTTCGGACTTGCTGATTGTATTGGATTGATCCAAATCTAAACCTGTCTCCATTAAATCTTTTCTTTTTTGGTTTGGTAACGTAGGAAGCTTTGCTTTAACTTCTTCAACAAATTCATCTGATAATATCATGTCAGGTAAATCTGGATCTGAAAAATATCTATAATCTGCACTTCCCTCTTTAGACCTCATTGAAGAAGTTTGTTCTTTGGATTCATCCCAGTGTCGTGTTTCTTGAATGATAGTCTCACCTTTTTCAACTAATTTTGATTGTCTTTGAATTTCAAACTCGATTGCTCGCTCTAAAGATCTTAAGGAGTTCATATTTTTAATTTCAACTTTTACTCCCAGTTGATCACTGTCTTCAGGAGCAACTGAAATATTGGCATCAAATCTTAAATTACCTTTTTCCAACTTTCCTTCAGAAATATCTAAATCTATTGCCAGTTGTCTTAATTCTTCAATATATGCAACTGCTTTTTTAGCAGAATTTATAGTTGGCTTTGTAACAATTTCAACCAAGGGAACTCCCGATCTATTAAAGTCCAATGCTGTGCTGGTAGCAGAATCTATTCTGCCAGATCCCGAATGAGTTGATTTACCAGTATCTTCTTCCATGTGTACGCGTTCAATTTCAACAAAATCTACTTCTTTATCTAAAACAATCTCAAGTTTTCCATCTAGTCCAACGGGTAGATCAAACTGAGAAATTTGATAATTTTTTGGTAAATCAGGATAGAAGTAATTTTTTCTATGAAACATTCCTTTATTAGTTATTTTGCAACCGGTGCTTAAGCTTAAAAGCGTAATTGATTCAATAGCTTTTTTGTTAGGAACAGGTAAAGCACCTGGAAGACCAATACATGTTGGACACAAACTTACATTTGGTTCATCAGTATCTACAACAGCACACCTACAGAACATTTTTGTGTTTGTATTCAATTCAATATGGGTTTCAATTCCAATAGTGGGTTTTAAATTCATATCAACTACCCCACGCAAATGGTAAATCGTGAAAAGCTAATTCATTTTCAAGAAGTTCAGAAAAATCTAAGAGAGAATTGTCAGTAAGAGCTTTACTCATTACCTGTACTCCCAATGGCATACCTTCCTTACTCAAGCCTGTAGGAATGCTTATGGCTGGAAGACCTGCTAAATTGGCTGGAATTGTACATAAATCTGACATGTACATCTCTAAAGGATTACTTGTTTTTTCTCCTGCTTTGAATGCAGCAGTTGGTGTTGTGGGTGAGATTAGATAATCCACAGATTCAAAAGCTTCTTTAAATTCAAGAATCATTTTTTTTCTTGCCTGAAGTGCTTTTCCGTAATAAGCATCGTAATAACCTGCAGACAATGCATAAGTACCGAGTAAAATTCTTCTTTTTACCTCTGGGCCAAATCCTTCAGCTCTTGTATTTTCCATCATTTCATAGCTGGTATTACCATCTACTCTTAATCCATAACGAACACCATCAAATCTTGCTAGATTTGCTGAACATTCAGCTGGTGCAATTAGATAATAAATACTTATTGCTAACTTGATCATTGGAAGCGAGATTTCTCTTACTTCGTATCCTTTATTTTTTAAAATGTCTACAACTTTATTAACTTCATTTTTTGAATCTTCTGAAACGCCCTCTTCCATTAATTCTTTAATAACTCCAACCGTGGCTTTGTTATCACTTGGTAATTCAATAAATTCATTATCAATAGAAGTTGCGTCTTTGGAATCATAACCTCTTATCCCTTCAAATAATATACGTGCGTCATCTACATACCGTGTTATTGGACCAATTTGATCTAATGAAGAAGCAAAAGCTATCAAACCATATCTTGATACAGTTCCATAAGTTGGCTTATAACCAACTACACCACAAAATGCACCCGGTTGTCTAATTGAACCACCAGTGTCACTTCCAAGACCAGCTATTGACGACCTTACTGAAACACTTGCTGCAGTTCCTCCAGAAGAACCTCCAGGCACACAATCAGGATTCCATGGATTCTGTGTTTTACCAAAAGCAGAGTTTTCTGTTGAAGAACCCATTGCGAACTCATCAAGATTTGTTTTTCCTGTAAACAGTGGACCTTGACTTTTTAAATTAGAAATAACAGTTGCATCATATGGTGAAACATAATTTTCTAACATTTTTGAAGAACATGTCGTGTTGGAACCTTTTAAATTTATATTGTCTTTGATAGACAGAGGTATACCATCAAGAAGACCTAGGCTACTTCCATCTTCGAATCTTTTATCTGCATTTTGTAAAGCTTCTCTATTTTCATTTTCAAATAATTTTAAATGAGCGTGTAAGACAGCTTCTGAATTTGAAGTAACTTCAAAAATTTCATCATATAATTCACTTGGCTTTAACTCTTTTTGAAGAAACAAAGCATTGAGCTCTCTAATTGATTTGTTAACAATACTCATAACTATTCTAAAGATGGCGGTACAACAAATTTACCTTCATTTTTTTCTGGAGCATTTTGTAATGCTTCGTCATGAGTCAAAGAAACTCTTACTTCATCCTCATCAAGTAAGAGTTCTTTCTCTAAAGGGTGTATGAATATCTCTCC
>CBFHGZ010000047.1:0-1799 GCA_965655535.1 Candidatus Actinomarina sp.
TTGGAAAAATTAAAAATAATAATATATTTGAAACAATTAGATATACTAACTTTTTCAAATTAATGTCCTCCTCGAGGTACTCCCCCATATTTCATACGTGTATCACCCATATAAGCTGCTCTTTCGTCTGGATTATTGGTGTTACAATCGACAATCTCGCCAACAAAAAAAGTATGAGTTCCAAAATTAATTTTTTCTTTAGTTTTCAACTCAAACCAAACTGAAGCATTTTCAAAAATAGGAACTGAATTATTTGTTAACTTTATTGGTTCTTTGTTTAAAAAACCTACATTGTATTCAGCTGGTTTAGAAAATTTCACAAAAACCTTTGTATATTCAGGTGAAAATAAATTTACCGTAAAAAAGCCACCATTGTTCATTAGTTTATAAGTGACACTTTTGTTGTCTATACCAACTCCAATTAAGGCTGGATCCATACTGACTTGAGTAAGCCAACTAGCAGTCATACCATTGAATTCTCCATCTGCGTGACTACCAATTATTGCTAGTGGACTTGGAATTTTCCAAGTAGAAACATTTATATCTTCTGGGGTGAGATCACTCATTTAAATTTTCAATTATAAATTTTATAGTTTCAAAATCTAGTGGAATACCAATCGATAATTCAGTTACACTCGATTTTTTCCAATTTTCTAATTTTTTTAGAATAGATTCTTGTGATCCAACCAAAGTTAAATCATCTAATAGTTCTGCTGGAAAATGTTTTTCAGCTTCTTGTTTATCGCCTGCCAAATATAAATCTTGTATCTTTTCAGCATTTTCCTTGTATCCATAATCACATAAAAGATTGAAATAAAAATTTTTAGTTTTTGCTCCCATTCCACCAACATACAATGTGTATGTTGATCTAGCTGGTGCTAGATAGATTTCTTTTTCTTCTTCTTCACATATCCTTGCATAAACTGGTGCAGAAATCTCGAAAGATTTTCTTTTATCAGGATTGTTAGACTTCTCAAAGCCTGAATCTAAATATTGATTAAAAATATTATCACCTTTTGTTGGTGAATACATAAAAGGTAACCAACCGTCTGCAATCTCTGCTGTAAGTTCAATATTTTTTGGACCGATTGCAGCTAAAAATATTTCTATATCTTTTCTAAATGGATTTTCAATTAGTCTTAAAGGTTTTCCTAGATTTGTTGTTCCCTCTCCTGATAAAGGAAGATTGTAGTATTCTCCCTCAAACTCTAGATTGGTTTCTCTTTTAAATATTTTTCTAACAATTTCAACGTATTCTCTAGTTTTTTTCAAAGGCTTACCGTAAGGCACACCATGCCAACCTTCTACAACTTGTGGACCAGATACACCTAATCCCATCCTAAAACGTCCATTTGAAAGCTTGTCTAAAGTAACTGCAGTCATAGCTGCCATTGCGGGTGTTCTAGATGGTATCTGCATGATGCCAGATCCAAGTTTGATATTTTTTGTTAAACCAGCAAAATATGAAAGCGGAGTTATTGCATCGTAACCATAAGCTTCCGCAGTCCAAATGCATTCGACGCCAATATTATCTAGATTTTTTATAAGTTCTACATCGTTTGATATGTGTGGTCCAAAATATCCTACATTTACGCTGACTTTCATGTAATTAGCTTACTGGATAGATATTGATATGTAATTTTCGGGTGTAAATATTGAATCCATAGCAACGTCATGGTCTTCGGTAGGTACAGAATCAATAATTCTTGAATTATTAGCTATTCCTATTTTTATTGATTTCGGATAATTTACTAATAACTTATCATAATAACCAGCTCCTCTTCCCAATCTGTTTCCAG
>CBFHGZ010000047.1:1895-6504 GCA_965655535.1 Candidatus Actinomarina sp.
CACCTAAATCAAAAGCTAAACCAGGTACTAGAAATACATCCACGTTGTTTACTTCATAAATGTTAAAAGGCTGTTTTACACCAAATTTATTCAACTCAAAAGGTTCTGATAAACGAGTTATTTTAACTTCATCATAAACATCTGCAAGAACACTTACATCCGAAGCAACATTTAAAAAACTATTAATATTTATTTCATTTTTTAAAGGTAGATAAGTACAAATTGATTTATTAGATATAACATCAATAAAATCATTCAATGATTCTTGTGATGGTGTAAAACTCGTATTTGAGTTCTTTAAAGCAAATTTTCTTAACTCTTTTTTTAAATCTGTTGTCATTATGAAATTATTTTAAAGTACAATATTTACATGTTAAAGAACAAAATATTTTCTTGGATAAATATGTTCATTATGGCAATTTATACAATCCCAGTTGCATATTCAATATGGTTTGTAGGATTGTTTGATAAGTATTCAAAAATTAAATACCACATTGCTCAAAGTTGGGCAACAGTTTGGATGTGGGCTGCTAGATCGAAAGTAACATTAATCAAAAATTTTGAATACCAAAAAAATCAACCTTATGTTGTAATATCAAATCACCTTTCAAATCTAGATCCAATGATGCAATTTAAATACTTAAAAATTAAGTGGGTATTTATGGCAAAAAAAGAAGTATATAAATTACCTTTTTTCAGGACTGCTGCAAAATCTTTTAACTTTATAAAAGTTGATCGATCCGACAAAAATGATAGACAAAGTATTAACGAACAAGCAAAAGTGTTGTTTAAAAACGGATGGTCTTTAATGGTTTATCCACAAGGCACAAGAGCAAAAAAAGATTCCTTTCTGCCATTTAAAAGTGGTGCATTTCATATAGCTATGGATAATAACATACCCATATTGCCTGTTGTTATTGCAGGTACAGGTGACATTTGGCCTAGGGGTGCTAAGTACTTAAAAAGCGGTAAAGCATTCATTAAAACTTTAGAACCTATTGATATTTCAAAATACAATAAAGAAAATATAGAAGAATTGGTCTACGAAACTCAAGAAAAAATGAAAAAGGTATATCTTGAATTAGTAGAAAAAGTAAAGTAGTAATTATGGACTTACTTTTAGCTGCTTTAGGCATTTTTCTTTTACGCTTACTAGATCAAACACTTGGGACATTAAGAACCTTGTATGTAAACAAAGGTATGCCTATGTTTGGTGCAGTTTTAGGTTTTGTAGAATCGGCAATCTGGATTGTCGCTATTTCTCAAGTTATTCAAGACATAAGCGATCCACTCTTAATTACTGGATATGCTCTAGGATTTGCTTCTGGAACAATAGTTGGTTCTTATATTGAAAACACAATCGCTATTGGTGATGTTGTTGTAAGAATCTTTGCACCAAAAGACAGCGATAGTATTGAGGTAGCAAGAGTATTAAGAGAAGAAGGTTTTGGAGTAACAATTATTAATGGTGAAGGCATGCATGGAGAGGTTTCCATTGCATGGTGTGTCACACCACGAAAAAAATTAAAGCAAGTATTGAATATTGTTTCTGAAATAAATCCAGATGCTTATATTACAACTGAACCTACTAACCCAACTAAGTTAACAGGTAATAGAAAATAGACTAGAGTCCTTTTTCAAATTCATCTTCAAAGGAAACTCTTTTTCTTTTTTGATTTCCATTACCAGATGGTTTTGAACCATTCCTTC
Organism: Candidatus Actinomarina sp.; assembly: GCA_965655535.1. GTDB lineage: Bacteria > Actinomycetota > Acidimicrobiia > Actinomarinales > Actinomarinaceae > Actinomarina. Next base: position 3,606 of record CBFHGZ010000047.1, read on the forward strand.
TATTATTTCTACCTCTATCGTTAGAGGGCTTGCCTCTTTTTGAATCTGATTTTCCTTCAGAGACAGCATCCTCAGGTATTTCTAAATCTTCTTTAGGTGATAAACTAACTTTTCCTTTTTCGATTGAGTCCACCTTAACAACTAATTTATCACCAACACTGACAACTTTTTCAACGTCGCCAACTCTTTTTGATGAATGAAATTTAGAAACGTGAAGTAGGCCATCTCTTCCAGGTAAAATGTTAACAAAAGCACCGTATGAAGCAACACTTACAATTTCTCCTTCATACTCTTCTCCTACTTCTGCTTCTGGAGGATCGATAATTAGCATAACCATTTCTTTTGCAACAGCAATGCTGTCTTCTTCAGTTGATCCTAAAGTTAAAATTCCATCATCATCGATTTCAACAGTACATCCAGTTTCTTCTTCAATCTTCTTAATATTCTTTCCCTTAGGTCCAATTACTTCACCAATTTTATCTTTCGGTAATTCAATTGTTTCAAGACGTGGTGCATTTCCAGATAAACTTTCAGCAGGTTCTGAAATAGTATCCTCCATTATGTCCAAGATATGATGCCTAGCATCCATTGCTTGATTGAGTGCTTTTCTTAATACATCAGAAGGTAAACCCTCTATTTTCATATCTAGCTGTAATGCTGTAATTACATTCCTTGTACCAGCTACTTTAAAATCCATATCACCAAGCGCATCTTCAGCACCAAGAATATCTGTTAAGGTGACGTATTCACCATCTTTAGATATTAATCCCATTGCAATTCCTGCTACATGTTCTCTAATTGGAACACCAGCTGCCATCAAAGATAAACTTGATGCACATACTGAAGCTTGTGATGTAGAACCATTTGAAGAAATAGCCTCACTTACAAGTCTGATTGTGTATGGAAAATCTACTTTTGGTGGGACAACTGGAACCAATGCTTTTTCAGCCAAAGCACCATGTCCAATCTCACGCCTCTTTGGACCTCTCATTGGATACGCTTCACCTGTTGAATAAGGTGGAAAGTTGTAATGATGCATGTAGCGTTTTGATGTCACTGTATCAATCGTATCCAACATTTGCTCTAATCTGGACATACCAAGTGTTGTTACATTTAATACTTGTGTTTCTCCTCTAAGAAACATTGCTGATCCATGAACCTTAGGTAAAAGATTGATTTCTGCTGTTATGTTTCTAATATCTGTAGGTGTTCTACCATCTAGTCTTGGGCCACCAGAAATTACTCTACCTCTAACAGTAGATTTAACTAAAGATTTAAATGCTGATTTAATTGCACCAGTATTATCTTCCTCTAAATCTAAAAATTTCTCAATAACTTCTGCTTCAAGAGATTTTTGAGCTTCGCTTCTTTCTGACCTATCTGTGATAGCAACAACATCTTCAACATTAATTTGAAATTCTTGTGTTACTGCATCGAGTAGTTCTTGTGGGTAGTCTTCAACCAAAGGCCATTCTATTTGTGGAACCTCTCTTTGGGCAACCAATTCTTTTTGTGCCTTAATTAGTTGCATAATGTAGTCTTTTGAAAGATCGATACCATCTGCAACGACATTTTCTGATGGAGCTAAGCAACCCTCATCAATTTTTGAGAATGAGCTTTCGTTAGCACCAGCCTCAACCATTACAATATCTATTTGCTCACTGCTATTAAGACTTCCGGCAACAACCATATCAAATACAGACTCTTCTAATTCAGTATTTGTAGCTTGAGCTACCCATTGATCGTTTATGAGTGACATTCTTACTGCACCTACTGGTGACTCTAATGGTACTCCTGCAAGCTGAAGACCAAGTGAAGCTGCGTTGAGTGCTAAAATATCGTACTCGTTTTCATTATCAACGCTTAAAACAGTAGCTATGATTTGAGTTTCACACCTGAATCCATCTTTAAATGAGGGTCTTAGTGGTCTGTCTATTAATCTACTGGCAAGAATTGCTTTTTCTGTTTGCCTACCTTCTCTTCTAAAAAAACCACCAGGAATTTTTCCAGCAGCATACATTCTCTCTTCTACATCAACTGTTAGTGGGAAGAAATCAATACCATCTCTTACAGATTTGTTAGCAACTGAAGTAACCAAAACATTGGTTTCGCCAGATGTAACAACAACTGATCCTGGAGCTTGAAGTGCTAATTTTCCTGTTTCAAAAGTAATTTCAGAATTACCAATAGTAACTTTGACGTTATTAACGGTCATATAACCTCTTTCTTGACCAAGGTTATTAATTGTCAGCTTTCAACAAAAGCTCTCAATTAACAACACAAGGTCTATGTTTTATCTTCTTAAACCTAACTTTTCAATAATATCACGGTATCTTTGAACATTCTGATTTTGAAGATATTGTAAAAGACGTCTTCTTTTTCCTACCAACATTAAAAGACCTCTTCTCGTATGATGATCTTTTTTATGAGTTTTCAAATGTTCAGTTAAATGTTCAATTCTGTTGCTTAATAATGCAACTTGAACTTCAGCTGAACCAGTATCGGAATCAGATTTACCGTATTCGTTAATTATTTCTTGTTTTGTTTTCATTCGAGTCAATGATAGTATCTTGTATATCTAAAGTGAAGAATATTACTTATTCTTTATTGAGTCAATATCAGCTTTTATTTGTTCAAGAAGATCATCAATTGATTGAAATTTTTTTTCAGGTCTGATAAATCTTTGAAGTCTTATTTTTATTTCTTCACTATAAATATCTTGATCAAAATTGAATAAATGAGCCTCAACTTTAAGAACTTTACGATCGACTACAGTTGGTGCATAGCCAATATTGACTATTCCCTTGTAAATTTCATTATTTAAATCACATTCAATTTCATAAACACCTAATCTAGGCAAATAAATTTCATGTTCTAACTTAATATTTGCAGTTGGAAA
>CBFHGZ010000048.1:0-4081 GCA_965655535.1 Candidatus Actinomarina sp.
TTAAAAGTAATTAATAATCTTTTATTTCTAAACTGAAATTTTATCTTTGTGCTGTCTAGATTATTTTTTAAATCATCTGTTAAATCAACAGGAAACAATTCGATTTGTTGTTGCTTGATTATGCATTTAAATATTTTAAGTTCTGTGATGATAGATCTAATTTTTGCAGAATTTAATAAATTTTCTGTAACTACAGGAATGTCTCCAAACCTATCTTTTAATTCTTCAATAAAATTATCAACTTCAAAATGAGGCGTTTTCTCTAATCTTTTATAAATATCTATCCTCTCTGTATCTGAATCAATGTAAGTCTTTGGAATTGAAGAACTCCAGTAACAGTCAAAATTTTTGATGTTATGTTTGGTATCAATTTTTGTATCAATAGTCTCATCTAGTGACTCTAAAACATAACTATTAAAAATATTTAAACCGACATTGGCAATAAATCCTGACTGAATATCACCAAGTATGCTGCCTGATCCTCTTAGTTGTAAATCTTTCATTGCTAATGAATATCCTGTAGAAGTTTGGCCGATTGACTTGATTGCATCGAGTCGCATTTCAGAATCAATGCTTAATTCTGACTTATGAAAAAAATAAGCAAAACTCTGTTCACCTCTACGCCCCACTCTTCCTTTTAATTGATATAGTTGTGACATCCCCAACAGTTCAGATCTCATACAGATTAGAGTATTTACTTTTGGCAAATCAATTCCCGCTTCTACGATTGTTGTCGCGTATAAAATATCAACTTCTTGATCCCAAACTTGTTGCATGGTGTACTCAATCTCATTTGAAGAAAGTCGTCCATGTAACAAACTATGTCTTAATTTAGGAAATAATTTCTCAACTTTTTCTTTCCAATTAATAAGTTCATCAATTCTGTTTAAGACAAAAAAGACTTGTCCTCCTCTTGAAATCTCCCTTTGAATAGCTAAAGAAATTACGGACTCATCGGTCAATCCAACATGCACTAAGGTATCTAATCTATTTTCAGGTGGTGTCTCAATTTTTGAAGTATCCCTTATCCCCATTAAAGATTGCTCAAGAGTTCTTGGTATTGGTGTTGCAGTGAGTGTAAGCTTGTGAACTTGGTTTGATAGAAAATGAAGCTTGTCTTTATCCTCTACTCCAAATCTATGTTCTTCATCAATAATGACTAATTTCAAATCTAAAAAATCTATATCATCACTTAAAATTCTATGAGTGCCAATCAATATATCTACCGTTCCATTTTTGACGCCTTCAAGAGTTTCTTTGACCTCACTTTTTTTGCTGAACCTACTGAGATGTTTGATGTTAAGTGGATAATCTTTTAATCTCTCAGTAAAAGTATCTATGTGTTGTTGAACTAAAATTGTAGTTGGAGCTAAAACTGCAACTTGACTGCCTGAAAATGCAACCTTTATTGCAGCCCTTAAGGCGACTTCTGTCTTGCCATACCCAACATCACCAAAAATTAATCTATCCATTGGTGTATTTTTTTCTAGATCCTTTTTAACATCTTCGATAGCCTGGAGTTGATCTGTTGTTTCTACAAATTCAAAATCAGATTCAACTTGATTTTGCCATGGAGTGTCTGGTTTCATAATTAAAGAATTGTTTTCAAGAGTTCGTAATTTATAGAGTTGCAGAACCCTATTTGCAATTACCTTTGCGTTCTGTCTTGCTTTATCTTTAGCCTTTTCCCATTCAGCTCCACCCAATTTTGACAGCTTAGGATTTTCACCACCAACATAAACTTCTAAATCTCCAATTTGATCAGAAGGTACAAATAATTTATCTGTTCCTTTGAACTTAATTGAAAGGTAATCCTTTTCTACTCCTTTGATTTCTTTTGTTACAGTACCCTCATAAAGCCCAATGCCATGAAAAGTATGAACAACATAAGTGTTAGGAACCAATAACGACTCATCACTTATTGATTTTGATTTTGATTTTTTCTTAACAAATTGTCTCCCGTGAAAATCACTTTCGTTAAGTAATCCAATACCTAAATCTTTAATTAAGAAAGAGTTCGTAAACTGGTTCTTTACAATTTTTAAGTTATTTAAACTATCGAACTTTTTAATAAAATCTGTATTTTCAGAATACAAATAAATTGAATCAACTTTACTGAGTTCGCTTAATACATTTTCTATTTGAAAATTTTGAAAGTACTGAGGCACATATTGGAGTTCTGATAAATTTACAGTTGAAATGAAATTTGCATTTTCATGATTGAGCAGACTAAATACTTCATCATATCTAGTCTGGAAAGAAACATTTATAGTCAAATAATCACTAAGTCCATTGAAAGTATCTTCTTCAATTTCTGTTATATTTTTCATCTCAAGTTTTATAGAATCAAAATTAACTACATGAATTTCTACTGACTCTGGCAAATGTTTAATCAAAGGTGGGCATGAGATAAAATTCTGAGAATATTGATAATATTCGAAGTCTTCAATTGTATCTTTATTTGCAAAATTTAAAATTGAATTTTTATCAATTTGAAATAATTCTGAAGCAGGAACAATCAAAAGATTTTGGATAGTTGTTTCAGACCTCTGAGTAATAGGATTAAAAACCCGAATTTCTTCAACCATATCTGCATCAAATAAGACTCTTACTGGCTCGCTATAGCTTAAAGGAAATACATCTACTTGACCTCCTCTTATTGCATAAGTGCCTTTGCTTTCAACTCTATCCTTTTGTTTGTATCCGAGATGATATAAATTTTCAATAAAGCTCTCAAAATCTATTTCTTGCCCTTGTTGTATTTCGATAACTTCCAAATTTTCAAAAAATATCTTTTGTGATATTGATTTAATGCTTGAAACAATTACACAATTTTCTTTGGTAAGTAATGCGTGTATAGCATTTAGCCTCTTACCTTGTATCTCAAATGAAGGAATAAATGAGTCATATGTTAAGGTATCCCAACTAGGAAGCAAATAAGTATTCTCTGAAAAATTAATATAGTTTTGGTAAAACTTTTCAGCATCTTTATCGGTTGGTAAGACTATTAATTTTTGAGAAGTAGTACTTTTAAACTTTATAACTGGTGCAAGAGATTCTTCAGATATATTCTGAACTTCTACATTCATGTCCTAAATCTTATTTAATTGAATTCGTTTTTCATCAATTAACCAATTGATAGTCTTTTTGATAAACGAATCTAAGTTGGTGTAGTTAAGATTAAGTTCTTTTGATGCTTTGCTTCCGTCATATATATGTCCGTGAGTTAAAACTCTCACAGATTCTCTGCAGAGCAAAGGTGTTGAAGAGCTAAGTAGTTTTACGAGATCTCCTAAAGGAGCAAAAAATTTTAATAAGAATTTTGGAGCGTAAACAGGCGTTCCCTTCCAGTCCGAAATGTCTTTTAGTTTTTTTATGAGATCTGGTGTAGATGTTTGAAAACTATTTAAAACATAACGTTCAGAATCTTTTCCATAAAGCAAAGCGTTGTAATGACCCTCTGTACAATCATCAATATCTACAACTGAAATATTGTTTTTAATTAATGGCGGAAATTTTTTTCTTAAAGTTGATATTAATAATTTAGCAGTTCCGGAAACTCTTCCTGGTCCTTGAACAGATGAGGGGTTAACAGAAACAAAATCAAAATTTTTAACAAATTTAAATGCGGCTTTCTCTGCTAAAAACTTAGACTCTTCATATTTGCTTAAAAAATGTCCTCTATGAGTTACATCTTCATTACCAATTTGATTATTTCCTTCACCAAGTGTTACTGCTGAAGATGTGTAAATAAATTTTTTAATATTTAGTTTATTTCCTAATTCAAGCATTTGTTCTGTACCATGTATGTTTACATCAAACATATTTTGTGGATTCTTTGCACACATTTTATTTACGCCTGCTACATGAAAAACTGCATCAATATCTTTATCTTCTAAATTGCTAAAAAGATCTTTTGAAAATAAATCTCCTTCAATAATTGTGACATTTTCACCTTCAAGAAATTGATTTTTTGACCTCGCCAATGCGTACACGTTATGACCATTTTGTAAAAGTTTTTTCAATAAAGGCTTTCCAACAACACCCGTTGAACCTGTTATGAAAATATTTTTATAGTTCA
>CBFHGZ010000048.1:4088-6351 GCA_965655535.1 Candidatus Actinomarina sp.
ACCATTTTGTAAAAGTTTTTTCAATAAAGGCTTTCCAACAACACCCGTTGAACCTGTTATGAAAATATTTTTATAGTTCATTTTGAATTTTTGAGATATTCAGAAAAATATTGATAACCAGAAAAATAAGATAAAAATAATGCGACATAAACAACAAAATCTGCCAATGAAACTGAGTTAAATGAAATTGAGAAGTCCATTAAAACAAATCCTATTGCCCAAAACTGCATGCTTGCTTTTAATTTTCCAAATATACTTGGCGCAATCATAATGCCCTCGTTTCCAGCAAGGCCTCTTAATCCAGTAATAACAAATTCTCTTACAATTAGTAAGACAGTTATCCAAATATCTACTCTTCCTATATAAGTAAAACCAATGAATATGAAAGTAATAAAGATTTTGTCAGCAATAGTATCTAAAAATGCACCAGTTTTAGATGTAACATTCCATTTTCGCGCAAGTTTTCCATCAAAAAAATCTGTCCAAGCAGCTATGAATGCTATGACTGCAGGTAAAAGCATAAGACCTGTTGATGAACCATCTTCAAGAATTAAATAAAGAATTACCGGAGAAGAAAATATTCTAAAAAGTGCAAGAAGGTCAGGTATATAATTTTTCATCAGACTACATCAATTATACGTCTCTCAGAAGCAGATTTTATTGCACTTTCTTTGTCTACAACAAACTCTTTAATAATATCAATTGAATCTTCGATAATAAATTCTACTTCTTCATATTCATTTGGAAAAAATTTAGATAAAACAAACTTTGCTGGATCAATGCCATTTGGTGGTCTACCGACACCTACTTTTAATCTAAAATACTCATTTGTACCTAGAGATTTATCTATAGATTTGATTCCATTATGACCACCATCTGAAGTAGCATTTTTTATTCTCAATCTACCAAAAGCTAAATCAATATCGTCATGCACTATGAGAATCTTTTCTTTATTTACATTGTTATAGCGAAAGTATGACTTTAGTGCATCACCTGAATTGTTCATTGAAACAAGTGGTAATACTATATTTAGTTGAAATTCATCTATTTGATAATTTGTGATTTTAAAACTACCAGATTTATCTACTTTAAAATTAAGTTTATTCTTTTCAACAAAATGGTTAAGAATGTCTGCACCAATATTGTGTCTTGTTTTAGAATATTTTTCCTGAGGATTCCAAAGACCTACAACTAGAGCTTTATTATTCTCCAGACTCATCTGAGGAGCCTTCCTCAACAGTTTCTTCAGTAGATTCGCCATCAGCACTCTCTTCACCTTCCATGCCTAACTCGTCAAGATCCTCTTCTTCTACTGCAGCTCTTGGCAATGTAATTGTAACTAGAAGTGATTCGTCATCCTCGTTTGCTAGCTCAACACCCTCTGGTAGATTCACATCAGTAGCAGTTAGATTTTCACCAACATTTAATGCTGATATATCTAATTCAATTGAAGTAGGAATGTTGGTTGGAAGTGCCGATATAGAAATTGATGAGTTGATAGTTTGAACCAAACCACCTTCTTCTTTAACACCTACTGGTATTCCAACAAAATCAATCTGAACATCTGCTTCTACAGTTTGAGTTAGATCGATTTGAATTAAATCTATATGTAAATATTCATCTCTATATGGATGTTTTTGTATTTCTCTTGCTAATGCGGTGTAATTATCTGAACCAACTTCGAGATTTATAATTACGTTAGTTCCAGCTTCAGTTTTTAAAGCATTTCTGAATTCTCGTGCATTTACTGCTACAGATAGTGGGTCCATTCCCAAACCATATACAACTGCTGGAATGTTTCCATCTTTTCTTAAACGTCTAGACTCTGCAGAGCCCATGCCTTCTCGTACTATTGCTTTTAAATTAGTTTCCATAATTTCATTACGAATTATATAGAGTAATAAAATTTATTTACTACTCAAATAAGATTTTAAGCTTTTTCTGTAGCCTTTCTCGCAGACAAAACAGCAAAAGTTAATGTCAATAGGGCGAATGTTCCTGAAGCAATAAATCCTTTTACAATCACATCTGTGACCCATCCATCAACCATAATTGCCCTCATCGCTTCTATTACATAAGTTGTTGGATTATAAGCTGATGCAGTTGAAAGCCATCCTCTTAGAGCCTCTCTAGGAACAAATGTTGGTGCAAGAAATAAAGCAGGAAAAAATAAAAATGAAGCAGCCTGCGCACCCTGTGACGATCCAGATCTTACCCCTGCAGCAACTGAATAGCCTGCAAAGCCCATCCCCCATAAAAAAGC
>CBFHGZ010000049.1:0-6332 GCA_965655535.1 Candidatus Actinomarina sp.
TGGACCAATAACATGTACAATGCCTTGCCTTGGATCGTTAACACCAAATAAAGTAACCCCAAACTCATTACAATTATCTTCTAATGCATCGATCTGTTTTTTTGATAATGGATCTTTTATGCCAAGACTTCTATTTGATGTTGGTACCCCATGATCTACTGTTGCTAATGTCAACTCTGGATGTTTAACTTTTCTGTTTGAAATTCTTAAGCTATCAAAAGCTTGCGGTGATGTAACTTCGTGTACTAAATGAAGATCGATGAATACTAAATTAGTATCACTATCTATTGAGGCAACAAGATGTTTATCCCAGATCTTTTCAAATAATGTTTTTCCCATAATCGTTACGATTTATTTTAACTTCTAGGATTTGTTTTTGGTTGAATTAATTAGATCTTGAGAAAGCAATTTAAATGAAGTTATAAATACAAATGTCATTGCTATGCCTGCGAGTAGAAAAGGAAGTCGTAAAGAAAACACTCTATCGAAATATATTTCAGAATACTTGACGATTGTACCCCCAAAAAGGCTACCAAGTGGTGTCAACCCAAGTGCTAGCAATCGGTATACGCTATTGACTCTACCTAGTAAGTTGTCAGGAATTATTGATTGTCTGATTGATACTGCTTGTACATTCCAGACTATTGATCCAAAGCTTGTGGTCGCAAAAGCTAGCGCCACTATAAATGGATTTCTTGTTAAATAAGGTAAAAACATTCCTAATGAAAAGAGAAATATTGCAAAAATTAAGGTCTTTGATTCTTTAAATACTTCATTTATTTTATTTGCTAATGTGCTTCCAAGAAGACCACCAACTGCTGCACCATAAGCTAAAAATGCATATTGTACCGAATTAAGCTCCAATATTTCTTGTGCAAATAAAACCATAATTGGAAATTGCATTGCACCAAAAAAATTTGCTAAACCAGTGTAAACTGCAAGCCTTTTAAGAAGAACTTGTTTTTTTAACCAACTGATGCCTTCTTTAATCAAATCTAAAGTTTTTTCACTTTTCTTATTATCAACAGGTCTTTCAAAATTTCCAGAAATTTTAAAAATAAAGAATGTAGAAATTATTAATAAAACTGTGTCTGCAATAAATGGTGTATACAAAGACATTCCAATTAAAAGACCTGCTATTGGCGCACCCAAAAAATTATTTGTTACTAGCTCTACACCAAACAATCTTCCATTAGCTTTTGATAGAAAATCTTTTTCAACAATTTGTGGAAGAAATGATTGTGCTGCATTGTCTCTAGTTACCTCAAGAATTCCAAATGTAAAAGCTAAAAAATATGAAATAGTGATTATAAAAAACTTTGCTTGAAAATCAGGTTCGATAATTTGTACTGATTTAGGGATCTGATCTAAATTTATGACAATTACAAATATAAAAAGTCCTGTAAGAATAATTTGAATAATCCTAGTAAAAATAAGAATTTTTTTTCTATTAAATTTGTCTGCAATTACTCCTGCAAAAAGAACAAAAATTAGATGCGGTAAAGTACTAAAAACTGTAATTAAAGCTATAAGTTGAGCATCTCTTGTAATTAAAGAAAATAACCAAGGGTAAGCAAATCCTGCAATTCCATCTGCTAGATTGCTAAACGCTGATGCACTTATTAAATAATTGAAGTTACGTTTATTTTCTTTATTCATCGATTTTTCTTATCATTTACTCTACGTTTATTTTCTTTATTCATCGATTTTTCTTATCATTTATTCTACGTTTATTTAAAATAGTCATTTATGGAAACTATTATTGAAAAATTTTTGGAAATAGCAATCATTTTGGTTGCAGCAAAGTTTGGTGCTGAATTAATGAGAAGAATAAATCAGCCTGCTGTAATTGGTGAATTAGCTGCTGGAATCATCATTGGATATTATGGTCTAGGTTTGTTGCCACATTTTGAATCTGGCGATGTTGTATCTACATTAGCTGAAATAGGTGTTGTATTACTACTTTTTGAAGTTGGTTTAGAAACTAATCTTGAAGAATTTGTTGAGTTAGGCTCTACTTCAATCCTCGTCGCACTCATTGGGGTAGTCGCACCTTTTGCATTAGGTTTTGGATCAGTTTATGCATTAGGGCTTGGTGGTGTAAATCAATTTGAGGTAGCACTTTTTGTTGGTGCCGCAATGACGGCTACATCTGTTGGAATCACTGCTAGGGTTTTTGGTGATCTAGGTGCTTTGAAGTCACGTGAAGCAAAAACAATTATTGGTGCAGCAGTAATTGATGATATTTTAGGTCTTTTAATTCTTACTGTTGTAGCTGGTTTATTAGGTTCAACAGGAGATTTTCAAATTATTGATCTTGCTATTATCTCTGGTAAAGCAATCGGATTCTTGGCTGCAACTGTAATTGTAGGCAGAAAGTTGTCGCCAATAATATTTAACTTTTTTGTGAAAATTCCATCTCCAGGTACTTTCGTAACAGGTAGTTTTATTTTTGCAATGCTTTTGGGTGCAGCTGCTCATTATGTAGGCCTACATCCTATTGTTGGAGCATTTGCTGGTGGCGTTGTAGCAGCGGAGTCAAAAATGACTCACAGAATTAGAGACGAAATGAAACCGCTTAACTTCTTACTAGTTCCAATATTTTTTGTGTACATAGGGTCTGAGGTCAATATACAAACACTTGCTTCGTTGGATATATTTCTATATGGAATGGCAGTTAGTGTATTGGCATTTGTAGGTAAATTTGTTTCTGGTCTTGGAGCACTTGGTAAAGGAATGAATACATCAATTATTGGAATTGGAATGGCACCTCGTGGAGAGGTGGGTCTCATATTTGTGGCTGTTGCAGCAAGCACTTTGTCGGCTGTAATAAATGAAGAAATTATATCAATTATTATATGGATGGTAATCTCTACTACAATAGTAGCTCCAATTTTGTTAAACAGAATCCTGCAAAAAGTACCATTAGAACAGCGTGATGATGATGAAAGATTCGAATCACCTGTAGTTGAATGAACTTTTTCATACAAAATAATTAAACTTTATTATTATTAATTTATTCTAAAAAGGGGAAACATAAATGTTATTAGATTATCAAGGTTCGATTATTGCTGCACTTTTAGGTCTCGGTCTTGCTGCATATTTCGCAAACCGAATTTTATCTATTGAAGTAACAGACAGTAAAGTTCAAAGCTTGTCTGATGCAATCAGAAAAGGTTCAATGGCTTTTCTAAAAAGACAATATTCTTGGGTAAGTGTCTTTGTTGCAGTCTTAGCAGTTTTAATCTCAACTCTTACAGAATGGGGCTACCCTTGGGGCTCAATTGCATTTGTTGGTGGAGCGTTATTCTCTTCTTTAGCTGGATTTATCGGTATGAGAATTGCTACAGCTGCAAATGGTAGAACAACTGAAGCAGCCAGAGACGGAGGTACATTAAAAGCGCTCCCTGTTGCATTTAGAGGTGGAGCTGTTATGGGATTCTCAGTTGCAGGCCTAGGACTTTTGGGTGTTTCTTTAGGATACTGGATATTTATAGACATTTTAGATCTTGATAATGGATATGACATTTTGGCTGCAATTGGCTTAGGTGGTTCTTCCATCGCTTTGTTTGCAAGAGTTGGTGGTGGAATTTACACAAAAGCTGCTGATGTTGGTGCTGATTTAGTTGGTAAAGTTGAAGCAGGTATTCCAGAAGACGATCCTAGGAACCCAGCTACAATCGCTGACAATGTTGGTGACAATGTAGGTGACGTTGCTGGTATGGGTGCTGACCTTTTTGAAAGCTATGTAGGTTCTCTCGTAGCTCCATTAGCTTACGCTGCAATCGTTTTCAGCAATACTGATGTTTTGCCATCTATGTTATTTTTTCCTCTTGCAGTTGGAACAATTGGAATGCTTGCATCAATAGTTTCTTCATTTTTAGTTGTTCCCAAAGAGGGAAAGCTTGCACAAGCTCTCCATAGAGGAACTTATTCAGCAGCAGGGATTACTGCTGTTGGTGTTTACTTTTTAGCTAATGAGATGTTTGCTGACTATTCAGACAATCCAATAGGATTATTTATTTCAGTAATTATTGGATTACTTGTAGGAATTACCGTTGGACAAATTTCAGAATGGTTTACTTCAGATCATTATTCAATAGTGAAGAATATTGCAGACCAAGCCAAAACTGGTCCTGCTACAGTTGTTCTCTCTGGAATATCTGAAGGTATGAGATCAGCAGCATTTTCAGTGATTGTAGTTGTTCTAGGTGTAGGTGGAGCCCATGCCTCTGGCGACTGGGCACTGGGTGAAGGTGGCGGAATTTATGGAGTTGCTATTGCTGCCATTGGTGTCTTAGCAACACTTGGTATCACAGTTGCAGTGGATGCTTATGGTCCAATTGCAGATAATGCGGGTGGTATTGCAGAGATGGCACACCTTGATCCTGAAGTTAGAAAAGCAACTGATGAGTTGGATTCTTTAGGAAACACAACAGCTGCTATTGCAAAAGGTTTTGCAATAGGTTCAGCTGCTGTAACCGCTTTAGCCTTATTCTCAGCTTTTGTTCAAAGCGCTGGTTTAAGTGAAATTGGATTAAATCTTACAAAAGTTGAAGTAACCGCTGGATTGTTCTTGGGAGGAATGTTCCCGTTCTTATTTGCTGCTATGACAATTAATGCAGTTGGTAGAGCTGCTTTCAAAATGATCGAGGAAGTTAGAAGACAATTTAGAGAAATTCCTGGACTAAGAGAAGGAAAAGAGGGCGTAACACCTGAATATGAAGAATGCGTAGATATTGCAACTTCTGCAGCCTTAAAAGAAATGTTACTTCCAGGCGGTCTTGCAATAGCATTACCACTTGTAATTGGTTTCTGGAACAAAGAAGCTTTGGGTGGCTTTTTAGCCGGAGCACTCGTTACGGGATTTCTTTTAGCAATTTTTATGGCTAACTCTGGTGGAGCCTGGGATAATGCTAAAAAATACATTGAAGCTGGTGGTGGAGCAGGAAAAGGTTCAGAGGAACACAAAGCTGCTGTAATCGGAGACACAATTGGTGATCCGTTTAAAGATACATCCGGACCGGCAATGAATATTGTTATTAAAGTAATGACAATTGTAAGTCTTATTTTTGCTTCAGCATTTTAATTTAGTTGAAAACAGTTCACTTTGTTCGCCACGGTGAAACCGAGGAGAACAACAAAGGTGTTTGGCAAGGTCATTCGGAAACTACATTAAATAAAAAAGGTGTTGAGCAAGCGAAGCTTCTTGCGGAGAGATTTCAAAAAGATAGCTTCAAAGTATTTACATCTAATTTATTAAGAGCAAAAGAAACAGCAAAATTCTTATCTGATACATACGAAAGTAGAGAAAATTTAAGAGAGATAAATGTTGGTGATTTTGCTGGTAAATCAGTAAAAGAAACGTACTCAAATAACTCGGAAATATTCACTGCATTACAAGACGATTCATATGCATTTCCAAATGGTGAAACTGTCAGAGAGTTTAAAAATCGTGTTAAGAGTGAGTTAGATTATATATTTGATAAAACTGAAGAAAATTCAACAACAATTGTCGTTACACACGGATTCTTTATTGGCACAGTAATTGGTATTGTTATGGGTTTTAATGAATATCCATTTCCCATAGGAAATATTCAAAATACAGCAATCTCAACTGTCATAAAAAGAGATTCGTTGATGCAAGTAAATAAGTTTAATGACGCACTTCATACCTCAAACTCATATATTGATTTTCCTGCAAAAGAAAAAAATAATGTTGTTACTTTTATCAGACATGGTCAAACCGATTCAAACGTTGGTGGAATTTGGCAAGGACATATAGATAACCCACTTAATAAAGTTGGAATTGAAACTGCAAATAAATTAAAAAATACCTTTTCACATTATGAGTCATATTTATCTTCTCCTTATAAACGAGCATATGAAACTATGAAAATCATTTCAAGTTTAGATAGTGTAGAAACGTCAGATCTTTTGACTGAAATGAACTTAGGTGAATGGGAAGGGCTTTCAACATCTCAGATTATGGAAAATTACAGAGATAGTTTTATTGATGCATTATTTATAAACCATAAAACAAAATATGGAGTGAGTGGGGAGTCGATTTTTGAGGCTGGAAATAGAATCGAATCCCTACTCAATCAACTTAAAGAGTCACATGTTTTGCTGGCAAGTCATGGAGGCACTATTAAAGCTGGAATTACTAAATTAATAGGTCCACCTGATGATAAAGCGGCATCATCATTTACCATTCCCAACAATTTAGGTGTAAGTTGTTTAGTTTATGAAAACAATAAATATTATTTATGGTCGTATAATGTAGGTCAAATAGGCTATGAAAACTTTAGTTATAACAAATGATTATTCAC
>CBFHGZ010000050.1:0-6288 GCA_965655535.1 Candidatus Actinomarina sp.
CTAACTCAGAAACTGTTGCTTCTAAGCCTTCAATTATAATTTTCTCACCTTCGTTGGGTAATTGTTCAGAGTGACTTAAAAACAAACCACCAACTGTGGCAATATCTTTATCTGTAGGTTCAAGACCAAAGAACTCTTCAAAGTCATCGATATCTGTTTTCCCTTCAACTCTCCACTGTCCTGGACCAAGTCTTTTTATGCCCATGAATCTTTGATCATGCTCATCAGGCAAGTCACCAACGAATTCTGACAACACATCTTTAATGGTAATAACTCCTTCAATACCACCATTTTCATCAATAACACATGCGAAACTTGCTTTGTTTTCACGCAATATATTTAAAGCCGATAATACGGTTGTGTACTCAGGAAGATAAATAACATCTTTGACTAAATTTTCAATTTCTAATGTGTTTGCATCTGGTTTTAAATTAAATAAATCTTTTACATAAATTATGCCAAAAGTGTCATCTAATGATTCTGATTTAGAAACTGGCATTCTGGAAATTCTTTTTTCTTCTACAATTTGTCTTACTCCACTTATTTCAACAGGAAGAGATAAAAATAAAACATCCACACGTGGTGTCATAATTTCTTTGATAGGTCGGTCAGAAAAATCTAGTAGAGAGTCAATAATTTCTCTTTCTGCTGGAAGAATTTGACCCTCTATTTCACCAAGTGCTGTTAGGGCTTGTATGTCAGCTTCTGTTACTTCTGCATCTTCATCTTGTGATGTTCTAACAAATTTCATGATTAAATTTGTAATTCCATCAGTAAATGGAGCAAAGATTTTAGCTAACAATTCAACTAAGAAAGTAGTTCTGGATAAAAATGCTATGGGCATTTTAGTTGCTAGTGTTTTTGGAGTTATATCACCGAAAATAAGAACAATCACAGTAGTAAATACAGTAGCCACTGCACTACCTAAACTTTCTCCGTATTGTCTTACAAATATTAATGTTGCTACGGAAGCCATAAGAATATTTACAAAGTTGTTACCTACAAGTATTCCACCAATTGTTTTTTCAATGTTATCTTTAGCATGTTTAATCCTATTATTTCTTTTGTTGTCTTCTAATTGATGAATTTTCTGAATAGGTATAGAAGTTATTGCAGTTTCAGAGCCGGAAAGCATTCCTGATAATATCAAACATAAGAAAAATACTACGTAAAGCGCGATGTCAAAATTAATACTCAATTTATATATATGATTTTAGATTGTTTTGCTTTCAAGTAAAAAGATTTTTTAAATTTGTTTTCTCAATTGGTTTTAATAGATAAGAGTCAGCACCAACTCTCATTGCTTGAAACTTATCGTCTTCTCTATCTATTAATAAGGTAATAGTTGCATTTTCCTGAGTTTTTTCCTGCTTTAATTCTCTAATAATTGATGGTCCACCATTATTATTTACTTGCATATCAACAAATATGTAATCATAACTTTCATTTAACTCTTCTTCATTTACAAAATGTTCAAATGAACACTCAAAATCGAGGTATTTGACAATGGAATCTTTGACCCATTCATTATCTGATATCAAGCAAATTTTCACAGTTTTAAAAGACTACTATCCTTAAGTTTATATATGTTAAAACTATTTTCGTTATTGTTTTTTACAGTTGTCAATATTTCTAATATTAATGTATTTGAAATTGAAGGCGTTTTTTCAAGTGGTCATAACAATGGTATCAATCGTTTTTTTGAAGAGACAACATACACATCAAGCGATCTTTTTGTTGTTCAATATAATGCAGCAGATTATACAAACAAAGCAATTGAAGAATTGGGTAAAATTTTAGAAAAGAACTATTTAAGCAAAGCTGTTTGGATAGGACCTAATGAGACTGAAGTAGATTCAAGAATATTAGGTTATTTTGATTATGTTGGATTAGCTCCTGGAACGAAGGTTGTAAATTTAAATCAATTAAGTTTTTCAGATGTCATTTGTGAGTCAAACTTGTGTGAAGATGAGAATGTAATTATTTCTCAGGAAGAGGGAGTGTATGAAAACTATATGGTAGTTGGATCACTTGGAGCATTTGTTGATAACTTAGGGTCAAATGACATCTCTTCAAATTTAAATCGTCAAATTCCATCTATTCCTAATAGTTTTAATTTCGATGTAATTAATTTCGATATCAATTCTGACGATGTGTCAGAAGTAGTGTTTGTAAAACCATCTTTAGCTGAGAGATTTTATATCGCTATTTCTAATCCTATATTTACATACTTATTTTTTGCTTTAGGGTTTGCACTTATAGGGTTAGAACTTTTTGCTATTGGACCAGGGCTTATGGCTGCAATCGGAACTTTATTAGTAGGTTTTTCTTCAATGGTGTTTTACGAATTTGAAATAAATTACTTTGGCTTACCAGTATTTTTTATATCTTTTCTTATATTTATTAAGGTATTGTCACGAGGTTACTTTGGGCTTTTAGGAACAATGGCTTTTCTTCTTTTACATGCATCTGGAATTCTATTGTTTTTAAATTATGAACTTAAAGTAAATCAATGGCTTTTGCTTTTAAGTTCATTAATTATCGCTTTCTTCTATTTTGTAGCAATTCCTACAGTTATACGATCTAGGCTAACTACAGATACAAGTGCTATGACATCTTTTGTTGGAAACAAAGTTCTTCTAAAAGAAATTATCAGAAACAATCAGGCATTGGTATCTCTTGATGAAATTGATTTTGTTGTTGATATCGATGATACGGAAAATTATCAAAATAATTCAGAGTATGAATTGTCTGAAGTAGATGGAAAGCTTAAAATCTAGCATTTACTTCGCGAAAAAAATCTTTTTACAGAATAAATACTGCGTTTTAAGGTATGTACATGCTTCAAATAAAAGTTTCAACTTGGCAGTACGATGCTCTTTGCCGACAACATAGTAGCAACCTTTTCTTCCCACCCGCTACTTTTGAAAAAAAAGAAGATAGAGAAAAAAGAGAGGCTAAAGCTAAGGCGGTATGTAGCGGATGTCCTGTAAAAATAGAATGTTTAGAAGAAGCAAATGAAATTGCAGAACCATTTGGCGTTTGGGGTGGCTTGAACGAAGTCGAAAGAAAACGTGAAGGTCTTTACCTAACTAATTAGGTTTTCTCTCTTTCCATCATTATCAATTTTTTTTGTAAGTTTATTTTGATCTAAATATTCTAAGTAGGGAATTGCATACTTTCTGGAAATTTTATTAATATCTTTGAACTCTGAAACAGTAAATATTTTTGGCAACTGTGAAAGGTTATTTTTCAGTAAATCTATATGATCTTTGCTAATAAAAATACTCTTACTTACTCTTACTAAATACCCCTTCATAAAGAGGTTTTTCACAGCTTCTTTATCGTATTGTTCGACATTAGAATTCTGAACTGATAATTCTTCTGTTAAATCTTCGCAAATTAATTTATAGATTTCTAAATTAACACTTTCATCACTAGGTACTCTTAGTTTGTTATCTAGTAGTTCTAAATTTTCAGTAAGAGATAAAAAGTCTTGAATATCACTTTCTTCAATATAGAACTTTTTATAAAGATATTCATCAACTCCAAATTTATTTATTTTTTCAATATTTTCAATTAATGAACTGATTAAGTTTTGGAATTTAGAAGACTCTATAAAAGTCTTATTAATTGCAAAGTACTCTTTTGATTCAGATTTCAGTTGTTCTGGAATTAAGACTAATTCATGACTATTTCGAATACTGCCCTTAAGTAAATTTTTCAATAAATAGTTGTTGCTACTTTTAAATATAACTTCTCCACCGGCAAACTCATTAGTGGTTAAGTTGTGAAGTAAGATATTTTGCTTTTCAGGTATGCTTTTTGGTTTCAGTAGCTGGACAACTAGATAGTCATTTCCATCTAAATTTATAAATTTGATCTTCTTTGCAATTTGATGAGATGTACCAATATACACTCTAATGGTTTCACTACTTGAGAATTTATTTGAATTTATATAAGGATTTAAAATGATAAATTCAGATTTGTTAATTTGATTATTAGAAACCAAATCACCTTTTGAAATTACTTCACTACTTTTTTTTAATGAAATAGCAAGTCTTGTTGATGTGTTGATATTGTCAATATTTTTGTTTTTGCTTTCAATATTTTTTATTTCAAGAGCTTCTTTATGGTGATTTAAATAGAGATCGTTAATACCAAGGTTTTTAGTAGCTGTACCGGTGATAACCTTTCCAATCCCATCAATGGTAAAAGATCTATCAACCCACATCGACGAAGTAGAACTTTTTGATTTATGTTTTGAAAAAAAATCTCCAACATTTTTTTTAATTTTATTTACATCACTTGTTAGATTGCTAAAAGAAATTACTTCAAAGTTTAATCCATCAAACTCAGTACATTTATTTTCAATAAACTCATAATCTACTGTATGTTCATTGAGGTCAGACTTTGTAAGAATAAACAATATGTTTTTAATATTTAAATTAATCAATGCTTGAAAGTGCTCCTCTGATTGAACAGACCATCCTTGATGAGAATCAACGCAAAATAGTACCCCATCTATATTCGCAAATCCTGAGATGGTATTCTTAAAAAAATCCTGATGGCCTGGAACATCAACGATTGAATATGTTGTATTGTTGTATTCAAAAAAGGTATAACCTAAGTTAATAGTTAAACCTCTTTGTTTTTCTTCTTTGAGTCGGTCTGTTTCTTGTCCTGTTAAAAAGTTAACAAGAGTAGATTTTCCATGATCAACATGGCCTGCTGTTGCAAGAACGGTCATTTTTTTGAAAGAAGGTCAATAATAACTTTATCTTGATCCTCAAATACACTCCTGAGATCAAGACATATCACATTGTCTACAATTCTAGGAATAATTGGTGTAACGTTTTGCAGAAATAACTCTAATAATTGAGTTGATTTAGCTTCACTAATTTGAATAACAGGGGATTTGATTATTGAATCTGGCATAGTTCCTCCACCAATAACACTTTCACCTTCTACTACTTCTGCTTTATAGCTGATATTTCGGATAATATTGTTGCACCTATTTAATAAATTGTCATAAGGCTCTGTGACGAGTTGCCAAAATGGTATATCTAGTTCACTTTTTCTAACATATTTTTCAGTGGTTTCTTGCAAAGAATATAGAACTGTTGGTGAACATCTAAATGTTCTAAACAAACTATATGACTTAATATCTTTAATTAGATCCTTTCTACCAGCGATTACTCCCGATTGAATAGATCCGAATAATTTATCACCAGAAAACATAACTAAGTCAGAACCTTTTTTAATTGAACTTTGAACTGTCGTTTCAGTTTTAAAAATATCTAAATTAAATTTATCAAGAAATTGATCACTTACGACTAAACCGCTTCCTAAGTCATGAATCAAAACTGTATTGAACAAATTTTTTAGTGTTGAGAGCTCTTCAATGCTTGCTTCTTCAGTAAATCCATTTATAGAGAAATTAGATCTATGCACTTTTAGAACTACGCTATCAGAGTATTCTTCTAATGCATTTTTATAATCTTTTAGTCTTGTTTTGTTTGTTGTTCCAACTTCAATCAACTTTAATCCAGATTCATTAATGATTTCCGGCAACCTATACGATCCACCAATTTCTATGATTTCACCTCTAGAAACAATTACGTGACTAAATTTTTTAGATAAATTGGCTAATGTAACAAACAAAGAAGAAGCATTATTATTTACAAATGCAACATCTTCAACTTCAAGCAATTGTTGCATCAAGGTAGATAAGTAAGTATTTCTTTCACCTCTTGCACCTGTATTTAGATCGAATTCAACATTTGAATACCTAGTAAAAGCATTGATATTTAATGGTGCTCTACCTAAATTTGTGTGAAGAATAGTGCCTGAAGCATTAACAACATTTTTATGCGTGTTGACACGAAGTTTTCCTATTTTATCCTGAAATGCTTGTACGGCTGAATTTTTATTGTCTTCTTCTTGTAAAACTCTTTTAGCTAAAAATATTTCTATCTCTCTTGGCAAATTTGCTGTTGAAGTATTTGCTAACTCATTTACAGAGATATTCATGAATTTGATAATTCCTCAAATACTTTAGCTAATCTTCCAGTACATGACTCATCTTCTATAGGAGGTAGTTTTTCAGAAATTGTTTCAATTAGTTTTTGAAGAGCTAACTTCGTAGGGCTTTCTTTTTTTTGCAACAACAGGGGAGCACCACTATCGGCATCACTATTAGTATCTTCACTGATAGGAATCTTTGCAAGAACATCTAGCCCAAATTGTTTTGCTAAATTATCGCCACCACCATCTCCAAAGATAGTG
>CBFHGZ010000051.1:0-6100 GCA_965655535.1 Candidatus Actinomarina sp.
ACAATCAATGCACCAGCATTCTTATTAGCAATTAAATCGACTCCTAGCCTTAAGGGCTCGCCTGGTAGCAATTGATTGATTTCTAAATTTAAATGTTCGCTCATTTCATTCCCTTTAATTTGAGCATTGTTGTTAGTTGAATGTTACTGTATTATTTTATAATTAGGGAAAATTTTTATTATGGATAATACTACTTGTAAAGCATGTTCAGCAACAGTTGATCAATCTCTAGAATTTTGTAGCAGTTGTGGTGAGTGGCTTGGTATTAGCATAAATGACTTAACTGAAGAAAAAGTAGTTGCTAAGAATGTTGACAAAAGAACTAGAATTCCTCAACTAAAATGTCCGAATTGTAGTGTACTTAATGCGCCTTCATCAAAATATTGCAAAGAGTGTAACAATATACTGGTAAAACCTTTATCAAGTTATGGGGCAACTAGTTTGCCAACAAGAAAAGAAGTGCCAGGAATAAGAGCTGTATTTTTCTTAGCGATAATTATTCCTTTAATAGCCGGTGCAAGCTATTACTACAATCAAAATGTAGCTGAAGAAGTAATTGAAGAGGTACAAGTAGTTCAGCAATCAACAACAACTAGCTCAACCACTACAGTGCCAAGTATTTTAAAAGTGCAGTTTCCATTTTCTTGTAAAGCATCGAGTAGCTTGGGTGATGGTTGGACTTGTGAAAATCTATATGATGGGGAACCTTCTTCTTGGCAAGACAACAGTCTTGAATGTGCAGATGCACGTCTTGAATTTACTTTTGCTAAAGAGGTTTATCTAGAATTTATAACGATTCAAAATTTACAAGACTCTAAGTCTTTTAATAGAAACTTTAAAGCTAGAGATATTTTAATTACATCTGACGAAACTGAGTTTTCGGTAGAAAAAGAATTAGAGAATCAAAATAGTTCCTCTCAGTGGATAGACCTAAACACAACAACTTCTTCATTGGTTATTGAAATTTTAAGTGCTTACTCAGGACAAGAATCTAATGGTGCTGATCCATTTCCTGAATGTGCAATACAGGAAATAGAATTTTACGGCAGAAGCTAACTTAATTCACCTTTTTTATAAGGAAGCCCCACACTCTTTGGCATTCTCAGCTTCTGACTTGCTGAAGAAAGAACAATTAGAGTAGCTAGGTGAGGTGTAAAATAAACAAATTCGTTTGGAACTGCTTCGCTATTTAGGAACCAAACTAAAAATCCAACTCCAATGAGAACTGACATTGATGCATTAAAATATTTCTTATCTATTAATTGTTTAATTGCCAGAAGTACCAAAATTAGAAACACCAAAATTAACAAACCGTGAACTGATTCTTCAGATCTTAATTGCAGAGCGTCTGCAAACCCAAATAGCCCTGATCCCATAAATATTCCAAATGGTTTGTAATTACCAAAAATCATCGAAGCTAATCCAATATATCCTCGTCCAGCTGTTTGCCCTTCCCTATATATTCCAGAACTTTCTAATACTAAATATGCTCCAGCTAGTCCTGAAAAACCTCCAGACAATACCACTCCTATATATTTCATAAGATAAACGTTAACTCCAAGAGACTCACTGCCTGAAGGATATTCTCCGACACTTCTTAGCTGAAGTCCAAATGGAGTAGACCACAATACCCAAGCAGCGATAGGTATCAAAGACAAAGCAAATAATGAAATATAAGAAATATTTGAAGTTGCACCAAGAAGTAACGCTGCAAAATCTGACAAAAATACTATGTTTTGCTCTTCGAGATAACCAAATAAACTCGATGTTTTTACACCATTAATTTCACCACCGGAAAAATATGGAAGAGTAAAATCTCCAACAGTATTGTCAATTCGTGGTGACATAGTTGCGCTTTGAGTTACATCTGCATAAGCAACAACATTTAAAAATCTTGCAACACCACCAGCAAGTATATTTATTGCTACTCCAGAAACTATGTGATCAACTTGAAATGAGATAGTTCCAATTGCGTGTATTAATCCAAAAGCTGCACCACCTAAAATGCCTGCTAATATTCCGTACCAAGATCCATATAACCATGCTGCCCATGCACCAAACCATGTTCCCATTATCATCATTCCTTCAAGACCTATATTGACAACTCCAGTTCTTTCAGAAAACATACCCCCGAGACCCGCCAAACAGATTGGAATTGCTAACCTTATTGCTGCAGCAAACGTACCGCTTGTAGTTAGTTGGTCATACTTATCTATTTGTGCGATAAACACAATGAAAACTATAGGTAAAATGATTAAATAATTTTTTCGTAACTGAGACATAAATTTATTCATTTTTAACATCCACTTTCGAAGCTTCTTTTATTTGTCTTGTTGTTACAAATCTCTTTACTACTTCATAAGAAACAACTACTGTGAGAATTATAATTGCTTGCATTATTCTCTCAATTTCTTTAGGGACATCTTTTAAATCTAATATCTGAGAAGATCTTTCCATAAATGCTATTAGTATTGCGCCTAAAGCCATTCCAATCGGATGGTTTCTACCAAGTAATGCAACAGCAATACCAGCAAACCCAAGACCAGATGGAAAATCAGTTGTATATTTATGAAAATAACCTGTAAGCGGAGCTATGCCTACTAGTCCAGCAATACCTCCAGATATAATCATTGCTAATACAGTAAGTCTTGAAGGATTAGCACCACTAAATTTTGCTGCTAGAGGACTTGATCCAGTTGCTCTTAAATCAAATCCTAAAGATGTTTTCCAAATTAACCAGTAGTAAACAAAACCAACTGCAACAGCACCAAACAAAAAACCATGTAAATCTGGCAGGTCTTCAATTCCAAACAAACTATTCAAAGCTGGAATTCGTGCAGACTCTGGTAACAAATCTGTTTGAGGAGCCGTTGTTGAAAGTTCAGCTTTTTCAAAAAAAATATTTGCTAATAAATATGCTATCACCCCTGTACCTATGTAATTCAACATAATTGTTGAAATAACCTCATGAACTCCTTTTTTTACTTTTAGATATCCGGCAATTGCGGCCCATAGCGCTGAGCTTAAAATTGCAGTGATAATAATGACAGTTATATGAATAGGAGCAGGGAGAGCTAAATATGCACCTAGTGCTGCTGACAAAACAGCACCTAGTAAGTATTGGGACTCAACGCCAATATTAAATAATCCCATTTTAAATCCCACTGCTACTGCTACTGCAGAAATATATAAGGGAATAGATCTGTTCAAAATTGAAACAATAGACTTACCTGTCTTACCATAGTCATACATGATTGTGTATGTTTCAATGGGATCTTGGCCAATTAAAATTAATAATGCAGAGGATAAACCAAAAGCAACAATTAAAGCAAAAACTGGTGCTAATAAAGTGGAAAGCTTTAGATAAAATTTCATTTCTCTAACCCTGTCATAAATCTACCTAGTATTTCAGGTGTAGCTTCTTTTGGATTTAATTCCTTAACAAAACTTCCTTCGTAAATGACATATATCCTGTCTGATAAACCAATTAACTCATCTAAATCAGCTGATATCAAAAGCACACCCAATCCTTCGTCTCTCGCGTCTCTTAATTTATTCCAAACTAATGCTTGTGCACCAATATCAATACCCCGAGTTGGCTGTGAAGCAATCAACAGCGAAGGGTCGTCATCTAATTCTCTTCCAATCACAAATTTTTGCTGATTACCTCCTGATAATGCAAGAGCTAATGTAGAAGTTCCAGGAGTTCTGACGTCATAATTTGAAATAACTTCTTCAGAGTTTTCTACAGCTGAATTAAATCTTATGTTTGAAAATTTACTTCTATATTTACCTTTTGATTGTCTTCCTAAAATAACATTTTCAGTCAAAGAAACATCCATTAATAGAGCTTGAGATTGACGATCTTCAGGGACAAAACTAATTCCAGAAGTTCTTCTGTCTCTTGTGTTTAGCTCAAGAATGT
This sequence comes from Candidatus Actinomarina sp., assembly GCA_965655535.1. Taxonomy (GTDB): domain Bacteria; phylum Actinomycetota; class Acidimicrobiia; order Actinomarinales; family Actinomarinaceae; genus Actinomarina. Next base: position 3,926 of record CBFHGZ010000051.1, read on the forward strand.
TTTCATTTCTAAATTTAATTTCACCACTTTCAACTGGATAAACTCCCAAAATAGACTCTGCAAGTTCTCTTTGACCGTTTCCTTCAACACCAGCTATACCTAAAATCTCACCTTTTTTTAAATTAAAAGTTATATTTTGAAAGGCTTTTTTACCGTCGATTTCTTCTGACTCCAAATTTTTAACTTCTAAAATATTTTCATCAATAATTTCAGAAGTTCTTTTAGGTGGTTTTGGCAAGCTCTCTCCAATCATCATTTCCGCTAAATCTTTTTTTGAAACACCTTTAGAAGAAACCGTATTTACGTGCTTTCCTCCTCTCATAACCGTAATAGCATCAGCAATCTCAAGTACTTCATCTAACTTATGAGAAATGAATAAAATTGTTACACCACTATCTTTTAATTTATTTAAATTTGAAAATAATTCCTTTACCTCTTGTGGTACTAGTACTGCTGTTGGTTCGTCCAAGATTAAAATTTTTGCACCTCGAAATAGAACTTTGATAATTTCAACTCTTTGCTTTTCTCCAACTCCAAGTTCATCAATCATTGAGTCTACAGATAGAGGCATTCCATATTTTTCAGTTATATCATTTACCTCAGTTGAATACCTTTTTTTGTCTAACCTTTTTAATGTTGCATTATCCATGCCTAATATGATGCTTTCTAATACAGAGAGATTGTCTGTAAGCATGAAATGCTGGTGAACCATTCCAATTCCAGATGATATCGCATCTTTAGGTGAGGAAAATTTTTGCTCTTCATCAAAAATTGTAATTTTACCTTCATCGGGTTTTTGCATTCCATATAAAATTTTCATCAATGTTGACTTACCGGCACCATTCTCACCTACTATTGCATGAATTGATCCTTTGTTAACAGAGAAGGAAATATCATCATTAGCTTTTACTCCAGGAAAAGATTTTGAAATTTTGTTAAGTTCTATCGCTAATGACATAATTTTTAATTTTAAATAAGATAGATCCCAGAAATAATCTGGGATCTAATCTTAAATTCCTATTAAGGAGCAGTAGGTACTGTTATTTCTCCACTGACAATTTGTGCTTTATATGCTTCAAGTTGATCTGCTATGTCGTCAACATATCCACCTGTTGTGGAATATCCAACACCATCAACTGACAAATCAAAGGTTTTAGGTCCACCAGCAAATGTGCCGTCGACTACTGCTTTGATTGTTTCATATACAGCAACATCAACTCTTTTAAGCATTGATGTTAAAACATATGGAGCTAATTCGGAAGAAACTGTTTTTGCTTGATCAGCATCAACACCGATTGCCCATACTTTTGTTCCTGTTGTTTCAGAAACTTCTTTTGCAGCTTCAAACAAACCATTTCCAGCACCACCAGCAGCATGATAAATAATATCTGCGCCTTCTTCATATTGTGCTAAAGCAATTTCTTTTGCTTTTGCTGCATCAAAAAATCCACCAAAGTCAGGTGCTTGAGTGATGTACTTCACGTCTACAGAACATTCTGGACATGCAGCAGCAACACCTGCAACGAAACCTGCTTCGAATTTTTGAATTAATGGGAACTCAACACCACCGATAAAACCTACAGATTGTGTAGTAGTTTTAAGACCAGCAGCAACACCCACTAAGAAAGATCCTTGTTCTTCAGCGAATAATAACCCGCTAACATTTGCTGGTTCAACAGCAGAGTCAACAATACCAAATGCAATATCTGGGTTAGCTGTTGACACTTCTGTAATAGCAGCATCAAATAAGAATCCAACACCGATAATTAAGTCTCTGCCTTCTTCAGCTAATAGACTTAATAACTCAACTCGGTTTTCACCACCTTCGTTTGGTTCAAGGTCAACAGCTTCTACGCCAAGCTCATTAATAGCTTTTTCTAAACCAGCGTATGCCATATCATTGAAGGACAAGTCTCCTCGACCACCAATATCATAAACCATACCAATACTTGCAGTAGGACCCGCAGTAGTTGTTGGAGCTGCAGTTGTAGCAGGTGAATCTAAAGATTCAGCTGGCTCTTCTGCAACTTCAGTTGTTTCTTCTGCGGTATCAGAACCACCACAAGCAGCAATTACAAGACCTAATACCATAATAAGTATTAGCCATTTTGACTTCATTCGAGTCACTTCTTACTCCTTGTTCAACTAGTTGAAGGTATAAAAATACCTTTTCAA
>CBFHGZ010000052.1:0-6029 GCA_965655535.1 Candidatus Actinomarina sp.
TACTATAAAGATTTGGCCGTTTTTCTATTGTGGTAATTAGCCCAAAACACCAATAATGTTGGGAGAATGAGAATTGAAGCCACCAATGCAAAACCTAAAGCAACCACTACTACTTGACCCATCTGCTGAAAAGGCTTAAGAGAAGAAGTCATTAAAATTCCAAAGCCTGCCATTGTTGTAAATGCAGAACCAAACAAAGATCCGCCAGTAGTTTTTAAGGTTGTTCTAACAGCTTCTACAGGATTATCACTAGTATTTAATGATTCTCGGAACCTATTTGTTACGTGAATGACGAATGGCACTCCAATTCCAATTGCTAAACCAGAAAGCGTAGAGGTCACAGGATTAAGTGGTATATCAAGAAAATACATGCCTAGATATGTACCCATAACAATTGCAACAACAGGCAGTATAGTAATAACACCTAAAAATGGCTTTCGAATATCAATTAGGTAATAGAGAATCAAAAATAACATAGACGCTAAAATTGCAAAAATTAACGACTGAAATTGAGATTCAGAAATAAGATCACTAACGCTTTGAGTGACAATTGAGTCATTTGTTGCTGCAACTTCAACACCAAGACTTGAAACCGGTTCAAAAGCTTCATAAATATCATCTCTTAATTGAGCAGCACCTAGTGATCCTGCAGACGTTGTAATTCTTACTTGCTGAGCTGTAACAGTATTCTCTTCATTGAAATATATGCTTGCAAGGTAAGATTCTGAATCTACAGAAACCAAATATTCATATAACGCCTCTACATCTGATTCTGGTTTTACTTTTAACAGCTCTAAACCTTGAGCACCAGACATAATATCTACACCATAACTTGCTAATGCACCAATAAATTCCATATCGGGCATTGCAGGAGCTGTTCCAGCTCCAGGACCTTGAGGGGCCAAAGTTTGTCCAAGTGTACCGACTAAAGACTCAGCAGCAACGTTTCCAGCATAAGACACAACGTTTTCTGTACCAGAAAGATTTGAGAGTGACTCAATAATTGCATTGTGTATTTCTGGAGTTGCTAAATTCTCTCCTTCAATAAGCACGCTTGTTGTTTCACCAAAACCCCCTCCGAATTCTTCAGTCAGTAAATCTAAAGTTTGCACAACAGGATCATCTTCTGGTAAAAAATCAGTGAACTCAAAAATTGTTTCAAGGTTAGTAAAGCTGAAATAACCATATCCTGATATTGCAAGAAGGAGCGCAAGTGCAATTATTTTAAGTTTTTTTGGAATTATGCTACTAGAAGCTGAAATTTTGTTTAAAACACTATCTCCACTTGATGAGAAAGCCTCGGTATTAATTTTTGATCTATTTTCAGCTCTTCTGTCTAAAAGAGTTCTAATAGCAGGAACGAAAGTCATAACTAAGAAAAAAGCAAAAAATATACCTGCAGAAACTAAAATTCCAAAATCTTTAAGTTCTGGTAGCGGAGAAACGATATTGGTCAAGAAACCAACAATTGTTGCCAATGTAGCCAGAGTCAAAGCAATACCAACAGACGTTAATGTTGAAGATGTTGACCCGTTTATAGAGTTCCCAGAACCAACCTCTTCTCTATACCTAGAAGTAAAGTGAATAGCATAGTCAACACCTAAACCAATTAATATAATAGGAGCAATCTGAGAAACTTGATTTGGTGCTCCGATTATATCTAGATAGCCAGGGCCTAATATGGTACCAGCACCTTGCATCCAGCCAATAGACAACAAAATAGCTCCCAAACTTAATAGTAAATCACTTAAAGTTCTTCTTGAAGACTTAACAATTCCAAATCCCTTTCTAGGCCTTATAAAAAATATGTAAGCTAAAACAAATAAAATAATTAAAAATGCCTGCCCAAATAATACTCCAATTTCAGCTAGAAAATCATCACCTTCGTCTCCAAGTAATAATCCAAATGAAAACCCTGATACATTAATACTTCCAACTGAAATTTCTGACAATGCGTCAGATAATGCAATCTCCATTCTGGGTTGTTCAACGAATGCAGCAGATTGGCCACCAAATTCTGTAGCTATTAAAGCAGAATCAATAGTTATAATTGCCAAACCAGCAGATGCAGTTGTCTCGTCTTCATTGTATGTGTTAGACAACAGAGCACTTGCAAAAGCAAGAAACTCGGGTGGCATTTGGCTAGATGCGTCTCTGTATAACTGCTTAAATTGATCATCTGATAAAGAACTAACTACTAAAGCTGGATTAAATGCTTTCGCAAAATCTACTGGTGCAAAAAATCCTTGTACTGCGCCGCCTTGATCTTTTACTAAATAAGGATAAATTTCGCTTTGTAAAACAACTTTGTTTATTTCCTGCCATGCAGCATAACCATCTACAGTTAACACATCATCGCCACTTACAATAATTTGAAAGACAGACTGTGATCCTGCTGTTTGAAAATAATCTCCTAATTTTGACTGAGCTTGAATTTCAGGAGTATCTAACTCTCCACCAAAACTAGTATTTAATTCTTCAGCTTGGGTTGCCATAAATCCAAAAAACCCAGTTAAAAGTAAAACAACTAAGATTGTTACAACAGGTCTCTTGGTAGCTGCGCTTGAGAAAAAATTAGTAAGTAGTTTCATATTTCATTAATTTATAAACAGGGATTATTATATGTCTATATTTGTTTAATACTAAGTTTATTCTGTAATAACTGTGAGAATCCTGAGTTCTAAATAAAATTTCCAACAATTAGGATATATATATGTACTACGGTTTGATTTTATCTTTATTACTGAGCTCTTCAGGAAGTGAAATAATTACCAATGATAATGACAAAGTAACTAATAATAAAATTGATAACTATCAAGTTTTAACAATCTCTCAATCAGGAAGTCTTTTTTATAGTGTTACAAGCGAAATTCTTGAGAGTGTCAAAAATTTAAATACAAATGTTGCCTTTATAGGCAGAGCGAATGTTGGGTTAAATTCTATAAATAGAGAAAATGAAACAATTCTTCAAAGTAGAAATAATTATCTATACAATTTGTCAATTAAAACTGTAGAAGCATCATCCGCAAACTTGTTTTACAAAGATGAAATAGTAAAAACATTAGAAAATAACAAAGCTGTTGTTTCATCTCTAACAGCTGAAAGATACGGGCTAAAAATTGGTGATGAATTAAATTTAATTGGATTAAATGGTGAAAGTTTAAGTATAGAAGTTGGTTTTATTGATAAAGACTCAGTTCTTGGATGGTTTGAAGCAATTGTTAATAAAGAAATAGGTTATCAGGTTGGCATCAATAGAAATATTCAAGCAATTATTTGGGACAATAAAATTAATGAAAATTTTCTTATAGAACTACACAGAAACATAAATTATAAAAAAGTTAGATTTACTAATAAAGAATCTAAACCTAATAAAAACTGGGTTCTCCCTACGGCACTTGTCAAAGAATATTTTGGTGATTTTCAAATTAAAGAAAGAGATGGAGTTTGGATAACAACAGAACCTTCATGGAGAAATCAAAATATTGAACAAAAAAGAATGCCAATTCTTGGTCTCACAGTTTGTCATAAATTAATGTGGGAGCCACTTGAAGGTGCTTTAAATCAAATAATAAATGAAGGATTGTCTGACCAATTAAAAGTTAATGAATTTAAAGAATCTGGAGGTTGTTATGCTCCACGAAGAATCGCAAGATTTGATGCTGGTGGTAGTATTTCAAGACATGCTTGGGGAATTGCAATTGACATAAACACTAAATCGGGATATCCAACAAGAATTGTAGAAATATTTAACTCTTGGGGGTTTGCATGGGGTGGCACATGGACCTCACCAGACGAAATGCATTTTGAACTTAGAGATTTATCAGCCAGTATTTCTAAGACCAGCAGCTAGCCCATTAATAGATAGTAATAAAGCACTATTTTCAAATTCCGATAGATCATTTTTCTGTAGTTTTTTCATTAAGGTTATTTGTATTATTGAAAGTGGATCTAAGTAGGCATTTCTAATTTGAAGTGTTTTTTTAAGAACTTCATTATCTTGTAATAAACTCGGCGCATTTTTTATTTTTAATATCATTTGTTGTGTTAATTTTGCTTCTTTGAGTAAATCATTAAATAGTAAATTTTCTTTCTCAAGTAGAGAATCTACATACAATTTTGCAATATTCATATCAGATTTAAATAGTGACATTTCGATATTGCTAATTAAGTTTTGTACAAAATCTGATTTTTCATATAAATCTTTAACTTGTTTAATTCCTAATTCCTCGATCAATTTAGAAAATGCAGTTCCTGCACCATACCAACCAGTAAGTGTGTGTCTTGTTTGAGCCCAGCCAAATACCCATGGAATAGCACGATAACTTTTTAAACTGTTAACTTTACTATTTCTCTTTGATGGTCTTGAACCAATATTTAATGTAGATAGTAATTTAACCGGTGTGCAGGTTTCAAAATAATGCAAAAGTTCTTCATTATGTAAAAGTTCGTTGTATTTCTCATAAGACCATCTAGATAATATTTCTATCTCCTCTTGAAATTGATAATTTTTTTTGAAATTTTTTGTACTTCCATTAATGAATGCTGTTGCTCCAAGTTTTAAATTTTCATATGCTAAGTACGGTGTAGAATATTTGTCAGAGATTACTTCACCTTGTTCGGTATATCTAATTTGAGAAGCAATACTACCAGAAGGCTGAGAGCTAATTGATTTATACGTTGGTCCACCTCCCCTACTAATTGTTCCTCCACGACCATGAAAATAATTTATTTCAATTTTATTTTTAATTCCTACTGCAAACAAGTTCACTTGAGCCTTGTATACATTCCATTGTGATGAAATTAAACCACCATCTTTATTTGAATCAGAGTAACCAAGCATCACCTCTTGTGAGCTATCTTTGTAATTTTGTAAAAATTTTAAATAGCTTTTATTTGTAAAAAGCCTACCAATGATTGTATGTGCTGAATTTAAATCTTCAATCTCCTCTATAAGAGGAGTAATATCTGGTATTTGCTCTAGTTTCATATTTTGTTTACATAAATTAAACAAATTTAATACATCAGAATCTGACTTTGTCATAGATAATATAAGCGAATTAACTACCTTTTGACCATATGTTTTTTGAAGGTTCGGTAATAATTTTAGAAAGTTTTCAAAATCTTTAAATTCTTTACCTCTTCCTGAGTTTATTACATTGGCATTTTGCCTAACATCCAAACTGACTCCGTGAAATTCAAACTGCTCTACATAATTAATAAAATTTTCTAAATTTGCAATTCGAATTTTTTCACCAAAAACAATTTCTACAGAATTTTTAAAAATATACAAATCTTTTAAAAACTGTTCAAATGTTTCATATCCTTTGTGACCTTTGTTAAATTCTTCTAATCTATGAAATATTAATGAAAGAAAAATTCTAAAAGGTTCGTCAAAATTGACTCTTGAATAATGTGTATATTCTTTTTGAAGCATAGTTCTATATTTATTAATGGCATTTTGTAAAATTCTAGGACATTTTACAAAATCTGTTGAAATACTGAATTCGTCTGACAATTCAACAATCTTCTCCATGTAAATATTTATTATTTGTGATGAATATATTTTCAAAGCTTCTTCTGTAGTTTTTGTAGTTACAAAAGGATTACCATCTCTGTCTGCACCAACCCAAGAACCATAACTAATTGTAAAATTATCAATTTTTTCATTTAATTTAATGTCATTGATTAAATTTTGATAAGTATCTCTATATAAGATATCTAAATAAAACAACAAGGATTTAACTTCATCAATGGGACTTGGCTTTGTGGATCTTATTTCCCTTGTGTACCAAAGTTGTGTAATCAAAGCATTTATTTCTGACATATCTTGAGAGTTATTTTCTTCAATAATTTTTCCAATTTTGTATATTTTTTTTAAAGTTGATTGTCTAGAGCTTTCAGTAGGATGTGCAGTAAAAACAGGTGAGAAAATTAAGTTTTTTTCAGTTGTTTTATCAATTGAAATATTTTTATCATCTAAAAAGTGCTCCCTAAAAACCTGCTCTGAAATGTTTGATAGATAAAAG
>CBFHGZ010000053.1:0-1915 GCA_965655535.1 Candidatus Actinomarina sp.
CACTTATTAACCAACCTCAACTTTATCTTCATCATCTATTTCTTTTAAAAATACGGAAACATACTCTTTTTCATTAGTTGGTATATTTTTACCAATAAATTTAGGAGTGATTGGTAGTTCTCTATGGCCTCTATCCACCAAGCATAAAAGCGATATTTGCTTGGGTCTTCCTGAAAATATAACAGATTCAATAGAAGCTCTTAGTGTTCTGCCTGTGTAAATTACATCATCAATTAAAACTACATCTCTATCTTGAGGATTAATAGTTAGATAATTTTTCTCTACTTCTTTTTCAAGATCGTCTCTAAAAGGAAGATAATCAACTGTATCTATGTCATGTTCAAAATTTAAATTCTTAAGATTGAAGGAAATTCTTTTTGCAATAAGATCACCTCTTCTTGGAATACCAATTAATAGGGGATTAGAAAATTCGGATTCAGTTATCTCTTTAGAGAGACGGTAAATTACTTTATCTATTTCCAAGATACTACCTTTCGATACTCACAGGTATCATTTAAAGCTCAAGTTATATTACCAAATTATTTTATTGAATATTGTTGTTTATCTATTTTCTCTGAAAAATGGTATTCCTATATTTTTAGGAGCTCCTGTATTACCACTTTTTACAATTGTAAGAATCACAAGAACGAGAATTGTAATTATGTAAGGAGTAATTTTTACGATATAAGGACTTAATTCAAATCCATAAGTTTGCAAACGTGGTCCTAAAGCTTCTAAAAATCCAAATAAAACTGCGCCAAATGCAGTTCTGTATGGTTTCCATCCTCCAAAAATAACAAGTGCTAAGGCTATCCACCCTCTTCCTGAAGTCATTCCATCAGTCCAGTAGGGTACATAGCTTAGTGTTAGATACACACCAGAAAGCCCTGCAAAAGCACCACCAACACAAGTTGCAATGAATTGAGTTTTAGTAATCTTTAATCCCATGGAGTCAGCAGATTTTAAATCTTCACCAATTGCTTCAAGTCTTCTTCCGAACATAGTTTTTTTTAATATAAATGCGGTAGATATCATAAATAGAATTGCTAAGTAAAAAATTATATTTTGATTTAAAAATACTTGAAGAATATTTGTAGGTTCATCTATATTAAATAAATTTTCTAACTTAACCTCAAGTTTTTTTCCTACATATTTCTTTCCTATTAGTGAAGACAATGAAATACCAAGAATAGTCAATATTAAACCTGAAACTGTTTGATCTTGCTTTAATAAAACTGTAACGAATGCATGTATAGACGAGAACAAAGCTGCTGAAATAATACCAACTAATACGGATAAAAATAAATTTTGTGTGTTGATTGCAGTAATGAATCCTGTGACAGCACCTATGGAAATCATTCCTTCTACACCTAAATTTAGTATTCCTGATTTTTCTGTAATGAGTTCTCCTAAAGCTGCAATAAATAATAAGGTTGCTGCTTGTAGTGTGGCATTCAGTAGTCCATATAGCTGTATATCAAACATTTTTACCTTTTTTAATTATTTCATATGAAAAAAAGAATTGAGCAACTAATGCTCCAAACAGCGTTGTTGCCTGAATTATCTCAGCAATATATGAACTTACTCCAATTGTTTGGATTACAGATCCTCCAATAGTTAAAGCACCAAATAAGCTTCCAACTAAAAATATTCCAATCGGTCGCATACCAGTTATTGCAGCAACAATTATTGCTGTGTATCCAAATCCTTGAGAGATTCCTGTAGACACACGATGTGTTTGGCTCAATAATTCTATTGCACCAGCAAGTCCAGCAAAACCTCCTCCTATTAACATTGCAAAAAATGCTTTTTGTTTGGCACTAATCCCTGCATAAATTGCTGTTAATTCAGATCCACCAGCTATTCTCATTTCATAACCAAATACACTTTTGTCTTTTATGTAATAAGCTAAAAA
>CBFHGZ010000053.1:2015-3729 GCA_965655535.1 Candidatus Actinomarina sp.
TTCTTAGATAGAATATATCTATTCATTTATTCCTGCCATTGCCAACCCTATAGAGTCAATCGAAGCATTTTCAATTTCTACTTCTTTCATTACTTTTCCTTCATACAAAACTAATATCCTGTCACTTAACTTAAAGAGCTCATCTAAATCTTCGGAGATTAATAAAATAGCTGAACCATTATCTCTTTGGTTAATAATAAGTTTATGAATGGAATCTACAGCACTAACATCTAAGCCACGAGTTGGTTGGGCAGCGACTATTACATCTGGGTTAGATATTAACTCTCTACCCATTAAAAGTTTTTGCATATTACCACCTGAAAGAGTTGAGATTTCAGCTTTTTCATCAGGTGCTTTAATTGAAAATTGATTAATTAAATCACTTAGATAATTGACCATTTTACCTTTTGAAAGATGAGGGCCATAACTGGATTTAAAATATTCTTTTATTGCAGAATTATCAAGAACAGATACCCCTGGTGCTAGTCCCACACCCAATCTATTTTCAGGTATATAAGAGAGGTTTAGCTTTTTTCTTGATCTGACACCTTTTAGAGAAACGTCTTTTGCATTTATTAAAATCTTTCCTTCAAAACTTTTTTCAATACCACAAATCACATTAGCCAATTCAACTTGTCCATTTCCAGACACACCAGCTATACCTAAAATTTCACCAGACTTAATTGATAATGAAATATCATTTAAAAGTACTTGACCATCATCATTCGAAAGTGAAATATTTTTTGTTTCCAATTTAACTGGACCTTTTGCATTGTTTTTTTCAAAAATAGAGGTTTTTATTTCACCCATCATAAGCTCTATCAGTTCATTATCATCAACATTTTTTGTATCTAGTGATCTAGCAACCATTTTGCCGTTTTTCATTACAAAAATTTTTTCCGTAAATTCTTTTATTTCTTTTAATTTATGAGTTATTAAAACAATTGTTTTTTCATCTTCCTGAGAAAGTTGTTCTAATGAATTCTTAAGTTGGGAGGTTTCTTGAGGAGTCAATACTGCTGTTGGTTCATCTAAAAGCATTATGTCACTGTTTTTGAAAATTAATTTCATAATTTCGACTTTCTGCTTTTCACCAACTGAAAGTTCATTAATTCTCGTTTCGTAATGAGCATTTAATGCAAAAATATCAGAGTATTTTTCATATGCTTCTTCAAAGTTATCTGAAAATATATTTGCTTTTGAGAGAGTCAAGTTATCTTTTATAGTGAAACTTTCTATTAGTCTAAATTCTTGATGTACCATTCCAATTCCCAGAGATGATGCTATATCAGGATTCATTTTTTCAATATCAGTATTTTTAATTCTGATAGTTCCTTCTTCAGGAATGTAAATACCAGATAAAACATTCATTAGTGAAGATTTACCTGCACCATTCTCACCAAGCAAACCATGAATTACTCCTTTTTCTAGGAAAAAATCAACTTGGTCGAGTGCTTTAATATTTCCAAAAGTTTTGGAAATGTTTTTAACTTCTAATATAGGGGAGTTCATTTAAAAAGTGCTTTAGCACTCCAGAAAAACTGGAGTGCTAAAAAAATATGTTACGGGGTTACTGTGCCAATAACATTATCAATAAATTCTTCCTCAACAATTGGAGGGTCAAAAGAACCGCTAATTATTTCATCTGTTCTTTGAGAAATTAATTCAGCAGTTTCTGTTGGTACATCTGAAGAAAGTTCGTAAAGAGAAACTA
>CBFHGZ010000053.1:3826-5869 GCA_965655535.1 Candidatus Actinomarina sp.
GTTGTAACCTTGCTCAATATATGCCTCGGCAACTGTTCTGAATTCTGTAGCATCTTCCGGAACAAGCTCTGTGTAAGCTGTTTCAATTCCAGTCTGTTCTACAAGAAATTGTCTTCCTACATCATGTGCTTGTGACCAACCACCATCGTCTGCTGGCCCAACATACACAAATGCAGCTTTATAATCATCTACGGATGCGGCTCCACCGCATGCCATAGTAAGAATACTGATTATAAGTAGGCCTACCGCCCAACTTCTACGCATCCTTACCTCCTTTTCATACGGTTATTATATATCAGACTCTAGCTAGACCAATTCAATTGATGTTAAATATTTATTTCTGTTGAGAGTAAAACAATAAAAAAAAGTTTGATACAATTAATTTCTACGAAATGGAAAAGTTAATTTATACTTGGGAAGACCAAATGTCTGATACAGAAATGATCTGTAACAAAATTGAATCAGACAATTTTGCTCCTGACGTTGTAGTTGGAATTAGTAGAGGGGGGTTGATCCCTGGAGTGATGATATCACATAAACTTGGTATACCATTCAAGCCTGTCCATGCTTCAACAAGAGACTTTCCTCACTGGGAAAACTATTTACCAAAACCTAATGATTCAAAAGTTTTAATCGTTGATGATATTTGCGATAGTGGTGAGACTTTTGAAAAGCTTTCAGACTATATAAAGGAAAACATAAATCACGAATGTGATGTCAGGTTTTCAGCTCTTTGGTGGAATAATGAATGTGATTTTGAACCTCATTATTATTCTAGAGATATTGCTAAAGACTCTGGAGAGGTTTGGATAATCTTTCCTCATGAAAATTGGTGGGAAGGATCAATCAGTTAGCCCAGAGGCGAAATCCTTAATTTTTTTTAACATACTAAAGGCACCGTTTCTTCTAGCTGGACTTAGTATTACACCAAGTTCAAATTCTTCCATTAAGTCAGCTTCTGAATTTACAATATCATTTGCAGTTTCTCCAGAATAAATAGTGGAAATTAATGTTACTAGTCCTTTTGCAATTAGCGCATCCGAATCACTTTTAAAATATAGTTTGTTGTTTTGTTCTTCTGGTACCAACCAAACTTGACTTTGGCATCCATTTACTTTAAATTCATCAATTTTTAAATTTTCAGGAAAATCATCATTGAATTTAGCTTGTTCAATTAAATATTGATATTTTTCTTGTGGATTTGGAAATAAAGACAATGTTTTTTTGTAATTATCAATCTTTTCCTGAATACTCATTATTTAAGTAATCCCACACAGTCTTCAATAGCAGAAGCTAATATATCAAAGTCTCTTTCGTCATTGTAAATGTATCCTGTTGCTCTAAAGGTTGAATCTAATTCTAGTTTTCTGTGAAAAGGTTGAACACAGTGATGGCCTGACCTTACAGCTACTCCATGAGTATCTAACATAATAGACATATCAGAAGAGTGAACTCCGTCAATACTCATTGCAAAAGTGCATCCAGCTATATCAGATGTAGAGTGAATTATATTTAATCCTTCTACATTTTCTAACTTTGATTTAGCATAATTTCTTAGACTATTTGAGTGCTCTTCAACAGCTTCCATAGTTAGGTTATTCAAATATTCAATTGCAAAACCTAAACCAATAGCTTCAACATAAGGTGGTGTACCTGCTTCAAATTTATGTGGTATTGGTGCCCAGGTTGCAGATTCATAGAAGACTTCTTCAATCATATCTCCGCCACCATAAACAGGCTCCATGCTTTCTAGAATTTCTTTTTTGCCCCAAACAACTCCAATACCTGTAGGGCCGAGCATTTTATGGCCTGAAACACATAAAAAATCTATGCCTAATTTTTGGACATCAACTTTTCGATGAGGTACAAGTTGTGCGCCATCAACTATGAAGTAAGCATTAGATTTGCTTTTTATTAATTCACTCATATTTTTAATTTCCGTAAGCATGCCAGAAATATTTGATTCACCAACAATAGAAACAATTTTTGTTTTTTCAGATAATAACGAGTCAAAGTGACTCATATCTAAATTAAAGTTTTTGT
>CBFHGZ010000054.1:0-5843 GCA_965655535.1 Candidatus Actinomarina sp.
GTTTGTTGTTGATGTGTAACTATTAAAAATTGTGCATCATCTTTTACATGATTAAGTAAATTTATCATACGATGTAAATTTGCATCATCTAGTGCCGCTTCTACCTCATCAAGAATGTAAAAGGGACTTGGAAAAGATTTAAAAATTGAAAATAAAAATGCTATTGCTGCAAGTGACCTTTCGCCACCAGACAGTAAGCTTAGTTTCTTTACTTTCTTCCCTCTTGGCTGTACAGATATTTCAATACCAGTTTCTAAAATATTCTCCTTATCTGTAAATGAAAGGGACCCTTTACCGCCAGGAAATAGTGTTTCAAATATTTCTGTAAAATGAACAGAAATTGAATTAAATGATGAATCAATTCTAAATACAATTTCTTTTTCTATATCTTCGATATTTTGAAGTAATTCTTTTTTAGCTAGATTTAAATCATCAATTGTATTTGTAATAGATTCGAATCTTTCATTTAAACTTTCAAAATCTTCTTTTGCTAAATAGTTTACAGTACCGATTTCTTCAATTTTAGACTCAATGATAGATATCTCATCTTCAAGAATTTTTTGATTTAAATCATTTGTATCAAAATTGGTAATTTCTTCTTCAGATAAACCAAAGATATTTATTAATTTTGAATAATATTGAGACATTGAATTTTGCTGATCGTTAAGCTTTATTAGTAAATCAGTTTTACGTTCTTTCTCTTCGAAGTATTTTCTATTTAGATTGTCGATTTGATTATCTATATTCAAAATCTTTTTATTTGAATTTCCATATTTTTCCTCAAAATATTCAGCTTGGTTTGTTAATTTTGAAGAAGTTGATTTACTAAAATCAATAAATAATTTGGCTAAATCTATAACCTCTGTTAGGCCTTCTCTATTGCTAGATAATTCGGTTGAATTAAATTCATTAATTTGTCTTTTTAAACTTTTTGTTTCATTTGTTAAAAAATTAATTTTTTCTTGTGAAGAAACTAATTGATTTGAAATATTTGATATCTGATTTTCTATTTGGCTAAATTCTTTTTCTAAAGATTCTTTATCTTTCTTTAATTCGTTTTTGAAGTCTTCATCATTAACACTTGATAAAAATGAATTTTTAAATATTAACTCTTCTTCTAAAATTTCAATTTTTTTAAGTTCTTCATTCTTGCTATGCTCTGAAGACTCTAATTCTCTATTAAGTACAGATCCTGAATGTGTTGAGTAATTATCAAAGTCTCGATATTTATCTTCGGATAAATTTATTCCATTCAAAAATTCAGAATATAAATTTTGAGATATGTCTAAATCTTTATTCCATTTTGTTATTTGATTTTCTAAGTCATTTAAAACTCTTGATGAGTTGTCAATATCTTTCTGTATATTTAAAATCTCTTGATCTAATAAAGCTTCGTTTACTTCAATTGAGGCTGAAGATTTTTTTATAATATTTTCTAATTTATTTTTAACATCTGAATGAATATTTTGTAGGTTGGTTAACTCAACTTTTTTATTTAGCAATTGGTTTGAAAGCTGAACTACTTGTTCATTATTTAATTTAATCTTTTTGCTAATTCTTTCGTTTTCCTCTTCAAACTTAATTTTTTCTTTATCTAAATTATCCCTGCGTTCGGATGCAATGTGTGCAATCGATCTCAATTTTTCAGAAATATTACTAAAAGAAGAAGAGTATTCTTTAAACGATGTTCCAAGAGAGTTTCCATCCCCTAGTTCTTTAGATAATTTTATTTTTTCTAACTTTAAATCTTCAACTTCTTTAGTTATTTTCGAAAGTAGAGTGTCCAACTTAGAATTTTCTACTTCATAATTTTTGTGAAGATTTCTAAATTTTTTGTACATTAATACATTCAACTTTTGACTTTTATCTTTAAGTAAATCTGTATTTTCTTGATGTAATTTCGCTTTTTCTGCTTGTTCTTTTAAGGGATTTAATTGTTTTTTAATTTCTCTTAAAACATCTTTAGCACGCTTGATTTCTTTCTCTCCAGACTCAATACGCTTTAAAGATTTTTCTTTTTTTATTCTCAATGGCAATATTCCAGCTGCTTCTTCAATTGTTGTCCTGTGGTCTTCTGGTTTAGAGTTTAGAATTTCAGCAATTTGTCCTTGAGAAATAATAATATGTTGCTGTTTTCCTATTCCAACATCGATCAAAAACTCTTGAATGTCAAGCAATCTGCAATTAACTCCATTCATAAAGTACTCAGAAGTACCATCTCTAAATAATTTTCTTCCAATTGATATTTCAGAATTTCCATTAAATTTTGCTTCATCAACCTCAAAATTTAAATAAACTTCTGAAAAACCTTTTTGCTGAAGTTTTTCTGTCCCAGCAAAAATTACATCTTCCATTTTATTGGTTCTAAGAGACGCGGGGCTTTGTGTGCCTAATACCCAAGAAATAGCATCAACTACATTTGATTTACCAGAACCATTTGGCCCAACAATTACGTTAACTTTGTCAGTAAAGTCGATGTTTGTCTTTTCTGCAAAAGACTTGAACCCATTAATAGTTAATGATTTTAAATACATATTTACCCTGTTGTTGATTTAATAATACTAAAAAATAGTAAATATATCTTTTTTTAAAAAATTAATTTATTTTTATATCTACAAATAAATCGTTTTGCAGATTTTTTGAATATAAAGATTTTAAGTAGTTGTATGGCTCTTCATTTATTAGACCAATTTTGTTTAGATAGTTTGTTGCTGCTAAATCTACTCCTCTTTTATTTCCATCAAGACATTTAAAAATATAAGATTTATCTTTATTTGTAACAATTAAAACTCCCTCTGCTCCTGATTTAGCCATCACTTTTCCATTAGAAGCTTGCATTATATTTGTATCAGTTCTATTTGTGCCTCCGATGATTTCTGGAAAATTCGTATATGCATCAAAAATACTCTCAAAAAATTTTTGGTATTTAGATGATTGAATTTTTTTCAAAGCAAGGAGAAATTTATGACTACTAACTTTTACGGCAGGTAGACCGCATCCATCAGTACTATATTCGAGACTGCTATCTTCAAAAATTTCTGAGAAAAACTTTGAAATGTATATTTGTACAGGGTGGTTTAGATTTTGATATCCATTTAAATTTTCATTTAAAATTTTAGAAAAAATTAACATTGAAAGATGTTTTCCAGAACAATTATTATGTTGTGGACTAAAACTTTCTCCACTTTTTAAAATTTGATCGGCATAAGTATCAAAGAATGGTCTTTGTGGGCCACAATAAAGTAAATCGAGATTAATTTCGTATTTTTGACTAATTTTATTCAATAATTCAACATGCATCTGCTCACCTGAATGCGATGAACCGAATAAAGCAATTTCATTTGAGTCAAAAAAAATATTTTTTTTCTCAGACTCAACAAGAAGTGGAATAATTTGAAATGGTTTTACCGAAGATCTTGGAAAAAAAAGCTCTGATTCACTATTTTCTGTAAATACATTTACTTTATGAACAGATTCAACTGTTTCATTTCTTAAAAATTTTACATTAACTACAGTTTCTGACATTTTTTACAAAAATATGTTGCTCTTTGATCTATATACATTTTAACAATCTTTCTGTTACATAATTTACAATTTAACTGCCCATAAATTAATAAACTATTCAAATTTTGACCAAAATTTCCATCCGGTAAATAATAGGTTAAATCTCCTAATGTAGTTCCATTATTTTTTATAGCCTTTTTTAACACTTTTTTAGTATTTTTATAAATACTGTCCCATTCATCTTTCGATAACTTATTAGTTATTTTTTTGGGATGTATCTTAGATATAAAAAGTATTTCATTTACATATATATTCCCAATACCACTTATGTTTTTTTGATTTAGTAGAAATTGTTTAATAGCAACTTTGGAATTTAGTCCTATTTGAGAAACTGTTAAATACAATTTTTTATCCATATTTAATGCGTCAGGGCCTAATTTATTTAATTCATTATCAAGACAATCATTAGAAATTAATTTAACAAATCCAAACTTTCTAATATCATCGAAATTTAATTGAATTTTTGTAAATTTAAAATATGCCCTAGTGTGTTTGGAAACTGAATTGCTAAACTCAATTCGTCCAGACATTCCTAAATGAAAAAGTAAACTATATTTACGAAATTTGAAAATTAAAACTTTACCTTTTCTAGTAATTTCATCTAAAGTTCCTAAATTTGATGGATAATCATTATTGAATCTACTAGTTCTTTTATCGAGAAATTTGTATTGTATTAATTTTTTTCCTATGATTTTAGGTTTTATTGATTTTTTAATCGACTCTACTTCAGGTAGCTCAGGCATCTAGACGCTCAAAAGCATTTTTTGCGGCTTCTTGTTGAGCGCTTTTTTTTGACTTACCTTCGCCCTCCCCAACAATATTTTCATCCATATAGACTTTAGAACTAAATAACTTATTGTGATCTGGTCCAGTAGAAGTGTCTATGTAAGTTACTTTTTTTCCAATTTTTGCATAATGCTCTTGCAGCCTAGTTTTGTAATCTTTCTTTCCTGGATCTAGGGCTAATTCATTAATGCTAGGATAGATAAAAGTTGAAACGAATTTGTTAACTGCTTCTAGGCCTCCGTCAAAATAAAGAGATGCAATTAATGCTTCTACTGCATCTTCAATTATTGAACTTTTTTCTCTTCCTCCGGTAGATTCCTCTGGACTACTTAAATATATGTAATTACCAATATTTATCTTTTTACCTATTTTGACAAGATTGAATTGATTTACAGCACTAGATCTTATTTTTGTTAAATTTCCTTCATCCAGATCTGGATAATTTTGAATCAAATACTCTGTTAAGTCAAAGTCAAGAATTGCATCTCCAAAAAATTCAAAACGCTGATTTGATTCGTAAATCGGATTTTCATCAAGAAAAGACTTGTGGGTTAAAGCTATTCTTAATAATTTTTTATCTTTAAATTCATATCCAATACTTCGTTCTAGTTCTTCTAGCTCATTCATGATTGGTTTATAGAATTAGTAAATTTTGATATAAATTCTTTATCAATAGCACTGGCAGTATATTTTATACCATTTTTAATTGCTCTCTGATTTGAGGATCCATGGCCAATAGTTACAACTCCATTCACTCCTAGTAGGTATGAAGCATTTGTTTTATCTGGGTTTAATAAATCACTTACAGGTTTTAAAGCTTTTTTAACTGGTATTAATAATGGCTTAAATAAATTATCTTTTAGTGCTTCTTTAAATAAATTTGATTGTAATTTTGCTGTACCTTCCATTGTTTTAAGAACAACATTGCCTGTGAATCCATCAGTAATGAAAACATCAGCTTTATTATTTGCAAAATCTCTACCTTCTACATTTCCAACAAAATTTAAACTAGAATCGCTCAATAACTTGTATGCTGCTTTTTCCATTTCTCTTCCTTTTGTTGGCTCTTCACCGTTATTTAGTAGACCAACTCTAGGATTATCAATTTCAAAAAGAATTTCTGCTAGTTTTGAACCCATAAGTCCATATTGGAATAAAATTTTCGGCTTAACTTCAAGACTGGCTCCTGAATCAAGAAATATTACACTTCCGTCTTTTGTAGGCAATACAGATGCTATGGACGGTCTAATAATGCCTTTTTGCTTACCTAAGATTGACATCGCGCTTACTAGTGTTGCCCCAGTAGAACCTGCAGAAAATACCGCTTGAGCTTTTTTTTCTTTTATAAGATTCATACATCCAACTATTGAGGAGTTTTTTTTGGATCTTACTGCCTTCATAGGGTCTTCATCCATTGAAATTACTTCAGGATAATCAAATACCGGTATTTCATTAGAACCTATATAGGGATTTATTAAATTTTTATCACCACA
>CBFHGZ010000055.1:0-2854 GCA_965655535.1 Candidatus Actinomarina sp.
GAGTCCGAAGAGAATATTCATTACGAGGTTAAAGTGTTGGCTCAAAATAATAATTATTTTGTTATCACTTGGGTGTTTCAAAAAACTCTCTGTGATGAAAAACCTTGTTGGAGAACTATTGGTGTGAGCCAACCTGAATACTTTGATTCGGGAATTTAAAATTTTGAGACTCTAAAAACAAAAAGACCTAGATTTCTCTAGGTCTCTTTTGAGGTAACAGGCTTATTACCTAATTACATATTAAATACAAAAGAAAGTAATAGTAGAAGTATTTTTAATCATCTAAATTATCTAGTGGATTTTCAGGTTGGCAGATTTCAAAAGCCTCCTGAACAGCTTCTGAGTTAAAATCAATATCTGCATCTCTGAAAGCAAAGAAACCGAACTCTCCAGGTTTTGGATCTGGAAAATCGATACCCTGGTCTCTCATACATTCTGAAAACTCTAAGGATGCATCTATTAATGCAGCCTCAACCTCTGGATCAACATCAAACTCATCTGGAAAAGCATTACGAAGTATGTCTTCACAAGCAACAAATGCTGCTTCAAACTCTTCCTCGTTATCTACTTGTACTTCATCAAAGTTTGGGTTGCCGTCAACATCAAAAGAAGGATCTGGAAAATCGATTCCCTCTTCTCTCATGCACTGGGAAAATTCTAAAACTCCTTCTTCAAAAGAAAGCTCTTCCTCTTCAATGACAGTAACCTCACTAGATTCCAGTGACACAACACCTTGTGGTTCCTCACCACCAATAGTGCATGCTGCAAAAATCATTAAAAATATAACATATCTCATTTTCGAACAGCCTCCGCTGGTTGAATTTTTGATGCTTTGATTGCTGGATATACTCCAGAAATTGCTCCAATTAAAAGTGCCAATAATACTGCTCCAAATATTTGCCATACAGGTATTGAGAATACAATATTGGTGTAATTAGTGTATCCAAGTGTGATTGCAACACCTAACAACACACCAACCAAACCTCCAATCCCTGAAAGAATCACACTCTCTAGTAGAAATTGGTAGCGTATTTCTCTTCTTGTAGCTCCAATAGATCTTCTTACACCAATCTCCATTCTTCGCTCGAGTACTGACATCACCATGACATTAGCTATTGCAACACCACCAACAAGTAAAGCTACTGACCCAAGTCCTAAGAGTAAGTTTGTAAATGCAGCTTCTGCAGCTTGTTGTGCTTCAAGAGCATCGGAAGGTCTGCTTACTTCAACTTGATCTGGATTTTCAGGATTCATAGACGGTGCTAAGACATCAACAACATCTTCAATAAAATCAGGATTAGCGCGTAAATAAATAGTTGTTGGCTCTTTATCTATATCAAATAACGTTGAAGCAACACCATAGCCAATAAAAACAGATCTATCTAAATCAGGATGTATTTTAAGTTCATCAAGAATTCCAACAACTCCAAACCACTCATCGTCAATAAGAATTTTGGAAGGTTGCGACAAATTATTTATTCCTAACCTCTCTGCAGAAACAGAACCCAACACAGTAACAGGGATATCTGATAAACCATCAGTAATAAATCGTCCTTCAGACAAATTTCCACCAATTACATCTAACAACTCTGAACTTGTTACAACAGTAGAGATTCCACCGCCCTCAAACTCTGAAATAAAATCTGTTCTTCGCACCAATAAATCTGCTTGCGTTGTTGAGGTAACTTCTTCTACAGGACCAATTCTATCAACCATGCCAATTACGCCATCTGGTAATTCTTCTTGGCTTCCAAAAAAACCAGCTTGTGGAGAAGCTTTAATTAAATTTGTACCGAGAGATTCAAGAGTTGCTAATAAGTCAGCTCTACCAGATGATGAAATTCCAGTCACCGCAACAATTGCAGCAATACCAATTCCGATTCCTATTGATGTCATAGCAGCTCTTCCTTTACGAGCTTTTACACCGTATAAAGCAACAAAGAATAAGTCCCGTAGTCGTAATTTATTTTTCACCACTCACCACTTTTCCATCAACAAGTTCTATAACCTTTTCAAACATCTGTGCGTGTTCTTGATTGTGAGTAATCATGACAACAGTTTTGCCTTTTCTGTTTAATTCTTTCAAAATATTTAAAATATTAAGACCAGACTCTTTATCTAAATTTCCAGTAGGTTCATCTGCTAAAACAAAGGAGGGGTCTTCTACTAAAGCACGAGCAATAGCAACTCTCTGTTGTTCTCCACCAGATAGTTCTTTTGGAAGGTGAGTGAGTCTGTGTCCTAAACCAACAAGTTCTAATGCATCTTTTGCTTTTTCTAAACGAATATCTCTTTTTATTCCGTGATATAAAAGACCCTCTGCTACGTTTTCCTGAGCAGTTAATCCTGGAAGTAAAAAAAAGCTTTGAAAAATAAATCCAATTTTCTCACCACGAAACTTTGATAGTTCATCATCTGTTAACTCTGATATATCATCACCATCAATAGTTATTGAGCCATCAGTAACGCTATCAAGTAAACCCATCATATTTAAAAGTGTTGATTTACCACTTCCAGATTGGCCAACTATTGAAACAAACTCGCCTTCATAGATATCTAACGAAACACCATCTAAGGCTTTTACTGGTGGTGGACCTTCATAAACTTTCGAAATATTGTTTATGGATATTACTGGTTGTGTTGAAGTACTCATCTTGGTACTACGACAATCATGCCTTCACTAATATTTCCACTTACTTCTACAAATCCATCTGTAAAGACACCTATTTCTACACCTACATAGGTTGTATCTACTCCAGAAACTCCTTCAAAAACTCCTACCTCTGATTCACCATTGTAAATCTCTAAAGCATACCCACCTTCAGCAAGAGCAATTAAAGCATTAACAGGAACA
>CBFHGZ010000055.1:2952-4316 GCA_965655535.1 Candidatus Actinomarina sp.
ATTGAGGAAATGTTGTACATTTGGGAGTTTGCTGTAACAGCAGATCCCTCAGAAGTTATATATGAGCCAACAATTATTGGAGTTTCGGAAGCTAATGCATTTGTCGGACTAAAAGTTTCAGACTTTGCTGATAATTGTAATTCTTCTAACTCTTCTTCAGCTTGTTGTAACTCTGCTGCTTTATCAACACCTTTATTGTAAGATTCCAGTGCTTCATCATATGCTTTTTGTGCATTCTCAATAGCGAGAGCTTGAGCGGCGTCTACACCATTGTTGTAAGATTCCAGTGCTTCATCATATGCTTTTTGTGCATTCTCAATAGCGAGAGCTTCAGCAGCATCTACAACAGAACCTTCTCCTTCTTCCATTTCTCTAATTCTTTTTTGCTCTTCAATTAAATCTTCGTAGTTTTTAATTTCATCATCTCTTGTGTCTTGGGACTTTGCTGCTGTTTTAGGATTTGTTAAATCTTTTAACAGTTCAATCTGTTGATAGTATCCATCAATAAGATCTGTAGCTGCCTGCCATGCTGCATTTTCTTTTGTTGAGTTTTCAATTGCATCGTCCAAAGTTTTTTTCTTATTATTTACCTCAGCAAGTGTTGTTATTGAATCCTCTTGAAGGTCATCAAGTGTTTTCTTTTTATTATTTACTTCAGCAAGTGTTGTTCCTCCAGAATCAATTGTGTCTTGAATGGTCTCGATCTGGTCTTCTTTGTTTTTAATAGCTATTTGTTCTTCAGGTGTTATTTCAGATTTTGTTTCTATTCCGTAATCTGTAAATAAACTGTTAAGCATATTAGAAGTTTTTTGATCAAAGATTTGATCTGGAACGAAATCATCTGCTGCATATCCTAAAAATACTAATGCGTTTTCTAATTGTTCTATATCTTTACCCGGATCAGAGTTCATGTCTAATGATCGATAAAAAGGTGTTTCTCCTTCGAGAAGAATTGCGGGTTTGTTGTCTATAGCAAATAAGATTTCACCAAAACTAATAACCGACCCTTCATCAGGTAAGTAAGTAACTACACCTGCTGTTGCTGTTTTTAAAACTTTTTTATCTGTTTGTTGTAAGGTTCCGTTGTATTCTTCTTTGTTTTCTAAGTCACCTTTCTTAATAGATACTGTTGTGAGTTCTAGAGTTTTATTACTTGTAGATGATTCTGTGTTTTGAGTGCCAAAATAATAACCACCATAAGCTAATGTCACAACAACAACTAGAGTGAATAAGTTTTTTAATTTAAATATATTTTTCATCATTGTTCCAATTAGAGTAGTTTATTAAACCTGTGAGTTTTCTGAGAATCATTTTCTTAAGTTTTATATGTAATTTTAACCTCCACCTCTTTGTGGTGGATCAAT
>CBFHGZ010000055.1:4415-5587 GCA_965655535.1 Candidatus Actinomarina sp.
AACCTGTGAGTTTTCTGAGAATCATTTTCTTAAGTTTTATATGTAATTTTAACCTCCACCTCTTTGTGGTGGATCAACTCCTAGATCGTCAAAACATATATCAGAAGCTTCTTGAATTTGGGTCTGTAGATACTGTCCAGACTGAACAAGCTCAATAAGTAATGGCCGAAGAGGTCTTTCAGCACTCGGGTCTTCTATCTCTATCCCATTTTCTCGTAAACACTGAGCAAACTCTAACTGAGTGTCTAGTGAGTCAGCAACAGCTTCTGGGTTCTCAAATTCTGCTGTACCACCAAGGGGTATGTTGTTTTCATCAGCACATGACTGAATTGTCTCTTGAAGTTCTTGTCTTCCTTTCTGATTAGCAGCTAGAAATATCGGACCAATTACACTTTGTAAACTCTCACCATTCTTAGGATCTGTAATATCATATCCATTTTCTCTTAAACATCTAGCTAGTAAAAGCTGTGCATCTTCAACTGAAACAACTTCTTCAACGACTTCCTCTGTAATTGTTGTAACTGTTGTGTCACTTGATAAATCATTTGAAGAAACAACTCCTTGTTCTGTATTGCTTGTACAGCTAATAAAAATCATAGATATAAAAATTAAACTTGAGATTTTAAAAGAACCCCCAAGACTGGGTTGAGGGTTCTTAATTTGGAGTAGTTTTAAAGGGGTATTAATAACTATTCTCCTTAATCTTCGTCATCGTAATCGTAGTCATCATCATGATTGTGCATACCACGTCCTTTTTTGTGACCTTTACCTTTGTGGTTCTTATGGCCATATTTCAATTCATCTTCAGTTATTATGCCGTCTTCTAATTCAGAAGCATATTTTTCTGTTAAACGATCTTTTAATTTGGTGTTCGTTAAAGAATCAATTTCTTCCTGAGTTACTTGATTGTCTTCAAAGATTGCTGCTTTTTCAGCATGCATTGCATCATGTTCAGCCTTTTTTGCTTCTTTATGAGCTGTTAATTCTTCTTCTGTAATAACACCGTCTTCTAATTCAGTTGCATATTCTTCTAAAAGTTTTTCTTTTAACTTTGTATAAGTAATAGAATCAATTTCTTCCTGAGTTACTTGATTGTCTTCAAAGATTGCTGCTTTTTGAGAATGGTATTCACTTTTCATTTCAAAACCTTTATGATCATAATCATCGTCATC
>CBFHGZ010000056.1:0-5523 GCA_965655535.1 Candidatus Actinomarina sp.
TGTCACAAATGAGTTTTTTGAGTATGCAATGCCATTAACTGGTGGGATAGAACCTAAGACTCAAATATTTGTCTAGATTTCTTTAGAAAATTAAACCTATTCTAAGAAAAAATTCTTAACGCTAACATTATCATATGAAACAAAGAAGATACGATATTGACGCTTTACGGTCAATAGCAATGTTCTTGTTAATTTTCTATCATCTTGGTCAATCATTTACATACAACGCAAGAAATATTTTATTTGTGCAAGATAAAAGACCTGGAGATAATATTTGGATACTTTTAAATTTACTTAATTCCTGGAGAATACCTTTAGTATTTTTAATCGCTGGTATTGCACTGCGATTGTCTTTTTCTAGAAGAACCCAAATCAAAATACTAAAAGAGAGATTGAAAGTTTTGGGGATACCGTGGGTTTTTGGATCATTAGTGTTTGCAAGCTTATCTGCTTATATAACTGCAAAATTTTATGGATTTCCGTTTTTTTATGAATTAAGCAATTTAATCCCTTTTGTTTTTGAGTACAACGGACTACACATGTGGTTTGTTTTGTATATTCTAATTTTTAGTCTTATCACAATTCCATTCTTGAAAATCATTTCAAACAAAAAAGAAAAAGAGACGATATTTTCAAAAATTCTTAATAAACCTGGTGGAATATTTTTATTTGCTATCCCCGTAGTTTTGGAAGGAGAACTATTAAATCGATTAAGGTTTGATTTCGCCATTGACTATGGAGACTTTTATCAAGTATTTGCAAACACGAGTCATGGATTTGTTCTTGGCTACATATGGTTCTTAATAGGAATTATTTTAACTTCACAAGGTGATGTATTTTGGGAATCAAATAAACGAAATTGGAAAATTCACCTAGTTTTTGGGTCACTATCTTATCTTTATCGATTATTTAATGATTTTGAGAGTGGTCTTGCATTGGACAATAGGTTAATTGCATTTGAGTCATTTAACTTTATTTTCTTGATGTTGGGACTAGGAGCTGTTTATTTAAATAAAGACTCTCCTCAACTAACATATTATAAAACTGCTGTATACCCGGTCTATATTGTTCACTTGCCCGTTCAAATGGCTGTAATGTTTTACTTTTCAAGGATCAATATACATCCGATTATAAAATTTCCTCTGGCATTATTTGTTATCTGTTTTTTAAGCCTTACGATTTATCACGCAATTAAAAATATCAAACCTTTAAGACCTTTATTTGGTTTGAGAAATAATTAGAACATAATTGTAAACTTGGCTCCACCAAGTTCTGATTTATCTACTGAAATATTCCAACCATATCTGAGAGTAATGTTTTTAACAATACTTAAACCAAGGCCTTTACCGCCTTCATTTCTTGTTCTTGATTCCTCCTCTTGCCAGAATGGATTGAAAATTAAGTCATAGTTTTCAGGATCTATCCCGACACCGTCATCTTCTACAACTAAGGATGATTTTTTATTTATTAGATCTAAAGTAATTCTTATTTCTTTTTCTTTAAATTTCTCAGCATTACCAATTAAGTTTTTCAACATAACTTTTAAAATTTTTGAATTTGAAAACACAGTAATTTCCTCATTACTTATAAATTGAATATCAGAATTGTTAACAACTTCTTCAACAATTGCATTAACGTTAACTTTTTCATCAGAGATATCATTTTTTGTAACTGTCTCTAAAGCCATCAAAGCTTCTATAGTAGATTGAATTTCATCAACATCTTCTTGAATGCTTGCAATAGTTTCATTATTAATAGTATCTTTTTTGAGCAATTGTTCTATTTGTAGCTTTAAGCTGGTCAAAGGTGTGTTTAACTCATGAGAAGCATTTTCAATAAATTGTTTCTGGCTTTTCGAGGCAATAAAAGTTTTTTCTAATAGAGTGTTGAATGTCTTAATAAGAACACCTATTTCATCTTTTGAGCTAATTTCATCAATTTTCTCAAGTTTAAATAGTGGATCTAGGTTATTTACTTGCTCAGAGGTCTTGCGTATTGGTCTGAATGCAATTGTTGTTGAAATCATAACTCCAGAAATAACCAGTAAAGATAGAAATATATAAGCAAATAGGAAATCTCGCTCTAGTGGTTGGACAATTTCTCTTGGAAAGTTTGAAGAATATCCAACCACTATTGTTACACGACCATCTTCACTTACTTCTTTTTCAAATTGATACTCTCTTGATTTTTGGATCGTATCAATATTTTGAAAACCCTGCATTCTCATGTGCCTTCCAGGCAACACACTTAGTTCTGGGATCAATTTTTTGGTTTTATTATCGTAAATTAAAACAAAATAGTTTCCAGCTCTTGAAAAATTTATGTCGTCAATGTTTTTATAGTTCTCTTCTAATATTTCAAGAATTTCATCAACATCTTCTTCGAGTCTATTTTCATAGCGTACCTCTACTAATTCTCTGAGAGCATTCGGTCCAATAAAAAGTCCTGCAGAAAAAATGAAAAGGGTGATTAATAAAATCTTCGTCCGAATACTTAATTTATTCATCATCCCACCTATAACCATAACCTCGAACAGTTGAAATTTTTTGATCTAAATTGTGTGGTTTTAATTTTTTTCTCAGATAACCAATATAAACTTCTACAAGATTGTGCTCTTCTTCTTGTGGAAAATAGTTTTCCCAGACATCTTCTAATATTTCAGTTTTAGAAACAACGATATTTTTGTTTTTAATTAAGTAAAAAAGAAGTTCAAACTCTTTATCGGATACTTCTAAATTTTTATCATTAATAGTGACTTTTCTAGCATCTAAATTTACTGTTAGATTATTTGAAGTAACCTCATTGTTTTCAAAATTATTGTCACGCAAGAGTGCTCTAATCCTTGCTTTTAACTCAATTGAGGAGAAAGGTTTTTTTAAATAATCATTAGCCCCGGTATCTAAACCTTCTTCTAAGTCATACTCACCTGATTTTGCTGTCAACATGAGAATTGGAGTTGTGATACCAGCACTTCTTACTTGTCTACATACTTTGTATCCATTAAGTTTCGGCAACATAATATCTAAGAGAATAAGATCATATTTTTTTTCAATAATTTTGGAATAGCCATCATCTCCATCAAATGATTGAGTAACGTGATGTGAATCTTCTTCAAGCAGTTCCTTGACTAACTTTGAAATCTTTTCATCATCTTCTATGAGCAATATGTTTTTTCCCACATAGTAATGATGGCAATCAAAAAATATAATGCAAGACACAAAACTAAGCTCTCTCAGTAAACTCTCAGACTTAGTTTTGTACATTATGTGTATGGAAAGAATAAGTCTATTAAATAATCAATATGCACTAGAGGGCATGAGGCATGGAGACATATTCATTGAAGGACATAATCGATTTGGTAGAAGAGGAGTTATGTTAATTATTGCTGTACTGGTAATAACAGTTTTAGTTTTAACAGCAATCCGACTTACACAATCAATTGTGGCTAATAGAAAACTACCTAAATTAGAATCTAGAAAAGAGGAAGAATGAAAAATATATTAATCGGATTAACTGTATTTGGACTAGCTTTAGGCATAGGACTTTTCTCAGTGTCATATGCTACAAATCTTTCAGTCAATGAAGTAGTAGAAAATGCTGAAATTACTATCGACACCCAGCTTGATGAAATGGAAGCAATGGTTTTTGGTGATAATCCTAAATTTGATGACGATGATTATGATCATAAAGGTTTTGAAATGAAAAGTGAATACCATTCTCAAAAAGCAGCAATCTTTGAAGATAATCAAGTAACTCAGGAAGAAATTGATTCTATTACTTATACAAAGTTAAAAGAAAAACTTTTAGAAGAATATGCAACTGAATTAGAAGACGGTGTTATTACAGAAGAAGAATTAACAGCTCATAAAGAAGCTGAAAAGGCTGAGCATGAAGCTATGCATGCTGAAAAAGAGGCAATCTTTGAAGACAATCAAGTAACTCAGGAAGAAATCGATGCTTTAACAAACACTAAATTAAAAGATCGTTTAACTGAAAGATATGCTTCTGAATTGGAAGATAGTGTTATTACTGAAGAAGAATTGAAATCAGGACATGAAAATCATAAAGGCAAAGGTCATAAAAAAGGACGTGGTATGCATGACCATGACCATGATGACGAGTAAGGAGATTAGTTATTAAAACCCATTTTTTAAAACTACTCCAATTTAAGAACCCTCAAATTAGTTCTGGGGGTTCTTTTAAAATCTCAAGTTTAATTTTTATATCTATAATTTTTATTAGCTGTACGAGCAATTCTGAACAAGGAGTTCTGAGCCTTGAAAATGCTCCTACCGAACTAGAGACGCAAAATGAAATAGCTGATATTTCACCAGAAGATGCTCAATTAATTATTTCTGCTTGTTTGCGTGAGAAAGGTTTTGAAGTGCAAGATCCAAGTGCTGGACAGGGACTTAGAGAACAAATTGCACCACAAAATCAAGAAGACAGACAAGAAATTTTTGAAACTGTTAGATTATGTGCAGAAGAAAACAATTTACCTCTCTTTTCTGAAAACGAGTTTGAAGACCCTGAGTTGGTAGCAGCCCAACTAGATGATCAATTAAAAATTGCTCAATGTTTACGTGAAGAAAAAGGCTTCGAAATACAAGACCCAACAGCAGAAACAGGATTAAGAGAATTAGTTCGACCTTTAGTACTTTCAGGAATTTATGACCCACAAGAGGTTCGAATAGCAGTTGATTCCTGTTTTGATGAACTTGGAATAGAAAGACCTGACGGACAAGGAGGAGGGCCTAGGGGTTAAATTTTTTTAGATTTATACTCATTTATTAATCATGATAAATAGAAAAAACATAGCACTCTTAATAATTGTTGGACTTGTTGGTGGTGGTGCTTATTATTTTGGTACTCAAACACAAACCCTCTCTTCTACACCAAAATCTCTAGAACTCACAACAGTATCTATTAAGAAAGGTGACTTAGAAAACAAAGAAGAGTACAACGGAACCTTACAACAAACTGATAAAAAAGTTTTAAAAACAGCAACAGCAGGTGTGGTCACTTATCTTCCTGATGAAGGATCAGTTATTAGTTTTGGTGAAATCTTATTTGCCATAGACAACAAACCCGCAATCCTTCTCGAAGGAGAAACACCTTTTTATCGATCATTAGATATGAACTCTGATCCGGGTAAGGATATAGAACAATTAGAAAACGCGTTAGTACTTTTGGGATATGCAGCAGATGGCTTCGTTCCAGATCAAACCTTTGATCAAGAAACTTCTGATATGCTCAACAGTTTATTTACGGATTACGGAATTGAAACAAAATCTGAAATAACACCTGAAGAACAAATAGCTATTAAAAACAAAGAAGATCAGATTGAAACCATTCAAGACACAATTGATTCTGGAGGTACAACACTTGCTGAGGTAAATAATAAAAAGAAAACACTTGATGACCTCCAAGAAGACTCAGTAACAACACTTGCTGAAGTAAATAGTAAGAAAAAAACATTAGATGACGCAATTGAAAACTCAACAAAAGAAAATGCAGCATGGC
>CBFHGZ010000057.1:0-3959 GCA_965655535.1 Candidatus Actinomarina sp.
GAATTTTTATTTAAAATAACTGATTTTTTTGAAGTTGGTAAAAATACTTCTTCTTCTTTTTTAGCAAGACCTATAACATCAATATCTAATTCAAAGTGATCTAAAACACTCTTTGCTTTACCAAGTTGTCCTTTGCCGCCGTCAATCAAAATTAGGTTCGGTTTTCTTCTAAAACTTTGGTCAACTTCTTTTTCTTTTTTTAATCTCTTTATTCGTCTAAATACTATTTCCTCCATAGACCTAAAGTCATCCTGACCTTCAAAAGTTTTAATATGAAATCTTCTATACATCGAAGGTTTTGAAATTCCATCTTCAAAAACCACCATGGAGCCAACACGAAACTTATCGCCAAGATTTGAAATATCGTATGCTTCGATTCTGTATGGTATTTCTTTTAGATTTAACTTTGACTTAAGTTGCTCTAACGACAATGATCTAAACTCTAAGTCCGATCTTCTCTTAAGGTCTGAAATTCTCCGAAGCTCTTGTGCATCTTCAAGAGCGGTATCCAGTAAATCTTTTTTCCATCCTTTTTTTGGATAATTAACTTTTATTTCTTTTTGCCACTTATCTTCTAGAAGTGTTTTCAATGAGCTAATTTCAGATATATTATGACTAACTAGAATTTCATTTGAAGGAGTGTTTTTATCAAATAAACTTAAGATAATTTGAGGCATGTAACTATCTATTTCATCTAAGTTTAAAGGCTCAAAAGTATTTTTAACTTCTCCAACTATTCTTCCATTTCTAATTATCAGACAAGATAGAACAACATCATATTGACCTATGTTTACACCTATAACATCTAAGTTGCTATTTTTTGCTGTCATTAATGTTTGTGTTATCCTTGCGTTTTCTAAGTGTTGTATAAGCAGTTTTGATTTTTGAGCTTTTTCGAATTCAAGATTCTTAGAATGGGTTTTCATTTCTGAGATTTTTTCATCTATAAAACTTTCTGAGTTGCCTTGATAGAATTTTTTTATGTCATCCAAATATTCGCTATATTTTGTCTTGTCTATTTTTTCTATACAGGGGCCAGAACACTTTTCAATATCATAAAGCAAGCAAGGCTTGTTCAATTTTTGATGTCTTTCAAATATAGAATTACTACAAGTTCTTACTGGGAAAATATTAATTAAGTGATCAAGAGAGCGTTTTGCTGAACCAATAAAAGGAAATGGACCAAAATTAATCTGTTTATTATTTAAGTTTCTTGTAACCATTACTCTAGGCCACTCATCATTAGTTATAGTCACATACGGAAAAGATTTATCATCTTTAAATTGAACATTGTATTTTGGTTTATATTTTTGAATAAATGAATACTCTGCAAGTAATGCATTCGCTTCATTTTTTGAGATTACAAAAGAAATGTCATCAGCTTCATTTACAAGTCTTTTTACTTTCCATGAACTGCTAGTAGAAAAATAAGTTGGTACTCTTTTTCTTAAATTCTTTGCTTTACCAACATAAATTGGCTCTTGGTATTTATCTTTGAAAATATAAATACCTGGTTTTTCAGGAATTTCATTATTTTTGAGTTTTTTCAATTTAACACATCTTTTAAATGTAATCCTGTCAATGAATCTTTCACTTTTGTAATGCTTTCAGGGGTTCCTTCAGCAACCACTCTCCCACCTTTGTTACCACCTTCAGGACCAAGATCAATTATCCAATCTGAATTTTTTACAACATCAAGATTATGTTCTATAACTACAACTGTATTGCCCTTATCAACCAATAAATGAAGCACCTCTAACAATTTTTGAACATCTGCAAAATGAAGTCCTGTTGTTGGTTCGTCGAGAACATATAGAGTTTTGCCAGTAGATCTCTTACTAAGTTCTTTAGCCAACTTTACTCTTTGAGCTTCTCCTCCAGAAAGGGTTGTTGCAGCCTGACCAAGAGTTATATAAGAAAGACCTACGTCGTCAAGAGTTTTAATAATACGAAATATTCCAGGTTGATTTTCAAATAAATTTAATGCGTTCTCAACTGTTAAATTAAGAATTTCGGATATATTGTAGCCTTTCCATCTTACTGATAAAGTTTCATCATTGTACCTTGTTCCATTGCACTCTTCACAAATTACATATATATCGGGTAAGAAATACATTTCTACTTTTATATTTCCATCTCCTTTGCAAACTTCACAACGTCCACCTGGAACATTAAATGAGAATCTTCCTGGTTTATATCCACGAAGCTTTGATTCTTCAGTCATAGAAAATAATGTTCTTATTTGATCAAACACTCCAGAATAAGTAGCAGGGTTGGATCTTGGAGTCCTGCCAATAGGTGACTGATCAATTTCAATTAACTTATCTATGTTTGAAATTCCACTTACACTCTTATGTAAACCAGGTAAAATGAAATTTTTTGAAAATTCATTTTTAATTGCCTTTGATAATATTTCAGTAACAAGAGTTGACTTTCCACTACCAGATACACCTGTAATTGAAATTAGTTTTCCTAGTGGAAAAGAAACTGTTTGATTCTTTAGATTGTTTTCTTTCGCACCTCTAATTACTATGTTTTCGCCATTTCCTTTTCTTCTTACTTTTGGATAAGGCACAATTTGTTTTCCAGATAGATATTGCCCTGTAATTGATTTAGAATTTGATGAAACTTCTTTCCAAGTTCCTTCAGCAACAATATTCCCACCTTGCTCTCCAGCACCCCAACCTATATCAATTAAATAATCAGAGTTCTTCATAGTCTCTTCATCATGTTCAACGACTAGTACCGTATTGCCTAAACTTTTTAATTTTAATAAAGTTTCAATTAGCTTTAAATTATCATTTTGATGTAATCCAATAGATGGTTCATCGAGAACATAGAGAACACCAGTTAAGCCCGAACCAATTTGAGTTGCTAATCTAATTCTTTGAGCTTCTCCTCCAGATAAAGTAGAAGCACCTCTACTTAACTGTAGATACCCTAAGCCAACTTCAATTAGAAACTTAAGCCTTTCTTCGATTTCTCTTATTATCGGTTCTGAAATTTCTAATTCATTTCCTTTCAAATTAAATTTCGAAACTTTCTCTAGACAGTCAAGAATTGATAAGCTGTTTAATTGACCTAAAGTAATTTTTCCAACTTTGACCAATCTTGACCTTTCATTTAGTCTTTCTCCATTGCAATTTTTACACTCGAACTCTCTCATGAATTGCTTATAATATTCACGAGCAGCATCCGAAGAAGTTTCTTCGTAGTTTTTTTTAAATGTATTTACAATTCCTTTATATGGCTTATGCCAAACTCTAGAATTACCAAATCTATTAACATACCTTATGACAGTGCTTTCACCTTTAGATCCATAAAGAAGTATTTCTCTTTCTGATTTACTTAATTCTTTATAAGCTACATTGGTGGGAATACCAAAATGTTCACAAACTCCATAAATCTGTGCACGAAAGTATTTTCTAGTAGACATGTCTGGGAATACATTTTCTTCAATTGATAAATCCCAATCTTTTATCAAAAGATTCTCATCAATTTCATAGCTTATACCTAAACCATTGCAAGTTTGACAAGCACCAAATGGTGAATTGAAAGAAAAATCTCTTGGTTCTAAATTGTCATATGAAATGCCACAATTATTACAACCTAAGTTTTGGCTATAGGATTGAATTTTATCGTCGATTTTAATATCAACTAATCCCATTGTAAGCTCCAAAGCAGTTTCTATAGACTGGGGCAATCTTCTTCCCGGAGTTTTTTGAATTTTTATCCTATCTACAACAACTGAGATGTCATGGTTATAGTATCGATCAAGCTTAGAAGCATCTTCAAGTTTTATAATTTCATTATCAACAAAAACCCTTGAAAAGCCTTGAGATTTCAAATCATTAAATAAGTTTTCAAACTCTCCTTTTCTCGACTTTACAATTGGAGCTAAAACTTCAATGTTTACTCCTTCTTTGTTTTTCATAATTTGATTGACTATAAATCCAATG
>CBFHGZ010000057.1:4057-5415 GCA_965655535.1 Candidatus Actinomarina sp.
CGACTTTACAATTGGAGCTAAAACTTCAATGTTTACTCCTTCTTTGTTTTTCATAATTTGATTGACTATAAATCCAATAGATTGTTTTTCAATTTTTTTCTCGCAACTAGGACAATAGCTTTGACCAATTCTTGCCCACAGTAACCTTAAATAATCATGAATCTCTGTAACCGTACCTACAGTAGATCTTGGACTTCTTGATGAAGTTTTTTGGTCTATTGCTATAGCCGGTGATAATCCTTCTATACTTTCTACATTAGGCTTTTCCATTTGTCCTAAAAATTGTCTTGCATAAGCCGACAAGCTTTCGACGTATCTTCTTTGACCTTCTGCGTAAATAGTGTCAAAAGCTAGTGAAGACTTACCAGAACCTGATAAACCAGTTATAACTACCATTTTATTTTTTGGGATATCAACAGAAATATTTTTTAAGTTATGTTCCTTTGCTCCTTTAATTTTTAAATATTGATTTTTCATTCTACAAATTCACTAATTTCTTTTCTTAATT
Source organism: Candidatus Actinomarina sp. (assembly GCA_965655535.1). GTDB lineage: Bacteria > Actinomycetota > Acidimicrobiia > Actinomarinales > Actinomarinaceae > Actinomarina. Next base: position 4,566 of record CBFHGZ010000057.1, read on the forward strand.
CTTTTAACTCATCCCTTAATCTAGCTGCCAATTCAAACTCTAATAAATCAGCTGCGACATTCATTTCATTTTCAATGTTTTTTGATAAATTAATTAAATCCATTTTGCTGGCATTTGTTAAATCAAGCTTTGCTTTACCAATATTAGATTTGTTTACAGTTCTATTTTTTTCAACAAGTTCTAGAATATCGGTAATTTCTTTATTAATAGTTGTAGGTGTAATATTGTTTTTTTTATTATGCGTTTCTTGTAAGATTCTTCTTCTATTTGTTTCTTCTATAGCAAATGTCATTGAATCAGTTATCTTGTCTGCATACATAATTACATAACCATCTTGATTTCTAGCTGCTCTACCTATTGTTTGCACTAAGCTTGTTTCGGATCTTAAAAAACCTTCTTTATCAGCGTCTAAGATTGCAACAAGTTGTACTTCTGGTAAATCCAAACCTTCTCTTAGGAGATTGATACCTACCAATACATCGAAATCACCTTTTCGCAAGTCTCTTAAAATTTCAATTCTTTCTAATGTGTCAATATCAGAATGTAAATATCTCGTCTTTATTCCAGCTTTTAATAAATAATCACTTAATGCTTCACTCATCTTTTTTGTTAGTGTTGTGACAAGAACTCTATTGCCATTACTGACGACATTATTTATTTCATTTAATAAATCTTGTATTTGATTGTCAGTAGGTTTTACAACAATCTTTGGATCTAATAAACCAGTTGGTCTAATTACTTGCTCTATGAAAGTTTTAGAATGCTCTTTTTCCCATTTTCCTGGAGTTGCAGAAACTAGAATTGTATTTTTAACTTTACCGACCCACTCATCAAACTTAAGAGGTCTATT
>CBFHGZ010000058.1:0-2089 GCA_965655535.1 Candidatus Actinomarina sp.
CATTTAGAAATATGCTTCCAGCTTTAGGGAATGATTTTATTTCAATGATGTAGGATTCTTCATTACTTTCTGTATTAGCTGTTCAAGACATAACTTACGCTGGTCGCCTTTACTCAGGAAGTACATTTAGATTTACAGAAACCTATGTTGTACTTACAGTTTTGTATCTAAGCATTACACTTCTTTTGTCTGGTTTACAAAGAAATTTAGAAAAAAAACTTGAAACTAAATAACAAAGCAGACCAAGAAAAAATAATCACTATTTATATAGATGAATTAACAAATCTCAAAAATTATTCTATAAATACTGCAAAGTCTTACAAAACAGATATCGAACAATATTTAAATGGAGGATTTGAATTAGGTAATTTTTCACTATTTCTCACTTCTTGTTATGAAAAAAAATTATCAAAGTCAACGATAAATAGAAAAGTAACTGCAATAAAAACATTTCTTATATGGTGCAGTGATAAAAATTATTTTGAAAAATCTGAAATAGAACAAGTATTTAGTCTTAAAGCTGAGAAAAAACTTCCTTCAATTATGACTTCTAATTACATTAATCAGCTTCTAGACACACTGCCTAAATCAACTAATAAGGAAATTAGAGACAAGGCAATATTAGAGATAATGTACTCATCTGGTTTAAGAGTTAGTGAAGTAAGTAATTTGAACTTAAATGATTTCAATGAAAACAGTTCTATAAAAGTATTAGGAAAGGGAAACAAAGAAAGAATCCTTCCAATTACAAAGCGAGCATCTGAAGCAATCAAACAATACGTTTACAATTCTCGAAGTAATATAAATATTAAATCTTCTGAACCTGCATTGTTTTTAGGTGTTAGAGGTTCAAGGATTAGTGATAGGGAGATTAGAAGAGTTGTAAAGCTTCGGTTGGGTACTTTTCCCCATAGTATTCGTCACACATTTGCAACACATTTACTTGAAGGCGGAGCTGACTTGAGAGTAGTGCAAGAACTTTTAGGACATAATGATCCAAGTACAACTCAAATCTATACTCATGTATCAAAAAAACAATTGAAATTAAAGCATCAACAATCCCATCCAAGGGGTTGATTAATAATTACATCATATTAAACTTGCATAGATTAGACACCATGTTTACAAGCTTCCTTGGTGAACGAAAGTTTGGAAGTCGCGAAAGCAAGAAACATGGGATGAAATAACCAAAGGAGAATAATGTCAACATCAATGAAAGACTTGCTCGAAGCAGGCGTTCATTTTGGCCATCAAACTCAACGATGGAACCCAAAAATGAGTAATTATATTTATGACGCAAAGAGTGGCATACACATATTAGATCTCAGAATCACATATGAAGCAGTAGAACAAGCTCAAGATTATGTTCAAAAGCTAGTTGCAAACAGTGGAAAAGTACTTTTTGTTGGTACCAAACCTCAAGCACAAGGCGTAATTGAAGAACAAGCAACAAGAGCGGGAATGCCATATGTTAATTTCAGATGGCTGGGTGGAATGCTTACTAACTTTAAAACAATCATTAAAAGAGTAGTATATTTAAAAGAATTAATGTCTCTAGAAAGCTCAGGAGAAATTAATGCATACACAAAATCTGAGAGATTAAAAATTAGACGTGAAATTGAAAAACTCAACAAATCAATTGGTGGAATAGTTAATTTAAATAAACTACCTGATGCACTTTTTGTCGTTGATTTAGCAAATGAATCTACTGCTATCACTGAAGCAAAAAAACTTGGTATTCCTGTAATAGGACTTGCTGATTCAAATGTTGACCCTGAAGGTGTTGAGATAGTAATACCTGGAAATGACGATGCAATAAGATCTATCGAATTAATTGCATCTGCTATAGCTGATTCATGCTTAAAGGGATCAGGTAAAAGAGAAGAAGTAGAAAATAAGGAGAGCGAATAATGTCTATTTCAGCTGGAGATGTTAAAAAACTAAGAGATATGACTGGTGCTGGCATGATGGATGCAAAAAAAGCACTTAGTGAAAATGATGGTGATTTTGACAAAGCTGTTAAGTATCTTCGTGAAAAAGGCTTGGCAGACTCTAAAAAAAGAGCAGATAAAGATGCAAATCAAGGAGC
>CBFHGZ010000058.1:2188-5313 GCA_965655535.1 Candidatus Actinomarina sp.
AATTGGCGATTACATTCATTACCAACAAGACAGGGCAGTAGCTGGTGTTTTAGTTGAATTAGCTTGCGAAACAGATTTTGTTGCTAAATCTGAGGAATTTAATAACATTGCTAAACAAGTAGCAATGCATATTGCTGCAATTAAGCCTGAATTTTTAAATGTAGAAGATGTTCCAGAGTCAAGAATTGAAGAAGAAAAAGAGATAATAAAAAAACAATCTGAGAATGAAGGGAAACCCCAGGAAGTAATAGAAAAAATTGTTGAAGGTAAGATTTCTTCGTTCTACAAAGATTTCGTGTTAAACGAACAAGTCTTCTGCAATCCTGAGTTTTATGAAGGTAAAGTTGGAACAATGATTGAAGAACTTTCAGGAAAATTAGGTGAAAAAATTTATATTAAAAAATTCTCAAGAATTGAGGTTGGTGCTTAATTGAGTAGAATTCTTTTAAAACTCTCTGGAGAATCATTTGCAAATCAGGACACAAATTTTGGTATCGACCCAGAGATAATTGAGAGAATTGCTGACGAAATTACCAAAGCTAACAATCAAGGGATTGAGATTGGCGTCGTAGTTGGTGGTGGTAACTTTTTTAGAGGTGTTCAGGAGTCTGCTAAAAACATGGCTCAAGCTAATGCTGATTATATGGGTATGTTAGCAACTGTAATTAATGCAGTTGCTCTCAAAGATGCACTTGATAAAAATGGCACACAAACTCGAGTACAATCTGCAATTACTATGACAGCAGTTGCAGAACCTTATATAAGACTTCGAGCAATAAGGCATTTAGAAAAAGGACGAGTAGTAATATTTGCAGCTGGAACAGGCAATCCGTACTTTACTACAGATACAGCAGCATCATTAAGAGCTGCAGAAATAGACGCAAACTTGATGCTTAAATCTACTAGAGTTGACGGTGTTTTTGATAAAGATCCTGAACAGCACGCAGATGCTCAGAAATTTGATGAAATATCTTACAAAAACGTTTTAGATCAAAAACTAAAAGTGATGGACTTAACAGCTATTACTTTATGTGAAGAGAATGAAATGCAAGTTAGAGTTTTTGATGGAACAAAACAAGACAACATATTTAAAGCTTTAAGTGGAGAATCCATAGGAACCTTAATAAAATAGCAATATGAGTGAAGCTTTAATCCAACAAGTTGAAGAAAAAATGGCAGGCTCAATCAATCATCTAGTTGATGAATTTTCTAGCATCCGTACTGGAAGAGCTAACCCAGCACTAGTAGACAAACTTAATGTTGAGTATTACGGTACAAAGACTCCTTTACAGCAACTGGCAACGATTTCTGTACCAGATCCAAAGTTGCTAGTTATCCAACCCTTCGATAAAGGTGCTTTAGATGAAATTGAAAAAGCTGTTATAAATGCTGACATAGGTTTAAATCCTGTAAACGATGGTGAAGTTATAAGAATTCCAATCCCTCCATTATCTGAGGAGAGAAGAAAAGAACTTGGAAAAGTTGCATCAAAAGCAGCTGAAGATACCAAAGTTGGTGTTAGAAACCATAGAAGATTTGGTATTGATGAAATTACTAAATTAAAAGATGATCATTCTGCAGATGAAATTAAAAGACTTGAATCAAGAGTCCAAGACTTAACAGATAAATATGTTGTTAAGATTGATGAACTACTTTCAGTAAAGCAGAATGAATTACTTGAGGTTTAACCACAAACAACAGTCAGACAATGAAGGTACTTTTTGGCCTGGGTACATAGAGATTCCAGAGGAAATCCAAGATGATGATTCTGAAGAAAATCTAAATACTAACTTTTCATCGAATCCCAGAGTCTACACAGGGCTTGGATTGCTATTAATAGTTGTTTTATTTTTTTTAAACAAAAATTCTGCGTTTATTTTATTAGTAGTTGTAGGACTAATTGCCTCAAAAGAATGGTTTGATATTTTTGAATACGGGATTGTAATACCATATCCACTATTAATTTATGCAGCTCTTGCTCCACTAGTAATAACTTTTTTTTATGGATTAGATAATCTCCACATACCACTATTCATTTTTCCTATAGGAGCAATTGTTTATACGGGGACATTTATTTCTTATGGAATATACGATAAGTTTGGTTCTTCTTTTTTGTTCCTAATTTGGTTTGGTACGGGTTTGGCGTGTATTGGGTATACATTAAGTTATATTTCACCAACTTTTACACTTCTTGCTCTTATATCAATCTCTTTATCTGATATAGCCGCTTACGAATTTGGTAGACGATTTGGAAAAAGAAAACTTGCTGAAGCGATATCTCCAAATAAAACCATAGAAGGATTTCTTATGGGCCTATTAGCTGGTAGCATCTCTATGACTTTTGTATTAAGTAATTATTTAGATCTTTCCATAACACAATCAATTATTGTTGCATTGATGTTTGTATCATTTGGTACGATTGGAGACTTGTTTGAATCTAGGATTAAAAGATCAGTCGAAATAAAAGATTCTAGTTCACTTCTTCCAGGACATGGAGGAGTGCTTGATAGGATAGACTCACAGTTAATAAGCTTCCCATTACTAGTCTTTGTAATTGAGTTTTTAGATTTAATTTAAAAAGTGTAATAATTAAGTATGAATGGAATACTCACAATAGTATTGCTGACTGTATTTGTTGTCTTACACGAACTTGGACACTACATATCCGCAAAGAGATCTAAAGTTGCTGTTTCTGAATTTTTTGTTGGATTTGGACCTCGATTGTTTTCATTCAAAAGAAATAAGACAGAATATGGTCTTAAAGCTCTTCTTTTAGGGGGTTATGTAAAAATTCCTGGAATGGATGAAAATGATGAAGCTGAAGGTTATAACCAAGATGAACTTTTTCATAATGCAAAATGGACACAAAAGCTTTACATAGCTTCATCAGGTATTTTAATTAATTTTGCTATTGCATGGATAATTTTGTTTTCAATATTTGTTTTTCATGGAATTGAACAACCTACATTACAAATTAGTTCAATTGGTAATTCATCTGTTGATCCTACATATGATTCACCATCAAAAAAAGCTGGTTTACTAGAAGGTGATGTTATTAAAACATTTAATGGTCAAGAAGTTGAATCCTGGGAAGAGCTAGTTAGCCAAATTCAAATAAATGGTAA
>CBFHGZ010000059.1:0-5155 GCA_965655535.1 Candidatus Actinomarina sp.
AAAATATTGCAACTGTATAAGAAGTTGTAGATATACTTCCTCCAACCATCATTCCTAACAATATCCAAGATAATTTAGTGGGGCTTGATATGTAAAATTCTAAATTACCGCCATCTTTTTCCCATCTAAGTTGTAAAGCCATTGCGAAAACTACATTAAACCAAATTGCCATCATTGAACCACCAATAACTGCATAAGCTTCAAATGCTGGATCTGCATTAAAGCTCCTAAGAACATAAATGAATGCGATAATAGATAAAACGGGCAGCAATATTTCAAACAAAACCCAAGATGGTTCTCTTAAAACACCCCATATTCTTGGATAAGCTCTTCCATAAATTGTTCTTAAAGCAAATTTATAGTTATAACGATTCATTTAATTTTTTTCCAGTCAAATTTAAAAATGCATCTTCTAATGTTGGATCATATCTATTTACAGAAACAATTCCATTTAAATTTTTTAAACTATTAAAAATAGATTCTGAATTTTCATCTGAATCAAGTTCAATAGATACTGTGTCTTTATTAATTTCTACACGTTCAAATTTTTTTAAATCAGAATGAGGGATATTTTCTAAAAATTTACAAATGTACTTAACTGAAAATTCTGCTTTATTTTTTAATTCATTAGATGTTCCAGTATGCAATATTTTTCCATCATCAATTATTGATATTTTTTCACACATATCATCTGCTTCTTGCATGTAATGAGTAGTTAGCAGAATAGTCCTTTCACCATTTCCTTCTTTTATCCATTCCTTTAAATAACGCCTTACGTCTAATGCTATTTCAACATCTAATCCCAATGTTGGTTCATCCAGAAATAGTATTTCAGGATCAGTCATTAGCCCTCTTACTAGATTCATTTTTTGTCTCATTCCTGTTGAGAGTTCATTAAGTTTTACATCTCTTGAATTTTCTAAACCTACGATTTCTAATAACTGATTAATTTTGTATTTTGCTTCATTTTTAGTAAGTCCATTAAACATTGCAAACATTGTTAATTGTTCGTAAACACTCAATAAACCATAACCGGACATTTCTCCACCTGTAACTAGTGAAATTTTCCATCTAATTTCATTCTCTTCTTTAAAAACATCGTGCCCTAGAACTGAAACAGAACCTGAAGTTGGCAATAATAATGTAGTAAAGATTTTGATTAAAGTCGACTTTCCAGCACCATTTGGACCTAATAAACCATAGAAAGATCCTCTCTCAACTTCAATATTTACATTATCAAGTGCTAATTTGTAAGGAGAGTTTCTTTTTTTGAATTCACGAACAACATTTTTTGCTTCAATTGCAAACATTTATATCCTTTTGCACAAAAAAAACGGAAGCCTCCCAAAAGGAGGCTTCCCAACAGGGCTGCGTATCACACTTAATTGAAACGCAATCTAAGGATATCACGTAACATATCAAAAAGTAAAGTTAATTATTGAAAGAAGGTGAATATGTGTTTGGAACCAAGGAAATCCATGGCTTACCTTTGGGTACAAATAAGGTATTTCCAGAACTATCAACTATATGAAATGGATCTAAATTAGAGCCTCTTTTCCATGTAGCATCGAGCATTTTACCGTTATGCAAAATGACAGCCCTACCTTCGCCAACGGTTTTTACAGATGGTAATTGAAGGGGATGAATATAAGGTTCACAAAAAAGAGCTATTACAGTTTTCATAGAAATTTGACCAGTGTTTCCATTTTGATCAATCCATGAGTGAACATTATTAGATGAACTACCCTTGTACGCATCATAATAAGTTCGTACATACGAAGTACCATTCCAAGTCCATTTTGTTGTTGTCTGGCCTGAAAATTTTAATGTAATTGAATTTCCTGTACTCCAAGATGCTGTGCTTGGATCTCCCCAAGGAAATAATGGTTGAGGATTTGTAGATTTTTTGTACCCTTTAGCTACTGCTAAAGATTTTAACTTTGCTGTGTCTGCATAAAGATTATGAGGAGCACTTCTTGAAGAAATTCTGAAGTATTCAGGTCTTCTATCTGAAATAACAGGGACACCCATATCAATTATTTCAGGAATTAAACCTCCAGTAGCACCACTTGCTACTAAAACTCCATCAAGTGGTCTTAACACTGTAGGATCTGTAGGTCTTGCAGATCTTATAGGACCATGATAATTTGTATCTGATTCATAAAATATATTTATAAATCTAGTCATACCCCCTTCAACCAACACTTCAAATACAGCATCTGCATTTTGTGGACCTGATTGAGGTCTTGCTCTTACGTTGTTATCATTTTTAACGCCTATTACAATTTTGTTATTTGCGTTTGAGGGAATAGGTAAACCATTTACAGGTGAATTTACACCATCTGTATAATTTTGTGTTTTTACTCTACCAATAGTTACATATGTTTTCTCTTTTTCTAATGACCATCTATCAGCTAAGTAAGCATCAAGCTCGTTTTGTGAATTTACTTGAGCAGTCTTTCCGAATCTATAAACAAAAACAGGTTTAAAACATGGGTCGGGAACCCAGATGCCATTAGAATCTACATAACCTGAAACACAAGATTTAGAAGGATCATAGTTTCTTAAATCTAGCGCTGAACTAGAACTTACTGTAGTACTATCCGTTTCTATATTGCTCGGTGTACTGTCAACTGTTACATAACTAGCTTCACCTTTAGAAAGTGCTGCTTTAGTTAATGGTCCAAGTACTCCGTCTTGTGATAAACCACTTTTACGTTGGAATTCTTTGACTGCTCTTTTTGTTCCAGGCCCATTTATACCATCAACAGTAGACATATATAAGCCTAAAGCTTTAAGTTGAGTTTGAGCATCATAAATTTCTTGTGAAAATTTATCTTCTTCATTTTCAATATTGTCAATTGTTAAATTAGTTGAACTAGCTTTTTCACTTTTTATAATATCTTTCTTATTTAGGAATAAAGTACATGTATTTAGACCTACTACGCCATCTGGAGATAAATTATTTTTTCCTTGAAAGAGTATTAAAGCTTTTCTAGATTCATTACCAAATTGCCCATCAATTTTTGCATCATAATAACCATATGATTTCAACACTACTTGGAGCATGATGTCACTTCTTACAGGATGATTCTGATAGTAATCATTACAACTATCAATAGATGGTTGGACAGCAATTAGGGATGATATTATTAAAGAAGAAATGAAATTAATCATTTTAATAGTTTAATCTTCTATAGTTATTTCGCCTTCATTAGGTAAAATATGTACCCACTGTGAACTTGGTGGAACTTCAATAGGGTTTTGATTTGAGTCAAGTAAAACAAATGTTTCAGATATATCTCCCCTTCTCCAAGTACCTTTAATGTGTTTACCGTCACTAATAACATATGCGTCTCCAACACCAACTGTTAAAACACTTGGTAGTGTTGTAGCTTTATCTTTGTATAAAGGACCTTGCAGTACAACAATTGTTTCAGTCTTTAATATGTCTGAGTTTCCTTCTTGAGTAATAAAATTATGTGCAACTGCTTCTTTGTTATCTGAATAATTGTCAATTATAAATCGAGCATATTTTTCACCATCCTGTTTCCAAATAACAGTTGTAAAATCTGAATATTTAATTGTTATTTTGCTTGCACCTTCATTCCAGTTATTTTGATCTAAACCAAATGGATAAAGAGGGTTTGGTCCTGGTTGAAGAAAATAAAAACCACGCTCATTAATTCTTTCTCTTACTAGCTCTGTATCTGCATATAAATTGTGTGGTGCTTTTCTAGATGATATTCTAAACATTGTCGGTGCATCTTGTTCTTCTAAAACTGGTACTCCAAGATCTCTAATAGCTGGAATTAGACCATCTGTAGCACCTGAAACAACAAGAGTTCCACCATACGGTCTAACTAAAGTAGGATCGGTTGGTCTAGCTGAACGTATTGGGCCTAAATATTTAGATGTATTGTCTAGAAAGAAGGCTAGAAATCTAGTCATACCACCTTCAACTAATATTTCATGAACAGAATCGGCTTCTTGTAGGCCAGATTGAGGTCGTGCATTAATATTATTGTCAATTTTAAAAGCTAATACTCTTCTAGGACGATTTAACCAAATTTCTGGAGGTAACTCTTTTCCAGTTAACGGAGACATTTTTTCAACATCAAAAACATATTGGATTACAGGTTCAGTTGTTGTTGTCGTATCTTGTGAGTTTTCACTACCGCTAATTGTTGTTGTGGTAGATTCAACAATAGGATCTGCAGAAGATTCATTTTCATCAGTACCGGATCCACATGCAACTAAAGAAAGCATGAGCAAAATAATTATATTTTTCTTCATATGTCTATATTAGTGTAGAAAAAATTAATTTAATAAAGTTTAATTTTGACTTAGAAGCTTGGTAATAAGTTAGATTCTTAAAGATACGATGACTTTTTTTATTGGTTACAAACCACGGTGGATCAATTAATCTTGAAATCCTAAACTTAGTTTTTACTATTCCTTTTTGAGGAGACTCAAGAAACAAAGCATTGTGCACAAATCCTTGACCGCTTTGAATGTCATAATCAGGATTACCTGGATACCCACCCCATGGCATAGTAGGTATAACATATCCAATTGCTGCCCATTCATTTACTGCTATTGTTCCGTATTTAAGATCATTTAAATACCTATCTAATAATTTCTTATTACGTTTTTTATTATGATTTTTAAACAATATAGAAACCCCTAGATTACCCCAAAGGTTTGTATTTACATATTCAACAGCTTTATCAACATAGTCATCAACGTCATCATGGTCTAACTCTTTAAAATATAAAACACTTGACCATACTTCATTTTTTTCAAAATCTAATTCATCATCTATATCAGAAACTAGAAATGGAGTTTCACAAGAAGAATCGTTAACTTGATTATAAGAATCATTACTTTGTAAGGATGATAAAAGTTTATTTGCACCAGGATAATAAGATGATGTGTCTCCGATTTTATTTAAATAGTAATTAATATATTTTTTTAAAATTTCAGCATGTCTCCATTGCTTAGGTATAACAATAATTTGTGCAGCAATACAATTAAAACCAGAATTGTTCAGCTTTGCTGTTACAATTTTTCTGGCTTGATATTTAATTTCAGATCTTGACCAGTTGCCTGGATGAATAATAAACGGAGTTACATTTCCAAGTTCTGTGGTTAT
>CBFHGZ010000060.1:0-5144 GCA_965655535.1 Candidatus Actinomarina sp.
ATCAACGATGTACGTTGGAATATGGGATTTTTAATACTTTTATTAATTTTTGCTGGAACAGTTTTAGGAGGCATAGGTACATCTTTTGGAGCGATGGTTGGAGGCTTTTTAATAGGGATTTTTGTACAAGTTTCTGTGGGTTTACCATTTATGGAAGGTCACACTGAAGCAAAGAATGCAATTGCGTTAGCAATTATGATAATTATTTTGCTTTTTAGACCTCAAGGTATTTTTGGTCAAAAGGAAAGAATCTCGTGAACCGACTATTAAGAAGTAAAAACTTAATTCTAACAATTGGATTAACAATATTTGGCATAGTTTTAGTTGTTACTTTAAACCCAGATGGATACTTAAGAGTTTTATTAAACCTTCTTACTTTTGCTGGAATTTATGGATTGAGTGCAATTGGGCTGAATGTTCATTTTGGTTGGACTGGTTTATTGAACTTTGGTCATGCTTCATTTATGGGAGTTGGTGCTTACGTAACCCTTTTGTTAATCCCTCATGCTGCCGGAAGAGAAGGCGATATAACAACTACTGGCCTACCTTTATTTGTGGCATTAATAATAGGAATTATTTCTGCTGCTTTATTTGGGCTTTTATTGGGTTTACCAGCAATAAGATTAAGAGGAGACTACTTAGCTATTGTAACAATTGCTGCTGCTGAAATTTTTAGATTGTTAGTAAGAGACTTAGAAAACATAACTGGAGGTGTTTATGGAATTATTTCATATTCCCAAAACTTACAGCAGTACAGGCCTGGTTTTGTTACAAATTTAGCAACTAAGTTTGACATCGCTCCATCACAAACTTGGGTATGTTTAATTGCCTGGATTTCAATTGTTTTAGTTTTACTTTTGTTAAAAAGATTAAATAACTCACCTTGGGGAAGAGCTTTAAGAGCAGTAAGAGAGGATGAAGATGCTGTGAGAGCAATGGGAAAAAATGCAGTCTGGTTAAAGCTTCAAAGCTTTATGCTAGGGGCAGGAATTGCTGGCTTATCAGGAGTTTTATTAGCGTTTAATTATGGATCTTTGGAAACAACTGTATTTATTCCTCTTTTAACATTTTATGTATGGGCAATTATGATTCTTGGCGGAGTAGGTAGTTTAGTTGGCCCTATATTTGGTTCAATAATATTTTGGGTGATAATTTCTGAAACAGATAGAATTGCATACATATTTTTTGAAAATGCAAATGGTCAGCAACTGGCCGGTGTTAGATTTCTTCTAGTTGGATTTCTAATCATGATATTAATGATATTTAGACCAAGTGGATTATTAGGTAAAAAAGAAGAGTTGTTGTTAGATGTCAAATAAATTGATCGAAGTAAACAATTTAAAAAAGTCTTTTGGTGGATTACAAGCTGTTGATGTAGATTCTCTTACAATAAATGACTCTGAATTAACTTCAATTATTGGCCCAAATGGGGCAGGAAAAACTACATTTTTTGATTTGATATCAGGTTTCCAAAGTGCTGATAGTGGACAAATTGTTTATAAGGGTAAAAATATTTCAAAGTTACAACCGTATCAGATAGCTCGTTTAGGAATGATTAGAACTTTTCAATTAACTAAAGTTTTTGACAGAATGACAGTCTTAGAAAATCTATTATTCTCAGCATCATCTGTTAAGAACGATTCGTTATTTAGATCTTTACTAAGTTCAAATGAACAAAAAAACTATGAAATAGATTTAAATGAAGAAGCAAACAAAGTGATGGCTGAGTTGAACATATCTCATATGGCTGAATCTTATGCCCGTGAACTTTCAGGAGGTCAAAAAAAGTTATTAGAATTGGCGAGGTCAATAATACATAAACCGGAAGTTTTATTATTGGACGAGCCACTTGCTGGAGTAAATCCTAAACTTGCTGAGGATATATTAAATTTAATTCAGAAGTTGTCAGATGACGGAATTGTAATCATTATGGTTGAGCATAATATTGAAGCAGTTATGCAAATTTCTGATAGAGTTGTTGTGCTTGCTGAAGGCTCGTTGATTGCAGATGGATCTCCAAATGAGGTTAGAAACAATCCTGAAGTAATTGAAGCATATCTAGGTAAAGATGATGAATAAAACAATTTTAGAATGTAATGCAGTAGCAGCTGGCTACGTAAAAGGTTTAAACATATTACAGGGCGTTGATCTTGTAGTTTATGAAAATGAAATTGTGTCGATTATTGGCCCTAACGGTGCAGGAAAGTCTACATTATTGAAAGCAATAATGGGTCTTATAAATATATCGGGTGGTAGGTTTTTTATAGAAGGTCAAGAAAAAACAAATTTAGCAACACACAAAATTGTAAATCTTGGAGTTGGGTATGTTCCACAGGTTGCCAATGTTTTTCCTTCATTAACTATTGAAGAAAACCTTGAAATAGGATCGTGGAGTTTAAAAACAAATAAGAAAAAAGCATTAGAAAAAATTTACGAAGATTTTGACATTCTCAAAGATAGAAAAAGAGATAAAGCTGGAAATTTATCTGGTGGACAAAGACAAATTTTAGCTCTTGCTAGAGCCTTAATTACATCTCCTCAAATATTATTACTTGATGAGCCATCCGCAGGTTTATCTCCGGTTGCAATCAATGAGGTTTTCTCAAAAGTAAAAGAAATAAACGAATCAGGTGTTGCCATTTTACTAGTTGAGCAAAATGCTAAAAGAGCACTTTCCTTTAGCGACAGAGGATATGTATTAGATCAAGGACGTAATGCATATCAGGGTAGTGGCGAAGAATTACTTAACGATCCGAGAGTTATAGATTTATATTTAGGAAAACTTTAGTTATAAAAAAAAAGGCCTGATAAATCAGGCCTTTTTTTACATCTAATTAAAGATTATGAACCGAAGTCCGTTGAATATAGGACTGGGTTAGTATCACCCTCTGTTGTCCATATATCATATGTAGCTGCGGTTGGGTCACCAGCTTGATTTAATTCAATCTCACCAGATGCACCAACATAGTCTACATCTACACCATCAGCTGCAAGTGCAATACATGCTACGCCGATACATTTTTCACCACCAGATGAAGCTGCAACTAAACCTGAAGCAATTTCTGGTCCGGTTACACCATTAGCAGCTGCAGATATTGCCATTAACATGACAGCATCATAAGCTTGTGGTGCGAAAATGAAAGTTGGTGAACCATCTTCTGATACTTGAGCATAAGCTGCTTCAAATGCATCTTTTGCTTCACCAGCTGCAGAACCAGGTGCTGTTCCTTTGAATCCGTCAAGTGCAGTACCAAGACCACAAAGTGACGCAAGACCTGCATCTTTTACACCATCAGTCATGTACCAAGGTGTATCAAGTAATCCTTGTTCGAATGCAGGTTGTAAAACACCACAACCAGTTTCTGGGAATAAAATTCCAACAATTGCCTCTGGAGCACCTTTACCAACAGCAGTTACTTCAGAAGTGAATTCTGTTGCATCTGTTGCGTGATAAACGATTGTCTTAACTGTACCACCAGCAGCTTCAAATGCTTCTGCTGTTGCTTCAGCTAGACCACGACCATAAGAGTCTGCTCTAGAAATAATTGAAACAGAACTCACACCGTCTTCAACAAGTAATGAAGCTAAAACTTCACCTTGTAGAAGGTCAGATGGAGCTGTTCTTGCATAAAATCCTTTGTTATCAATTTTTGTAAATTGAGGACTTGTATTTGATGGAGATACCATAACTACTTGATTTTCAATTGCTGTGTCAAGAATTGCCAATGAGGTACCGCTACATGCAGCTCCCATAACACCTTGAGCACCTTGTCCAATTACATCAGTCAAGCTTGTTAATGCTAATGCTCCGTCACAACCACTATCACCTTCAATAAGTTGAACTGGTTGTCCATTTATACCGCCAGCAGCATTGATTTGATCTACAGCAAGTTTTGCTCCTAGTGCGATACCAGGTCCTAATGATGCTAAATCACCAGATAATGGCATAAGTGATGCCAATACTAATGGATCAGAAGGCGCTTCTTCAGCAGGAGCTTCAGTTGTAGCAGGAGCTTCAGTTGTTTCAACAACAACTTCTTCCTCTACCACCTCATCAGCACCGCCACAAGCTGCAGCAATTAAAGCTAAAATCGCAATCAAAGCTAAAGCTTTGCGATTCTTCATATAATTTCCTTTCAGTCACTGAAATTAAAAAAACCTACAATAAGTAGGAGTTCTTAAACAATAGCGTAATTTTGCTACTATTCAATATCAGATTTAATTAAATTTAAACGTAATATGAATAAAAATGGTTGAAAATGTTGAAAACATATTAGTTCTGCTATCACAGCAGAATTATTTAGATATTACAGTATATGTATTTATTGTATATTTTCTATTTTTAGGTTGGAAAAGAGGTGCGATTTATCAAATTTATTACCTATTTTCCTTACTAATGGCAATTTCATTAAGTTTTAGATATTCATTTGATATTGGTTTATATATAAGTAACTGGTTGAATTCAAACTTACAGTTGTCTGAAATTTTTGGCGGCACCTTGGTATTTATAGCTGTATTAACATTTGCATCATTTTTTCAGAATATAGTAAAAAACTTTTCAACTAAAGCAGACTTTGGAGGTAAGTTACTGGGTGTAGGCATCTCGATAGTTTTAAGTAACTTAATTCTCACTTTAATTTTTACTGGTATTACTTTAACTTCAATTCCTCAGCAATTTAAAAGTCCTCTACAAAACTCTAATTTAGTAAATTTTTATATTGATCCTGAAGGCTCTCCTCAACAAACCCTAGAACTAATAATCGGTACAGATTTATTAAAGGTTGTTAATCGAATTAATGAATTAACTGGTAAGTCAAGTGTTGTAATTGAAGAAGATGGTTGTTTGGAAATACCAAAATATTCACAATCTGTCATTTCTGAAAACACTGAATTTGCAGTTGAACTTTACAACCAAATAGCTTACGAAAGAGAATCTGAAAATGTCGACGGTTTAGAGCTAAATCAATTACTTTCAGATGTTGCTATTCAATATGCCAAAGAAATGTATGTTGAGGGTTTTTGGTGTCATAAAAATCCATTTAATGGAGAAGTTGTTACAGACAGACTTTCAAAAGTTGGATTTCCTTACAAAGTTGTTGGTGAAAATTTAGCTATAGCTTCATCAGTTAGAGCTGGGCACAATA
>CBFHGZ010000061.1:0-4931 GCA_965655535.1 Candidatus Actinomarina sp.
TGCATCGGCATTATCAGGAACTTATGGATCTGTTAGCGCGGTAACATTTGTTACTGCAATTACATATATTTCTTCAGGTGGTCAGAATTTTGATGAGTATATGTCAGCAGTTCTTGTAGTTATGGAGTTTCCCGCAATATTTATGGCATTATTTTTAGTGAAAAATACTGGTACTAAAAATTTAAGTAACTTTGAGAATTTAAAAACTGCTTTTCTTGAGGTTCCAAATATAATATTAATCTCTTCTTTACTTGCTGGTTACCTTATAAACAAAAATAGCATTTCAAGCCTAAACTTTTTTACTATTACAATTTTTGACTATGTTTTATACATCTTCCTTTTTGTAATGGGGACAAGAGTTGCTAAAAGAATTGGGGAACTTAAAGGTAAAGGTGCTAGCTTAATAGGTTTTGCGCTAATTACCCCATTAGTTGGTTCACTCTTAGCTCTTTTAGCGTCAATAAATTTCGATCTTTCGATTGGAAACTCAACATTATTAATGGTTCTTACAGCCAGTGCAAGCTATATTGCAGTTCCAGCAGTTGTAAAAGATGCTATACCTTCTGCAAACCCAGCAATTTATTTAGGATTAAGTCTTGGAGTCACATTTCCATTTAATATAATTATTGGAATTCCTCTGTATAACGAATTGGCTATTTACTTTCTGGGCTAATTAAAGTAAAAAACCACCGTCAATAGTTACAACTTCACCAGTTATCCAAGAAGCTGATTCACTTGATAAAAAATATATTAAGCTAGCAATATCTTCTGGTTCTCCAAGTTTTTTAAGTGCATGAAGATCTGCACTGCCCTGTTCGTCCTCTGCCCATAGCATTTCTGAAAGTTTTGTTTTTACTACTGCTGGAGCTATACCATTTACTCTAATATCTGGTGCAAGCTCCATTGCTAATTGCTTTGTCATATAAATTAATCCAGCTTTTGAAATATTGTAAGCCCCCATGTAGTGTGATGGTTTTATTCCTCCTACAGAACAAACATTCAAAACTGATTCTTTTAATCCAGCTTTCACTGCTTCTCTTGTCCACATTAGAGGACCCATTAAATTTACATCCCATGTTTTTTGTACAGCTGAAAGATCAACATCAAGCAAGCTGCCGCCTGAGGGATTTGTACCAGCATTGTTAATTAAAACATCTATAGACCCTGTCTCGTCAATAATTTTTCTACAAGTCTCAGATGCAGCAGCTAAGTCATCAGCCCTTGCAACAAAACCTTTTAGCTGTGAATTTTCGGAGAGCACTGCTTGTAGATTCTCTTCTTTTCTAGATGTGATGTACACATTCCAACCTTGATTAATAAATTTTTGGGCAGTGGAAAGTCCTATACCTCTTGTTCCACCGGTTACAAGTGCTGTTTTCATTATTTTTAAAGTATAGTAGTTATTTCTCTGTTCAGTTACAGTTGAAAAGCAAATGGAAAATTTTAAAAAATATAAGGTGTTGCTTACTGAAAATAAAAACTTCCGTAAGTTGTTTATAGCCAGATTAATAACTCTTGGGGGTGACTGGTTATTGACTGTTCCTCTTTTAGGAATTATCTATGGCTTAACAGAAAATCCATTTATTACTTCATTAGTCCTGGTAGTTCAAAGTGCTCCATTATTTATACTGGGAAGCTTTGGAGGATATTTAGCTGACAAATATAATAGAAAAAAAATTATTGCAATATCAGAATTTTTATCTGGTTTAACAGTTCTTTTAATCCTGTATGCAGTAACAACTGAAAATGTAGTATTTATTTTATTTTCATTTGGTATGTTGTCAGTAGTAGGTTCTCCTTATATGCCAACATCTGACGCAGCATTGCCTAATGTAGTAAAAAAAGAAAATTTAGCTGAAGCAAATGTGATCTTTTTCTCAAGTTGGGGTGTTATGGCTGGTATAGGAGCTGGTATAGGCGGTTATTTAACAACTGTAATAAGTAGGAATATGCTTTTTGCAATAGATAGTTTCAGTTTTATATTGTCGGCTTTAATTGTTTATTCAATCAAAAAAAACTTAAGTGAAGATTCTGAAATTAATGAAAAAAATGAAAGCATAACTTATGTCGAGGGTATCAAATATGCAGCTTCTAAAAAAGATGTTTTTTCATTAATTATTACAAAAGGAACATTTAGTATTTCTGCAAGTGGACTGCTGTCTTTGTTTACTGTTTTATCATATGATATTTATAAGACTGGAGACTTTGGTACTGGTTTGATGTTCGGAGCAAGAGGTGTTGGAGCCCTTGTGGGACCAATTGCTATTAGATATTTTTTTGGCGATTCTGATGGAAAACTTCTTAACACGATAGGCCTAACTATTATGGTTTGGGGATTATTTTATTTCTTTATACCATTTTCTGTATCTCTTTATTTGACTGTATTTTTATTAGTTCTTGCACATTGTGGAGGAGGATCACAATGGGCATTTTCAACCTACGGACTCCAAATACTTACACCTGACAGATTAAGAGGAAGAATTTCAGGTATTGACTACTCTTTTAACTTTTTAATGAATACAATTTCAACACTAATGATTGGATATCTTGCATCCATTTATGGTGTGCTATTTGTCTATAGACTTTTCCCTATTCTAGGTTTTACGTTTGGTCTAATTTGGTATCTTTCAACAAGAAAATTATGGAAAAAATTAGATTCCTCATTGGGATAAAAATTAAATTTTAAATAAATTTTTACCTTCAAACTTTTTTGTCCCATTCACATAACTAAAGTATTTTCTGCATTCACAAGATTGATACTCTATGTCAATAGGATAAAACTGTCTTTTCGCTTCAGGCCAATACTCTTTTTGAAGTTCTATCATTTTACTGCCTACATCTTGGTGGCTATCTAAATTTAAATACTTTTGTAGCCTGTCTAAATATGGCTCAGCCCCTATACCCGTAGGAACATCAGTGGTAATTGGTATAACATCTTCTCTAAACCAAGCAATATCAATTAATGCCATAAATATTGGGAAGTCATTATTCATCTTAAATTGTTTATTTACATTGTTTGTAGCAGCAATAACATCTCTATTAGAATTTAATATAATTTCAGCTAACTCTTCTTTTTTTTCATAAAATTTATATGTTGCAGCATCAATTCGTTTATATATCTTTTCACCCCAGTAAGAATCATCTACTGGGTATGCTGTGAAATTCTCCCATTGTTCTAAACCAAGGAGTTTATTTTTTAAAGCTTCTGGATTACTTAAATCATTTATTGTTAATTGATTAATAGTTAAATCTCTGTTGCACCATCTACTGAAAAATAATGCTTGGATTAATAAAGGTAAGTCCCCTTTTGCTGGTTCAGCAAATTTAATAATTGATTTACTTACTTTGTCATCCTCTCTAAAAACATTTAAAAAACGTCCCTTTTGTAAAATTGGATCATCACTCCAAGGATATCCTTCTCCTGACTCTCTTCTTATACGCACAGCTTCACGTTTCTTGCAGTAATCAAAAAAACTTTGTACAGGGTCTTCTATTATTAATCCATCAAGTGAATTTGCATATGGATTTTCTAAAACCATATCTTTAATTAAAACAGATTATTCCCGACTTTTCTTACTTCACAAATGGTATTTGAAACATGTTTGTTGTGTAAGCACCGGACTTTTTTTCTGACTTCATTTTCCAATCTTTTTTAACACCTTGTGCTCCCAGCATTAATGCACTTGAGCCATATCTAGCATTGACGCTATCTAATGTTTTCATAACACTATCTGATAGATCATAATTCTCATACTCATAAAAACTATATTGTTCATTTTCTGCATCAGTAATGTCCAGCAACATAACGCCAATTTTTTGATATTCATACCCATATATAAAAAGTTTTCTTGTTAATCTTTTTACTTCTTTGATAATTTTTGAAGTATTGCTTGTTGGAATTGTAAAAAAAGTACTCACACCATTGCTATACCTCTTGTCTGGATCGATGAATGGACTTGTTCTTAGGAAAACATACACACCTCTTGCTCTAGAATTCTGAGATCTTAATTTCTCACACGCTCTTGATGTATAGTTTGACACAGCTTCTTCTAACTCCTGTAAGAGCATGACTTTTCTTCCGAATGATTTAGAGGAGATTATATTCTTCTTGTTTTTTACCTCTTCAATATCAATACACGAAACTCCGTTTAACTCGTAGTGTATTCTCTCTCCAACAATGCTCAGAGTTTTTCTCACATAGCGTGGATTTGCTTTAGCTAAATCAAGGGCTGTTTCTATACCAATCTTTCTAAGTCTTCTTCCCCATCGTGTAGAAATTCCCCAAATTTCCTCTAATGGAAGCTGCTCTAAAATTCCCTCTCTAATTGCTTCATCTCGTATATCAAAAACATTAGAGGCTTCATATTTTTTGGCCTGCCTATTTGCCACTTTAGCCAAGGTTTTTGAAGGACCAATTCCTATAGACACAGGTATCCCTGTCCACTGCTTAATAAGACTTCTAATCTCATGAGCAGTTTCTTCTAAGTCACAGTAGTAAAAACTACTAATATCTAAAAAGGCCTCATCAATTGAATAAATCTCTATATCTTTAACAAGAGATTTTAACGATGTCATAACACGAGCCGACATATCTCCATAAAACGTGTAATTTGATGAAAAAACATGAACATTATTTCTTTTGATTAGTTGTTCATATTTAAAATACGGAGCACCCATTGGAATCCCCAAAGCTTTTGCTTCGTTAGACCTTGCTACAACACATCCATCATTATTAGAAAGTACAACGATTGGTTTCCCTTCAAGACTTGGGTTGAACACCCTCTCACAAGATGCATAAAAATTATTACAATCTACTAGGGCAAAAATTTTATTATTCACTTACTTACTCCTTTGAATACTGTACACTATTCTAAGAAAAAAGAAAGACATTTTATGCCTCGAGGTGGAGCAAGAAAAGGAGCCGGTAGACC
>CBFHGZ010000062.1:0-4836 GCA_965655535.1 Candidatus Actinomarina sp.
ATTGAGACTCTTACATCCTCAAGTGGATGGGGAATGGGTGTTGGTCTTATCTCTAATTTCTCATTAATTGTGTAGTCATTAAAAGATTGAACAAACTTATAAACAACGTTTTTATACATATAGCTTGCAAAAAATTTACCCAAACAAGTATGTGCCCCACCAGCAAATGGAAAATATGCATCATTGTGATAACTAGGATCTATAAATCTAAGAGGATCAAAAATGCTTGGATTACTCCAATATCTTTCATCGTGATGAAGTAAAAGAGGGCTAATTGTAGTGTATGTGCCTCCTTTTAGTGTTGCACCATTTACAACAATATCATCAACAACATATCTAATTGAAAATGGAACCGGAGGATAAATTCTCATTGCCTCTTTGAACATCGCTTCTGCAAAATTACCATTTTTTAAGGAAGAAATATCAGTATGGTCAACACTTAAAGATTCATTCAAAACATTATTTCTGTAATCTTCATGTTGGGATAGGTAATACAAGGAATTTGTCAAAGTAATTGTTGTTGTGTCATGAGCAGCAAGCAACAAAAATATCATATGTTCTGCAATCTCAAAATCTGAAAGTCCAGCATCACCTTTATTTGTTCTCACTAATTCCGCAAACAATGTTTTGTCTGTATCTTCATTGACAAGCTTTGCTTTTTCTTGAAAATAATCTAGCAAATATTCTCTTGCTTCAATTCCTTTCTTTAATTTTGTAAATGGAAGTGGCCATCGCAACAAAGATGTTGCTGATGAAATTGAATCCGTAAACAATTTATTCAAAAATTTAGATTCATCAGGTTTTACATCAAGAAAAAATAGCCTCAAAGAAATATCGAACATAAGTTGTTTAACTGAATCATAAAGATTGAAGTTTCTTGATTCTGATAAAGTTTTAATCCAATTATCAATTGTTGGCTGAATAATATTTAAGTAATTATGAATTGCATCATGACGAAAAGAATCTTGCAATAAAGATCTATGATATTTATGGTCATCAAAATCACGTAACATTAGTCCATTTTCAAAAGTTGGACCTAGAGTGAATGACCATCCTTCTTTGGAAGAAAAATTGTTATCTTTATCTAAAAATATTTCCTTTGTGGAGATTGGGTCTAGTATTACAACAAATTTTTCATTTAATAGTGATATCTCAAAAATATCTCCATATTTCTTTTGCATTTTTGAAGTAAAGTTAAGTGCATTGTTTTGAAATGGAACTGAGTGTCCAATGACTGGTAGGCCTGGCACTTTAGGTATGTTCATATGTTTAGGATACTAAAAACAACTTTGAGTAAACAAATCTAAAGCAATTTAATTTCCATAAGATCTTCACCTACAAAAATGTCACCTTTATAAAATTCTGCAATTGTTTCTTTTAATTTACTCTCATCAAAAACTGGTGGTACAAAATGGTTTAAAATCAACGATTTAACTTCAGCTAACTGTGCTAATTTCGCAACTTCTTCTGGTCTGGTGTGATAATCTTCTACATTTTTGACAGTTTCCTCTGTCATTCTTTTTGGATCAAAATCTAATCCAACAAATACCTCATGGATTAAGTATTCAGCTTTATCTGCTTCATTAATTAAATTTTGAGAGTATCTTGTGTCTCCAGAAAAGATTATCTTTTCTGATCCTGTAAAGATTGCATATCCAAAGGCCGGTTCGACTGGGAAATGATCTACTTCAAATGCTTTGATAGATAATTTGTCATTTTTAACAATATCTCCAAAATTCAACTCAACAATTTCACAATCTAGACCTGAATTATTTGTTCTTCTCTCCCAATTTTTTCTTAAACTTAACTCTTCATCAAATGCATCCAGCGTCTTTTGAAAAAATGATTTTATTCCTTTTGGACCATAAACTTTAAAACTTTTTGACCGACCAGTGTGCCAACTTGAAATAAAGAGTTGATATAAATCAACAATATGATCTGAGTGGAGATGAGTAATAAATATAGCATCTATTTCTGACGGTTTCACTCCTGCTTGACTTAAACGCTGAGTGACACCAGAACCAGCATCTATTAATATTTTTTCATCCTTGTATTCAATTAAAGAACTTGGACCATATCTTAAATGGCTTGGACTAGGACACCCAGTTCCAAGTAAGACTATCCTGCTCATAAACTAACTTTTTCTGTTGTTAATTCACTGAGGACCACTATCGGTCTCATGCCATTTTGAATGTTAGACATTGCTTCTTCAAGTTGTTCAGCAAACCGATATCTATTTTTATTTATATCAGAACTACTAATGAGAGATGCTGAAAGATATCGAAGACATTCAACAACTAATTTATTCAAAGAAATATTAAGTTCTTCTGGCAAACTATCTTTAAGAGAGTTGCATTCATTGTGAAATAGAATTACTTTTTTTAACTTTTCTGGTCCACTTGCAGAGTGAAAATTTTCTAAATCATTTAAGGAGTCAGCTACCTGTTTAAATTCAGCATTGTTAGTTAAATTCAAATGGTTGTTTATATAGTTAGAAAAGTCATCTATTGAAAAATCAAAGCTGAAGCTTTGTTCTGAATTTAAATAAATAGTTCTACACCTACTTTTTATAGTGTTTAAAATTTCATTACTTGCATCATCTTTAGCATGAGACCAAAATTTTGAATTAGATAAAAGAATAAAAATACTACTTTCTGATGGCTCCTCTATTGTCTTCAACAAGGCATTTGAAGCCTCTTCAGTCAAAGATTTATTTGGAGGGAAAACAATAACTTTATACTTACCATCTAATGGTGAAAGATTGTCTTTAGCAATAACCTCTCTAACATCATCTATTCCGAGAGTATTAACATTTTCAGATTCAATAAATCTAATATCTGGATGGCTACTTAAATTATTTTCCTCACCAAAAACTAATTGATCTGAAAACATTTTTGCTTGATTAATAAGATAATTTGATGAGTTAGAAAATATTAGATAAGAATGAAAAGGGTTTGAAACTTCTTTTAATAATTTTTGATTTAAGTTACTCAACGCCTAACCAATGACATGTCTGTTTTAAAATTTCTTTAATTTCTTCTTCTGCATTAATAATCAAAAACTTGTTTTCAAATTCTTCGGCAATTCTTAAATACCCTTCTCTAACTGATGTAAAAAATTCAAGCTTATCACTGCCTATTCTGTCAGCAACTTCCTGTCTAGCTAGTGCTATATGAGGATTTATGTCGAGCAAAACTACTTTTTCAGGCCAAAAAGAATTTATAGCTATATCGTTAAGCTGATATATTTTCTCATATCCTAAATCTCTGCCAACTCCTTGATAAGCTACTGATGAGTAAGCACATCTATCAGTAATCACACTTACTCCATCATCTAAAGCGGGTTTCACAACCTCTGTTATTAATTGAGATCTTTGGGAGCTGAATAAAAGAGCTTCTGTTAGTGGTGAAACATTATATTCGTGACTTAGTAGAAGATTTCGAACTCCTTCACCTACTTTTGTACCTCCAGGTTCACGGACCACAATATTCTGAGTTCCGCTAGAAAGAAGTTTTTCAGAAAATAATTTTGCAATGCTGGATTTTCCTGAACCATCAATACCCTCAAAGGCTATATATGTAGGGTTCATGATGGTTCATCCTCGTCGCTTTCAAGATTTAATCTTAATCTATTAAAATTTGAATTTTCAAATCCTAAATCTTGAAAAAGTTTTTTATAACCTCTAAGAAATGAAAACACACCTGAAAGCAAGATCAAAATAGAACTAAAGCGTAA
Organism: Candidatus Actinomarina sp.; assembly: GCA_965655535.1. Taxonomy (GTDB): domain Bacteria; phylum Actinomycetota; class Acidimicrobiia; order Actinomarinales; family Actinomarinaceae; genus Actinomarina. The sequence goes on from CBFHGZ010000062.1 coordinate 3,736, forward strand.
AACATATAAAACTCCATCTACATTGAGATATTCATTTAGATATGAAGCTAAAAATCCTGCTAAAAAAACTGATAATAATAAGGCAAGTCTTCCTATTGTGTAAAAATTTCCAAATACTCTACCTCTCAATTCGGATTTTGTTGTACTTTGTAGATAGCTGATTGTTAATAAATAAACTGACCCTGAGCCAATTCCTGAAATAAAAATAAAAAATAAAAGTGTAGAAAATTCTTGTGAATTAAATGCAAACAATAATGATGTTCCTGTAATTACCATGCTTATTCCAATAAAAAACGGAATTCGTTTAAAAGACGTAACAAAATAACTTAATATGACCATAATTGAAATTATTCCAAATCCAAAAGATGCAATCATAAAACCAAAAGAGCTTTGAGTAAACTTTAAGGACTCTGTTAAATAGGAATTTCCTAAAACAAAAAGGGCACCTGCACCAACAAGACTTAGAGAAATTGAAACTGTAACAATTCTTAATTCATAAACACTAAGAAAATATTTAAACCCTTCTTTTAAGTCATTAATAGCAGTTCTTTCATTACTTTGAAAGACTTGATTTTTATTGGGTTGTAAGAACAACAGTAAAAGACAGGAGATTGAAAAAGTAACTGCGTCTAACAAAAATATAAACGAACCAGACCAACCATTTCCAAAATTAACTAAATCAACTATAAAATCTGAATCTGAAATAAAACCAAATACAAGTGAAGCTATTGGAAGAGAAGCATAAGTTCCTACAACAAAAAGTGAATTAGCTTTGACTAAATACTCATCGTTAACAACTTCAGGAACAATTGATTCTCTTGCAGGTTGTCTCATCAATGAAAAGATTTCTGAAATAAAGTTGATAATGAATAATTGGAATAAAGTTGTAGAAAAAAATAATCCTAAAACAACCCATATACGCACAAAATCACAAAATATCATTATGTTTTTCTTTTGCAATCTATCAGCAAGTAGACCAGCTAATGAGGACATAAAAGCTGGAATGATACGAGCTACAATTGGTACAACAGCAGTTATTTCAGAATTACCCTGTTGAGAACCAAGATGACTGGCAAGTGCAACTGATGCAAATAGTGTTGC
>CBFHGZ010000063.1:0-4779 GCA_965655535.1 Candidatus Actinomarina sp.
GCTATAGATGTTGCTCCGTCATATAAAGAAGCATTTGCAAGTTCCATATCTGTAAGATCGCAAATCAAAGATTGGTACTCAAAAAGAATTTGAAGAATTCCTTGAGAAATTTCCGCTTGATACGGTGTATAAGAAGTCATAAATTCTGGTCTCATAGTAAGAGTTTTCACTGTGTGCGGAAGATAAACATCATAATGACCGCCACCAGCAAAACAAACTAAACCTTGGGTATTCTTTTTCTCAACAGATTCAAAGTGTTGAATGGCTTCTAGTTCAGATAAAGATTCAGGAAGGTTAAGACCATCATTCAGCTTGAGAGTTTCAGGTATATGAGTAAATAGATCTTCTAAAGAACTTATGGAAAGTTCCTCGAACATCTTTTTTAAATCTATTTCTGAATGTGGAACAAACATTAACTTAAAAACCTCTTTTTTAACAAATTTCCTTCTAACAAATTACCACGTATATCAAAATTTACTAAATCGACAGGAGGTTTAGATTCAAACAAAACAAAGCCTATAGGAACTTGTAAAACAGGAGAAATATTACCTGAGGTAACTAAACCTTTTACATTTTCACTGAATACTTCAGTACCTGTCCTTGCAATTTGACGACCATTCAACTTAAATCTTTTTAAATATTTATGATTACCTGAATTTATTTGATCATCTACCTTGTCTTTACCTAAGTAGTTGGATTTATTAGTAATAGTCCATTTTAAACCTGCTTCAACTGGTGATATGTCCTCAGTTAATTCAAAACCATACAGTGGCAATGATCCTTCAAGTCTCAATGTGTCTCTAGAACCTAGCCCACATGGCTTTATATCAATTGAAATTAAATAATTTATTAACTCATCTGCATCATCATTTGAACACATAATTTCAATTCCATCTTCACCGGTATAACCAGTTCGAGCATAAGTAAACTTATCAATTCTTCCTGTATTGAATTTTTCTGGAATAGTAAATTTATCTTTTAATTTTTGGATAGCAGTTTTACCTTGAACAGCAATTAAAACTGTTTCAGAAGTTAAATTATCGAAATCAACATTATGTGATGTTAAATGGTTTGTTATCTTTTCTGTATTGCTTGCATTACATATAAGAATTAGATCGTCTTCAAATTTCCAAAAAATTACATCATCCAAAGCATTTCCATTTTCGTTTAAAAATATAGAATATAATGCTTTTGTATTTTCTATAGATGAAAGCTCAGAACAAATTAATGAATTTATCAACTCCAATTGGTCTTGTTGCAATCTTAAACGTCCCATATGGGAAACATCAAAAAATCCAGAGTTTTCACGTACATAATTATGTTCTTTTAATGTTCCGTCATAGGAAAACGGCATAGACCATCCACCAAAATCAATCATTTTTGCATTTTGTGAAGTGTGAAAGTTGTAAAGGTAGGTAGTTTTTTGCTCAGACATTAAGAAACAAAAGCTTCGTATTCTTGATAAGTCATACCAGAATCGTCAACTTCTTTTACTTCAGCTTTAACCATCCAACCGTCTCCAACTGGATCTGCATTAATAAGCTCAGGTTCAGTTTCAAGTTGAGAATTTACTTCAGTAATTACAATATTCATTGGTGCATATGCTTCAGCAACAGTTTTAGTTGCCTCTACTTCAACTATCGAATCACCTTTATTAAATTCTTCTCCAACTTCAGGCAAGGTAACAAAAACAATATCTCCTAGTTCACCTTGAGCAAAGTCAGATATACCAACTGTTAAAATATTTTCTTCAAGTGAATACCATTCATGTGTTTCTAAATATTTCTTTTCAGACATAAAGCTCCTATCTAGGTTTTACAGTAGACAATCCTCCATCTACATGTATTGTTTGTCCAGTTACCCATTTAGCATCGTCGCTAAGTAACCACTTTACAACAGGAAGTATATCACCAGCATCACCAATTTTCGAAATAGGATGCATGTTTTTAGATACTTCAATAGCTGCTTCAGATGAAAGAATCTTTTGCGACATATTTGAATCCATAATGCTCGGGGCAATAGCGTTTACTCTTAAATTATCTTTTGCGTAGGTTGCGGCAGCTGAACGTACAAAACCCTCTATACCAGCTTTCGCTGCAGCAATTGCTTCATGATTAGACAAGCCTTTTGAGCCTGCAACTGAAGAAAAGAAAATAGCTGAGCCATTTTTCATTCTTCTGGCGAATGATGCTAACAATAAATAAGATGAAAATAGATTCGTTGTTATTACATCGTTAAATTCTTCTATAGATGTTCCATGCAAAGGTTTAATTAAAATGGAACCTATACAATTTACCAAGCCTTGTATTTCAATATCAGATTGTATAATTTTTGAAAACTCTCTAGGTTCAATAGGGTTATTAAGATCAATAACCGTATAAGAACAATTTAATGTACTTGCCTGAGCTTCTAGTTTCTCATTATCTCTTCCTATAAGATGTATGTCATTGTTTTGAGATAAAAATTCAGCGATTGAACTACCAAGAGTACCTGTTGATCCTGCAATAATATACATGACTAAATTCTAAAAAGATTTTATTGCTTTGATAAATTGTTTGTTCTTGAGATTTCACCAAACCATTTTGCAGATTCATGAGGGTGTCTACTGAAATCAGTTTTATCAACTTCTACTAGACCAAAATTCATTTGATATCCTAAATCCCATTCAAAATTATCTAATAATGACCAATATAAATAGCCAATAATCTTGCCATGATCTTCGTTATATTTATGTAGATCAGATAGAACATCTGTTACGAACTCTATTCTCTCGTTGTCATCGTCAGTTGCAATTCCATTTTCAGTAATAAAAATTTTTTTATCTGGAAATTGTTTATGAATTCTGTGTAGATTGTAAAGAACAGCTTGTGGTCTGTATTCATATCCCATTTTTGTTGTTCTTACATTTGGTGTTACAAAATCATTTCTACCAGAAAATGTATCAAGAAACTTAGGAAGTAATCGGTTTCTCAACACTGGAACTTTTATGAGCAGCCAAGATATTCCTCGAAAAAATATACTTGGACTTGTTCTTTTTATCGAATATGTTTGCAATGCTATGTAATCATCTTCATCTGATGCAAAAAAGAATTTATCTTCTAAGTGATATTTAATATATTGATTGAGTACGCTTTTATCACCATCATCCCATTCATGTAGTGCATGCGTCATTGCAACTTTGGAATTCTCATTATGCTTTTTTATTGTATGTAACGACTCTTTATGAGCTTTGATGATATTGTCAGAAGCTTTTATAAAAGTTTTTTCATTTTGTATTCCAGGCGGAAATTTTTGATTTGAGAAGTAACCAAACATTGAAAATATACCTGGTTCATTAATTGTATTAAAGTAAACAATGTCTTTAGATAAATTTTGCATCATTATATCAACATAGTTAACAAAAGCTTTGACCGTATCTGGTGATGCCCACATTCCTCTTTCCATTAACCATTCTGGTGAAGTGAAATGATGAAAAGTTACTATAGGAGTTATATCGTTGTCTAAAAGCTTTTGAGCTTTATTAACATAATGATCTATTTGCTCCTGATCATACTCACCTTCTTTTGGCTCTATACGACTCCACTCTATTGAAAATCTAAAAGCTTTAATACCAAGATTTTTTATTAATTGTATGTCATCATCTAATAGTTCAAAATGCTTACAAGCTTCATTACATGGTTCTTCACAAATGGAATTTTCTTGATTTTCCCAATGTGTCCAATCATTGTTGTAAATTCCTCCTTCAACTTGATAAGAAGCTACGGCTGTACCGAAGATAAATGATTTTGGAAATTGTAAATTACTCATATCTATAAATTAAATAAGTTATAAAAATATATCCTATTTGTAAAAGAAATCTGTAGAAATGTTGAGTGTTTGAAAAATAACGATTTCCATATGGAAGATTGTTAACCCAAATGTACAAATTTGCACCATATATTAAAACAAGAAAAATAATCATAAAAAGAGCAGCTTCTTTTCTATATTTAGTTAATAAAAATAATGGTGCAATTATTTCAATGACTCCTGTTAATTGATGCGTTAATTGAGGAAATGGAATAAATTTAGGAACTAATGGTTCATAAAATTGTGGATTTAAGAAATGATTAATTCCAGCAAGTACGAAAAAGCCAATGTACACATAAATTAATAATTTTATTAAATCCATTCTTTTGCTTTGCTTATAGCTTTTGACCATTTTTGTATATATTTTTCTCTTAACTTATTTTCAATGTTAGGTGACCAGGTTGATGAACTAGAAACAAAAGAATCCATGGTTTCCAATGTAAGATTATTTGTAAAAATATAGCTAGCAGCAGCAGCCCCTAAAGCTGTTATTTCATTAATTTTTTGAGAAACAACTTCTTTATTAAAAATATCCGCTTGAAATTGCATCAACATATTATTTGCAATCATACCCCCATCTACACTCACTTTTGAAAATTTAAGACCAGTATCTTTCTCCATAGCTTCTAACAATTCATACGATTGATACGCAACTGATTCAAGAACTGCTCTAGATATATGGAATTTGTTTGAGTACCTAGATAGCCCAACTAAAACTCCACGTGCAGTTTCATCCCAATGAGGAGAGAATAAACCTGAAAAAGCTGGTACAAAATATACATCTCCGTTGTCTTCAACTTCAGAAGCTAATGCTTCTACTTCAGAACTCTCGGAAATAATATTTAGATTATCTCTCAACCATTGAACAGCGGCTCCAGCTATTGCTACTGATCCTTCTAATGCATATTGTGCATGTTCTCCCTCAACTTGATA
>CBFHGZ010000064.1:0-4750 GCA_965655535.1 Candidatus Actinomarina sp.
AACTATCAAAAGTTACAGTAGGAACTCGAACTAACCATACTGCAAGAACAAGTAAGCCTATATAAAAAAGTGAGACATAATCCTTTACTACTGACTGTTTGTAAAACCTTGTTCTCGCAAAAAAGGAAACCAGTGTTGCTGATAGAAATACACCCACTAAATAATATCTTAAGGATGGTTGTAAAACCTCTGCACTTGTTCCCTCTACTTTGTCTATGACAACAGTTGTAGGTGCAATAATGACTAAGAGGGTTAAAGAAGCAAATACTTTTAATAGATTAGTAAAAATGGATTTTACTAATACTTTTTCATTAACTGTATTAAAACCCCAAGTCAAACCTAATAATCCAATTACTAATCCTACAGTTATCCATACTCTTCCAAAGTCTGACTCTGGATAAGCCTGAACCATATAAAGCCTAAGGTTATAAGTAATTGCAGTCCACTCACGCTCTGGAGAAATGAAAAATCCTATAATTGATCTAAATAAACCAACTAAGGCAGCAATAGAAACAAAAGTAAGGATAGAAGAACCTGTGCTTGAAAAGAGATTTTCTCTTAACCATCTATTCACTCCAGCAAACTGAACTTCTGGTGGGCTTTCTTGTAAATCTATATCTTCACTCATTATCTCTCCACAATCTTAAGTTTTCTATTGTAAAAATTAACTATCGATGAAAGCGTTAAGCTTACAGTGGAATAAAATGCCATCCATATAATAAACACTGCAATTGTCTGGCCTTCTTGATTATATAACGTTTGTCCCACTGCAACTATTTCAGGGTATGCCACAGCAATACCTAAAGATGTATTTTTTGCTAAATTCAAATACTGGTTGCCCATAGGAGGAAGCATAATTCTTAAAGCTTGAGGTAAGACTATTAACCTTAGCAAGGTTCTTCTTCTTAAGCCTAGAGAAAGCCCTGCCTCAGTTTGGCCTTTAGCTACAGCCATAATTCCTGACCTTACAACCTCAGAAATAAAAACTGATGTATATAACACAACACCAACCCATGTGGCAAAATAACCTACAGACATTATTTTTCCTACATCTAATGAGTATCTTGTAAATTTAGAAGATCCGGCCTGAATTGCTTCAGGGTAACTTAAACTAAATGGAGAGCCTGAAAGCTCCCAGTTCAATTTATTTTGAACTCCTTGAAAAAATTGTGGTAATCCCCAATCAGATTTAAAAAATGGTTCCTCACCAAGCAAGAAATCAATTAAAGAACTGCCAAATGGAAGGAAGAGACCAACTATGAGTATTACTATTAAAAGACCAGCTATAACAATTTTAAAAATATCATCATCTGTCAAGATTCCCCTATTTTCAGCGCTATTGGTTCTTTTAATTTCTTTAGAAATATAGTTGTATGCAAAATACGCACCTATCGCAATAATCAAAAGTTGTAAACCAATCTTTGGTAAAGATGCAAAAAACATTGATACAAATGAAGCAATGAGTCCGATGAGACCAACAGTCTTATATGCACCAAACCAACCTGCTATGTTCCAAACAAAAAATGCAATCATGGAATAAAGACCTGGTTTCGTATCAACGCCCTCTCTTTCTAGTTTTGCAACACGCCATTTAAAAACTCTTCTAGCAACTGAAAATGATAATATAAACCAAACACCATAGAGCCAGCTAGATTCTCCGGGGTCTAACCATGGAAATGCAATACCTTTAGCACTTATATGTACAATATGTTGACCTCGGTCAGCCTCTTCCAATCTTGGAAAAGATAAAATCACGGCTTGCCAGAAAAATATTTGCACCAAAAGAGGAATGTTTCTAATTGTCTCAACTAAACCAGTTGTAGCTCTTTCAACTATGAAGTTTTTAGACAATCTGGCAATACCCATAATTGTTCCTAAAATTGTCGCAAAAAAAATGCCTGATACTGTTATTCGTAACATATTTGCCATACCAATTTGAAGTGCCTGTAGTCCTGATTCAGGATATGTCACAAAACCTTCAGAAACTTGAATTCCTGGTGTAGAGCCTAAAAATCTCCATGAAAAAGGTAAGTTAGTTTCATTCAAATTAATAATTGCTTGACCAATAAAGTTTCTAATTAGGTTAAAAATAAGTAAGAAAAATATTATTTGACCTGCCCATTTAAGGAAGCGTACGTCACGCCAGAAAGCAGTGTTTAACTTAAATTTTTTCATATTTTATGTAAATTGATAATACCATTCTACGATTCTGATTTCTAGTAGGAATTTAGTTCAAAAAAAGAGAAAGGGGCCAGTGGCCCCTTTCAATAAAAACAATAAAGTTTTTAACTACCTTGCTGGTGGTGCGTAAATTAATCCGCCTTCAGTCCAAGGTGCGTTTGCAGAACCTTCTCTATAAAGTCCGACAGGATTTAGGTTTTTAGAATAAATCTCGTCGTAGTTACCAACTTGACTGATAACGTTATAGAAAGCATCGGCACTTAAGCCCATGATTGTTTGCAATTCGCCGTCATTTTTGCCCATGAGACGTCCCATTTCTGGATTTGCGTCATAGTCAAAAGAATCAACGTTAGATCTACCTACACCATACTCATCAGCGATGAATGTAGCATAAACAGTCCAGTTAACGATGTCTGCCCATTGGCTATCGTTAGAACGATATACAGGACCAAGAGGTTCTTTTGAGATTGGTGATGCTGGGAAAATTGCCCAGTCATTCAATGCACCCTCTTTAGCTCTGTTACCAACAAGACCAGAACCATCAGTTGTGACAAGGTCACATTCTCCAGCTTTGAATTTCTCCATAGCTTCTGGGAATGCTTCTACTGTTACAAGCTCAATGCTTGCTCCAGCTAATCTTGCACCTTCTGTAATGTTCTTCTCTGTTGTTGTACCAGCATTAGTACATACTCTTAGACCATCAATGTCTTTAAGAGTAGATGAAGCAGAAAGACCATCAGAGTTTCTACCCATTAATTGTTGTCCGTCATAATAAGTAGTTGGTCCAAAGTCGTTACCCAATTCTGTGTCACGGCTTTGTGTCCATGTTGTGTTTCTGATTAATAGATCTACTTCACCAGCTGATAAAGCTGTGAATCTTTCAGCAGCAGTTAGTGCTGTAAATTCAACTTTGCTGTAATCACCGAAAATTGCTGCTGCAACTGCATAACAGTAGTCAGCGTCAATTCCTGTTACAGAACCATCAGCTTGTGTCTCGGAAAAAGCAACTGCAGAACCTGAAACTCCACACTTGAGGAATCCTCTAGCTTGAACAGTTTCAAGTGTTGTTGGTTCTTCAACAACCTCAACAGCAGCTTCTTCTCCTGAATCAGTAGCACATGCAACGGCTACTAATGCAAGTACAAGTAGAGAAACGATTGCTTTTTTATTCAATGTTTATCTCCTTTTAATTAAAAGTAGACAGCTTATAAAAAGTTATAAGCCAATCTGATATTAAATTTAATACAGTTGAGTTTTTGATTCAACGTTTTTTGGAGTATTTGAACAAATTGTTTGCAAAATAATTTTATTTGACTAAGAAACTCTTCAAATTGCACCAAACAACTATTAAAATACACTGTTGTACCTAAGGAGAAAATTTGTCAACTACCGTAGTTCTCGGTGCCCAGTGGGGTGATGAAGGTAAAGGTAAAGTCACAGATTTTTTTGCTTCATCTGCAGATTTAGTTGTAAGATTCCAAGGTGGTAACAATGCTGGCCACACAATTGTTGTCGGTGAAGATAAGATTGCATTGTCTCTAACTCCCTCAGGAGTTTTATATCCAAACTGTATGCCTGTAATTGGATCTGGTTGTGTTGTAGATCTTGGATTTCTAAAAAAAGAACTCGAAATGCTAAATGAAAAAAATATTAGCACTAAAAATTTAGCGTTATCAGCAAATGCACATGTAATTATGCCGTATCACAAAATACTTGATGAATTAATTGAAGAAAGTTTAGGGGACAAAAAAATTGGAACCACCAAAAAGGGTATTGGCCCTTGTTATGCAGATAAAATTCAAAGATACGGTATTAGAGTCCAAGATCTACTAGATGACTCTGTATTTGCTGAAAAATTAAATTCAAATTTAAATGAAAAAAATAATCTTTTAACCAAAATTTATAATCATGACCCTCTTAGTGCTGATGAAATAATTCAGGAATTTAGTGAGTACAAAGAAATGGTACAACAACACATTTCTGATACATCTCTACTTGTTAGTACTGCAATAGAAGAGAATAAATCTATTTTATTTGAAGGAGCTCAAGGTACTTTACTCGATATAGATCACGGAACATATCCTTTTGTTACTAGTTCAAACACTTCTGCAGCTAATGCAGCAACTGGATCAGGTATTGGGCCTCTCAATCTCGACAGAGTAGTTGGAGTCACAAAGGCATACATATCACGAGTAGGTAGTGGTCCTTTTATAACTGAACAAGAAAATGAAATCGGTGATTATTTAATTGAAAAAGGTGCTGAGTTTGGAGTTGTAACTGGAAGAAGAAGAAGATGCGGTTGGTTAGATTTAATTTCACTAAAGTACTCCGTTCGAGTAAATTCGCTTTCAGAATTATTTATTACAAAACTAGATGTACTTTCTGGGCTTGAAGAAATACAGCTAGGAGTGGGTTACAAATATAATGACGAAATTCTAACTGATTATCCATATAATCAAAATGTTGCCTATGAAGCTGAACCAATTTATGAAACTATGCAAGGTTGGGATGAAGATATTACCAGTGTTGATAAGTTTGAAGATTTACCAACTAATGCACAAAAATACAT
>CBFHGZ010000065.1:0-4679 GCA_965655535.1 Candidatus Actinomarina sp.
CCGGAAGGAGGTAAACCAATTCTTACTGGAGTTTATTTTGATAACACAGAAGAGAACACCACAATTGTTTCAACTGATAGCTATAGGTTAGCTGTTAACGACATCAACGATCTACCAATAGATGATGCTGGGATAATTTCTTTTCGATCATTAAACGAAACAATAAAACTATTCGAGGAAGAAGAAGGGAGTCTTTTTCTTAACTCAACAGAAAGAGAAGTCCACTTTTTTAATGAAAACTTCTATACGTCAGTGCGAAAACTAGAAGGTACGTTCCCTGAATACAAGGTTCTTTTTCCAAAGGAAAACCTTTTCTCTATTGAAGTCAATAAGAGAGACATTCTCAACTCACTCGATAGATCGACTGTAGTAGCAGAGGGTTTTATTCCCGTAACATTGAAGATTGTAGATGAAAACACATTAAACATATTTTCCACAAACAAGGATATTGGCGGAGGTGTAGAAGAATTAGATATTAAAATTTTAGGTCTTGAGGTTGGAGATATAACAGATTTTGAAATCTCATTTAATCCAAATTATCTAATCCAGGGTATTGAAGTTTTAGATGGAGAAACAGCATTTTTAAGGTTTTCTGGAAATGACAAACCAGCGGTGATTCAAGGACAAGAAGACTCATATAAATACTTATTGATGCCAGTCAGAACAAACTAAGCAGTGTTTCAACAAAAAGATCCAGAAAAGATTAATTCTGATAAAAACCTTTTAGGGATTAGCTTTAAACAATCTAAAAAAATAGAGAATTTTTTAATTAAGTCAGATTTTTCATGGAGTAATGATTGCAAACCAGGTCCAGTAATCAACGAAACACTTGTTCTATATGTTGACAACACAAGAGCTAGAAAAGTTGTACTACTTGATGAGGTAAAAATTCTTCTAGAAATTGAAAAAAAGACCGGAATTACGCTTAAATCGATAGATGTTCAAATATCTAATAGCCAGCAATAATTAATAATTCTAGTAAAATAAGAGTTCAGCAAGGGGCTGTTAAGTAAATAGAAACGTATCTTGGAGATAATTCGTGTCTAAAAAAGATTCAAATAGTTATGACTCAAAAGATATAAAAATTCTTGAAGGTCTAGAAGCAGTAAGAAAAAGACCAGCTATGTATATTGGTTCAACTGGTCCAAACGGTTTACACCACCTCATCTGGGAAGTTGTTGATAACTCTGTTGATGAAGCTATGGCTGGAAGGTGTTCTGATATAAAAGTTTCTTTGGAAAAGAATGGATCAGTTACTGTTGAAGATAATGGAAGCGGAATTCCGGTTAAACCACATCCAAAAACAAAAGTTTCAGCTCTTACAACAGTTTTAACAACATTGCATGCAGGTGGAAAGTTTGAATCTGGAGCATATACAGTCAGCGGTGGTCTTCATGGAGTTGGAATTTCTGTTGTAAACGCCCTATCAACATTTGTAAAAGTAGAGGTCCAAAGAGATGGATACTTGTGGACTCAAGATTTCGATTTAGGTAAACCAAAGTCAAAAATCAAAAGAGGTAAAGCCTCTAAAAAAACAGGAACAAAAGTTAACTTCTTAGCTGATCCAAAAATATTCGAAGAGACGCAAACCTACGAGTACAACATTGTTGCTGAAAGGTTAAGACAGACTGCGTTTTTAAATAAGGGTTTAAAAATCACTCTTATCGACAACAGGGTAAAACCAGCAACAAAAGAGGAATATCATTACAAAGGTGGGTTAGTAGATTTTGTTACATATATGAATGAAGGTTTTGAACCTCTTCATGAAAAAGTCATTTCTTTTACTGACCAAACAAAGGATTCTGAGATTGAGGTAGCACTTCAATGGAAAACGGAAGACGATGTCGCTATAAAAAGTTTTGCAAACAATATTCACACATTAGAGGGTGGAACACACGAAGAAGGATTAAGAACAGCCGTTACAAAAGCTATAAACGATTTTGCAAAGAAGAGAAACCTACACTCTGATATTTCATTAAGTGGCGATGATATTAGAGAAGGTATGACAGGTGTTGTTTCTGTACGTGTTAGAGAACCACAGTTTGAAGGACAAACAAAAACAAAACTTGGAAATACTGAAATGAAATCAAAAGTTCAAGTGCTTATCAACGAAGAGTTTCCAAAATGGCTAGGCAAAAACACAAAAGAAGGTAGAGCTATTGTTGAGAGAGCTGCTCTTGCTGCGAAAGCTAGAATGAGTGCAAAAAAAGCTAGAGAGTTAACTAAGCGAAAAAGTATTTTAGAAACATCTGGATTACCAGGAAAATTAGCCGATTGTTCATCAACTGATCCGACAGAAAGTGAGTTGTTCATTGTTGAGGGAGACTCTGCTGCTGGTCCTGCAAAACAAGCAAGAGACTCAAGAGTTCAAGCAATTCTTCCAATTAGAGGAAAAATTATTAATGTACAGAAAGTTACAGAAAACAGAGCACTACAAAATGAAGAAATAAGCGCCCTCATTAAAGCCATTGGAACCGGTATTAAAGCTGAATTTAATGAAGAAGAATCAAGGTATGACAAAATAATTTTCCTTACAGATGCTGATGTTGATGGCGCACACATTAGAACACTGTTGTTAACGTTTTTCTTTAAATTTATGCCAGGTTTAATAACAAGCGGAAGAATGTGGATTTCAGAGCCACCACTTTATAGAGTTAAAGCATCTTCTGGTATTACATACCTTAAAGACGATGAAGCTTTGGATGCCTTTAAAAAAGAAAATAAAAGTAAAAAATATGACATCAGCAGATTCAAAGGTCTAGGAGAAATGAACGCTGGAGAGTTGTGGGATACCGCTATGAACCCAGAAACAAGAACATTAGTTCAAGTGACTTTAGCTGATGCAAAAGGTGCAATGGCAAAAGCCTCAGATATGTTTGAGGTGTTAATGGGAAATGATGTCTCTAAAAGAAAACTGTTTATTGAACAGAATGCTAAAGATGTAAGGTTCTTGGACGTATAATGCCTGCAAAAAAACCAACACCAAAAAAAACAGCTGCAAAAAAAGCTCCAGCTAAAAAAATAGCTGCAAAAAAACCTGCAGCTAAAAAAACAACACCCAAAAAAGAAGTTTCTCCTAAGTCTCAGACAGCTGTAATTGACGGAACCATTGCAGTTGAAGATGAAATTTCAAAATCGTTTCTTGATTATGCGATGTCAGTTATTGTTTCACGTGCATTACCTGATGTAAAAGATGGATTAAAACCAGTTCAACGAAGAATTTTATATTCAATGTACGAGACAGGAATTCGACCTACTGGACCATTTAGAAAATGTTCAAAAGTAGTAGGTGATGTTATGGGTAACTATCACCCTCATGGTAATGAAGCGATTTATGGAACACTTGTTCGCTTAGGTCAGCACTTCAGTACTCGTTATCCACTCATTGAACCACAAGGAAACTTTGGTACTCCTGATGATCCACCAGCAGCTATGCGTTATACAGAGTCAAGAATGTCTTCATTATCATCTCAACTACTTGATGGAATCGATGAAGAGACTGTAGATTTCGAACCAAACTATTCCGGTGAAACTTCAGAACCAAAAGTTTTACCAGCTCGTTTTCCAAACCTATTGGTTAATGGAGCTGAGGGAATCGCAGTTGCTATGGCAACTAACATGCCTCCTTATAATTTACGAGAAATAACAGAAGCAGTTAAGTTCACAATTAAAAATAAAAACGTAAAACCTAAAGATTACTTAAAAATTATTAAAGGCCCTGATTTTCCAACTGGTGGTTTAGTAGTTGACACTCCAACAATTAAAGATGCAATATTAAAAGGTCGAGGCTCTATAAAGCTAAGAGCCGTTGCAGATGTTGAAGAGTTAGGCAGAGGGCGTTCAGCAATTATTGTTAAAGAGCTTCCATATCAGGCTTCTACAGATCGAATTATGGAAAAAATTGCAAGCCTCGTTCAAGATAAAAAGCTTGTTGGTATATCCGATCTTAGAAATGAAAGCAGTGACAGAAACGGAACAAGACTTGTAATTGAATTAAAAAGAGATGCTGTTCCACAAGTTGTTTTAAATCAATTATTTAAACAAACACAACTTCAAGATTCATTTTCCGTGAACTCTGTTGCATTAGTTGATGGTGTTCCAAAAATACTCTCAGTTCCAGAACTTATACGCTTATATATTGAACATCAAATAGACGTTATACAAAGACGTACAAAATATAGACTTAAGAAAGCAGAAGACAGGCTTCATATTGTAGAAGGTCTTTTATTAGCTCTTAATAAAATTGATCAAATTATAAAAGTTATCAAAGCATCTAAAGATGTTGAAACAGCAAGAAAATCTTTAATGACTAAATTTAAGTTAAGCGAGATTCAAGCTTCTCACATCTTAGATATGCCACTCAGAAGACTTACCGCTCTTGAGTTGGAAAAACTTAAAGAGGAAAAAGATCAATTGAAAAATACGATTAAAGAATTAACAGGAATTTTAAAAAGTAAAGCAAAACAAGAAGGCATTTTAATTGAAGAGCTTGAAGCAATAACTAAAAAATTTGGTGATGAAAGAAGATCAAGAATAGTTCCAGACGTTGGAGAAGTCTCAATTGAAGATTTAATTGAAGATGAAGAAATAATTGTCTCTGTCTCCGCTGCTGGATATATTAAATCAGTACCTTCAACCTCATATAAAAAACAAGGTAGAGGTGGAAAAGGAGTTAAGGC
>CBFHGZ010000066.1:0-4293 GCA_965655535.1 Candidatus Actinomarina sp.
CCTTTAGAAATTCAACCAACAGATGAAAGAAAATATATTGTTTGCATTACAGGCGGTGGAATTCATCCTGTAGCACAAAAAATTGCAGATTTAACTGGTGCAGAAGCTTTTGATGGTTTTAAATCATCCCCAGAAGGAAGTTTCGGGGCAATGGCTTGTGCAGTTATTGATTGTGGTGGTACCGCAAGAATTGGTGTATATCCAATGAAAGGCGTACCTACAATAGACATTCATGATACAACACCTGCAGGTCCACTTGCACAATTTATCAAAGAAGAGAATTTTGTATCCGGAGTTTCAGAGGATCAAGTAAACGAAGCCTAATGACTATATATGAGTCTGAGATCGTACAAATAGGCGATCAAGCAGATCTCTTTCTAAATGAAGGAATTGTTGTTTTTTTTGGAGACAATGCTCCTGAGGAATTACAAGAATTTGCTGTTCTGCATAAATTAAATGAAATTAATGGTGAGATAACAGTTGGTTCGATTATTGAATTATCGGGTATTCAACTAAAAGTTACAGCTGTAGGACCTGTTGCTAATGAAAACTTTAAGAACCTCGGCCATCTAGTTCTTAAATTAGATTCAGCATCAGAAGCCGCTTTACCAGGTGATGTAAGTTGTAGTTCTGAAAAAAAACCAGAAGTAAAAGTAGGAGATAGTTTAAAAATAACATCATGAATTACACAGAAGAATTAATCAAAAGAGAAAAAGAATTAGGAAGACCAGTAAGAGTAGGTCTGGCTGGAGCTGGTCAAATGGGTTCAGGTTTGGCTGCGCAAATCGGAAAAATTCCTGGGATGGAATTAGTTGCTTGCGCAGATATTGACTTAGCCAGAGCAGAAAATGCGCTAAAGCTTGCTGGTATAGATAAAATTGGACATAACTCTGATGCCTCTGCTTCAATAGAAAATGGCCAAGGTGGGGTTGTTGATAATGCTAAAGCTCTAGCAGAGTTACCTATAGATATAGTTTATGAAGCTACAGGAGTTCCATGGGTTGGTGCTGAAGTAGCAGATGCTTGCATCGATGCAAACAAGCATATTTTGATGTTAAATGTAGAGACTGATGTAACCATAGGAAAATATTTAGCAAACAAAGCAAATCAGAATGGTGTTATTTATAGTGTTGCAAATGGGGATGAGCCCGTTGCCTGTAAAGAGCTGTATGATTTTTCTGTTGACCTTGGTTTTGAAATCGTATGTGTAGGAAAAGGTAAAAATAATCCTCTTGATCAAACAGCAAACCCGGATACTTGTTTAGAAAAAGCAACAATGAAGAAAATGAATCCAAAGATGTTAGCAAGTTTTGAGGATGGGTCAAAAACTATGATTGAAATGGCAGCATTGGCTAATGCAATTGGCTTGCCTCCAGATAGAGTTGGTATGAATGGACCAGTGAGTGAAGTTAAAGACTTAAACAAAACTTTAATCCCTTCTGAAGATGGAGGTGTTTTAAGTGGTGTAGGAAGAGTAGATTATGCTTTTGGACCAGCGCCCGGTGTCTTCTCTGTTGTAAAATCAGACAATCAAACAGTAATTGATGAAATGGAATACCTTTCTATGGGAGCTGGACCTTACTACACTTTTTATCGTCCGTATCATCTTGCTTCAATTGAGGCACCTAGAAGCGTAGGAATGGCAATAATCAATAAAGAACCTGGCTTACAACCTACAACTTGGATTGCCGAAGTAATTGGACATGCCAAAAAAGATTTAGTTAAAGGAGATAAGATTGATGGCATTGGTGGCTATGCATCATATGGTGTTACATATCCAGTTGAGCAGTCTAAAGAATTTGTTCCTTTAGGATTGCTAGAAGGTGCTGAGGTTTTGGAGGACATTAAAGCTGGTGATCCAATTTCTAAGTCAGCTGTTCAGTTGCCAGATAATTTAATCAACAACCTTAGGACATTACAAGGAAACTAAATTGTCATTAGATATTAAACAAAAATTTAATCTACACAAGATGATGATGCTCATAAGGCTTTTTGAGGAAGCCTTAGAAGAGATGTTTTCAAGAGGATTATTGCACGGCACTATGCATTTGTCTATTGGACAAGAGGCAACTGCAGCTGGCGCATGTCTTGCTCTTGAAAAAGAAGACTTAATAACATCTACCCATAGAGGTCATGGACACTGCTTGGCTAAAGGAGCGGATCCTTACAAGATGTTCGCTGAATTACTAGGTAGAGAAGATGGATATTGTAGAGGCAGAGGTGGTTCTATGCACATTGCTGATTTATCTAATGGTAATTTAGGTGCAAACGGAATAGTTGGTGGGAGTTTAACAATTTCTGTTGGTGCAGCGCTATCTTTTCAACTACAAAAAAAAGAAAATATAGTGTTATGTTTTTTTGGAGATGGTGCTGTAAATGAAGGATCTTTTCACGAAGCATTAAATTTAGCATCCTTATGGAGCCTCCCCGTATTGTTTTTATGTGAAAATAATCAATACGGCATGTCTATGGCAAGTTCTAAAGCAGTTGCTGGTGAATCAATTGCATCCCGTGGTGAATCATATGGAATTAAAAGTGTTCAAATTGATGGTAATGACGTTGAAAAAGTTTTTAAAACAGTAAAGAATTTCAAAAATGAAATTCTTGAAACAAAGTCACCAAGATTTATTGAGGCTGTTACATATCGATATCGAGGACATTCAAAATCAGATAGAAATCTCTACAGAACTAGTGATGAAATAAACTATTGGAAAGAAGAAAAAGATCCTATTAAAAGATTCATTGGAAAACTTCAAGAAGAGGGTGTCTCAGAAGAACAGTTAAAAGAGCTAGATGGTGAAGTTGTAAATTTAATTAGAACTTCTGTTAAAAAAGCACTTGATTCACCACTAAGTCCAAAGACTAATTTAGAAGAGGACTCTTATGCCTGAATTAACATCTGGACAGTCAATAAACAAAGCTTTGGAGTTGATTTTAGATCAATATGATAATGCATTTATCGCAGGAGAAGATATTGGTATTTATGGTGGAGCATTTGGAGTAACAGATGGTTTGCTTGCAAAATTTGGTGAAGAAAGAATTAAAGACACACCAATTGCAGAAGATGTTATTGCTGGACTTGCTGTTGGTGCTTCAATGACAAACTCTTTGCCAATAGTAGAAATGCAGTTCAGTGATTTTATCGTTAACGCTATGGATCCAATTGTTAATCAAGCTGCAAAGTTACATTTTATGTACGGGGGTGCAGTAAATGTACCGATTGTGATTAGAGGAGCTAGCGGTGGAGGAACTGGCGCTGCTGCACAACACAGTCAATCACTTGAATCTTGGTTTTGTCATGTTCCTGGTTTGAAAGTTGTAACACCTTCAAATCCTCAGAATGCTTATGATCTTTTATTACATTCATTTATAGATCAAAATCCTGTAATTTTAATGGAGCATAAATTAATTTATAAACGAAAGTCTGAAGTAAGTTTGAACCCCCTTCCTTCTAATTCAGATTTACTTGGCAAAGCAAATATAGTTTGTGAAGGATCCGATATAACAATAGTTTCTTATTCAAACATGGTAAATGTAGTGAAGGAGGCATTAAGTTCAGATGAGTTAAGTAGCCTCTCTGTTGAGTTAATCGATCTTCAGACTATTTCTCCATTAGATATAGAAACTATTCTCAATTCTGTAAGAAAAACTAAAAAACTACTTATGGCTCAGGAGGCACCAGCTAATAGTTCAGTTGGAACTACTGTTATTACAAAAGTTGTAGAATCTGAAGTATTTTCTGAACTTATAGTTTCACCACAACTGATTTCTGGCTTACACAGCCCAATGCCATCAGCCAAGCATTTAGAGTCTACAGTTATTCCCCAAGTTGATGATATTATTAAAAAAGTGAAAGGTATGGTTTAAACTATGGCAAAAGAAAATATTTTACTCCCTGCAATGTCAGATCAAATGACTGATGCAGAGTTACTCAGTTGGAAAGTTAGTGTTGGAGATAAAGTTAATAAAGGCGACGTTCTCTGTGAAATTTCGACGGACAAAGTTGATATGGATCTAGATTCTCCATATGCAGGTGAAATTGTTAACCTTGTTGCTTCTGAAGGGGATGTAGTAAATGTTGGAGAACCAATAGCTGAAATTGATACTGAAGAAGACAGCCTACTAGGGTCAATTTTTGATTAACACTTAGTATTATTTGTAAAATTTAATATTTCTATGTCTTCTTCACGAATAAATTTACCTACCATAGAGTCACAAGTTTCACTAAGAGCTACGTTTTTCTTTACAACTAAAGTACAGTTAATTTCTCTTTGATTAAATTCCTGCTTGTAA
>CBFHGZ010000067.1:0-4172 GCA_965655535.1 Candidatus Actinomarina sp.
AAATTTCTTTTTACCATTTAATTGAACAACTAGTTCAAATGTTGGATTTGTTAAATAATTTTCATCAAATTCAGGCCAACTTTCTTTGGTAATATCTTTTTCGAATATTGAGCTAAATACTTCAGCTGAAATATGTGGAGAAAGTGGGTGAAGTAACCTAGTAAATTTGCTAATTACTAGATTTTTTGTAGACGAAGATATAGTATTGCTGTTCTTAAGGTATTCAGATAACTCATTGTTTAATTTCATTAAATCTGAAACTACTGTATTAAATTCAAAATTCGAAAAATGCTCGGTTACTGATTTTACCGTTTGGTTAAGTGTTCTTAGCAATCCATCCTCTTTATCAGTTTTGGTTTCTTTTAGGCTATTTAGCTGTAAAAGATTATCCCAATACTTGTTTAAAAATCTTTTTGTACCTTCAATTCCCCCATCATTCCATTCAACGCCGTCACTGGGTGGGGCCATAAACAAAATATATAATCTTAATGCATCTGCTCCGTGAGTTTGAAAATATGATTCTGGGTCTACAATATTTCCCTTTGATTTAGACATTTTGGTACCACCAAAATTAATCATTCCTTGTGAAAACAGGTTCGTAAATGGTTCATTAAAATTCAAATAACCCAAATCTCTAAGCGCTTTCACAAAAAATCTTGAATACAGTAAATGCAAAATTGCATGTTCTACTCCGCCAATATATTGGTCTACAGGTAGCCAAGAATTAACCAAATCTGAATCAAATGGCTTTTCGCTGTTTTTAGAGTCTATATATCTTAGAAAGTACCAAGATGAATCTACAAATGTATCCATTGTGTCAGTTTCCCTAGTTGCATCTTCACCACATTTTGGGCATTTGGTATTTAAAAACTCTGTACTTTTAGCTAAGGGTGAGTCTTCTGAATTTTTATAATCGTCAATTTCAGGAAGAAGAACTGGTAAAGATTCAATATTTTCTGGAACTAAACCACATTCATTACAATTAATTATAGGAATTGGACAACCCCAATATCTTTGTCTGCTTATTAACCAATCTCTTAATCTGAATAAAGTTTTCTTTTCACCGATATTTTTTTCAACTAAAAATTTAATAATCTCTTCAGAACCTGTAGTGTGTGACTTTAATCCATCGAACTTCCCTGAGTTGATAAGATACCCCTCATCAATGAATGCTTCAGAGTCAATATTTGTAGATTGACTTTTGTCAGAAATTACTTGTTTTATCTCAATATCATATTTTTTTGCAAAATCATAATCTCTTTGATCATGAGCAGGAACTGCCATGATTGCACCAGTTCCATAATTTGTTAATACATAATCAGCTACCCATAAGGATACTTCTTCATCATTAACAGGATTGATAACTTTCAATCCCGTATCTACACCAGTCTTTTCCTTTGTTAAAGACATTCTTTCAAACTCAGTTTTAGACTTTGCTGAATTGACGTATTCTCTAATTATTTCAGAATTATCTGACTGAGTAGTAATTTTATCAATAAGTTGATGTTCTGGAGAAATAACTGCAAATGTCATGCCAAATAATGTGTCTGGTCTTGTTGTGAATACTTTAATTGATTCTTCCAAGTCTTTAATTTTCAAACTAAATTCAGCGCCTTGTGACTTGCCAATCCAATTTTTTTGCATAGCTTTAACATTTGCAGGCCAGTCACCTATTTCATTAAGTCCATCGAGTAATTCATCTGCATATTCTGAAATTTTAAAGAACCATTGGTTCAAATTTTTCTGTACAACAATTGAGTCACACCTGTCACACTCACCTTCAATTACTTGTTCGTTTGCAAGAACTGTATTGCAAGAGTTGCACCAGTTAACTGGTGCATCATTTTTATAGGCTAATTCATTTTCAAAAAGTTTAATAAAAATGAATTGTGTCCACTTATAGTAATCAACATTATGGGCCGCTAACTCCTTGTCCCAATCATAAAGAGAACCTAAACGCTTAATTTGATCAGTCATATTGGAAATTCGATCTTCTGTAAACTTTTTAGGATGAATTCCAGTTTTTATCGCTGCATTTTCAGCTGGTAATCCAAATGAGTCCCATCCCATAGGAGATAAGACGTTATATCCGTTCATTAATTTAAACCGAGTAATTACGTCGCCAATTGTATAGTTTCTTATGTGTCCCATATGAAGATCACCACTTGGATAGGGATACATACAAAGGTTATAAAATTTTTTACTTGAACTTTCTACATTGCAAGAAATGGTTTTATTGTCTAACCAAAATTTTTGCCAATGCTTTTCAATTTCTAAATGAGAATATTCTTTCATTTTTTATATAATTCTAATAATTTTGGAAATAAATTTTGTAAATCATATCTATCTAAAACTTTAGTCATTTCTTTTATTTTCATTTTGTAGAATTCAGAATTATTGTAATTCTGAATAGACATTTTAATTACATCACTTAATTCATTATTATCAGAAAACAAATATCCTGAATGATTGTTGATAAATGTATTCATAGGTGGCACATTTCTTGTAATACAAATTTTTTGATAACTCATTGCTTCAAGTAGCACTAAACCTAAGCCTTCTGAGTATGAGGGAAATACAAAAAAATCAATTTTTTGAAAAAATTTGTCCTGATTTTCAACATAACCTAAAAATTCAATTTTTTTATTTTGACTTTGGTTAATATTTTTTTTAATTTTATTTACATAACTTTCTTCACCAACTCCCCCGATTTTAAGTTCAAACTCATTTTCTATTGAATTAAATACTTCTAATAAATCTTCAATACCTTTATTTTGATTAATTCGACCTAAGTAACCAAATGTTGGAACTTTTGTAGTTAGATTGTTTATATTTTTTTTAGACATCCAGTAGCTTATTACATTAGGTTTTTTATCTAAATTAAGTTTTTCAAACCAATTTTTAACTTCTTCAGAAATAACAATAATTTCATCAGCTTTTTTCCAAAATTTTTTTACTAATTTAAAAAAAAGTAATTTTATATTTTTAATACTTGAATTCGGTAAATACGTATCATGTTTGCCATGAATAGAAACTATCCATTTAAAATTTACACCTCTTTTGAAAAGTTTTTCTTTAAGAAATCCAACCATAAAATCACTTCTTGGTTGATGTGAATGAATAATATCAAATGAAGATGAAATTAGGTAATTATACATTTCATAATATGAAGTTAAATTAAACATCCTCGGGCCTTTTAATCTAAAAATTGGCACGTTTAATTCAACAATATTATTTTCAATAGAAAATATGTCTGAATTGTCTTTTCCAATTACCAACACTGTAACTGAAATATCCATATCAAGCTGTGCTTTTATTAACTCGAGTAAATGAGATTCTGCACCACCCCTGTTTAAAGAATTGATAACATGACAAACTTTCATTTAAATCCTTGGCTCAATCCAGGTGGATTTTGGAGGGAGTAGATAATCCATTGACAACAGTTCTTTCTTTTCTAATGCTTCAAATTGCACTATTAAGTTGGTGGTGTATTGATTGTTTAAAACTGGATTGATTATTTTTTTATTTTGTAACAATCTTTTAAATTCATACAGTTGCTTATAACTAACAATGTTTTTATTTACATAATTTTTATTGCTAATTTTGATATTAAAGTTTCCATCTTGAGATTCTGTAAAATTATTATCATTTAATATACTTATAAGTTCACTTAAATTTAAGTTTGTTTCAAAATCATATGGTTTAATTATTACATCATCGTAATTAACTATTACACAATTAAGAAGTGGAATTAATTTTTTGCTTTTTGCATATTCAACCCTGTGGTGTCCATCTAATAAATAAAAATTATTTATTTCTAATTCTTTAGAGTCTTCATTCACTAAAAAATTTGGACTAACTGTAGCAATGATTGGATCTAAAGAAGCTATGTCTATTTCTTCATTAAAATTTACTTCTTTTAATGTTTCCTCGTGAAGATAAATTTTATCTATATTGTCATCAAAATTTTTTAATGAAATTTTATACCCAGTAACTGGAAATTTTACAAAAATATACTTTTCTAATTTTGTTAATTTCAATTAAATACTCTTAAAATATTGATTTATAAAATTTTGAAGTATGTTAAAAGTTTCATAATCAATACTGTTGTATAAACTAATTCTTACTCCTCCTATACTTCTGTGACCTTTTAGACCTATAATTCCATTTTC
>CBFHGZ010000068.1:0-4121 GCA_965655535.1 Candidatus Actinomarina sp.
TAACAGCTTCACAAGTTAAGCCTGGTGTAAGAAGATCAAAAAGATACACAACAGGCAGAGTTTGTGGTTTTGATGCTTGCGAAACAGTAATAAGTATGTACAACAAGAAAAAATATTGTTTTCTACATGCCCCTGTCTCCTATCCAAGAGTCAGAGGTCATCTTCCGAGAGAACAAGAGTTAAATTAATTTTTTTAGAAAGGATAAAAAATGGGAAAAGCAGTAGGAATTGACTTAGGAACTACAAACAGTGTTGTTGCTGTACTTGAAGGTGGAGAACCTTCAGTTGTTGCAAATGCAGAAGGAAATAGAACTACTCCATCAATAGTTGCATTTAAAGGTGAAGAAACGCTTGTAGGAGAGCTTGCAAAAAGACAAGCGATTACAAATCCCGACAACACTATACGTTCAATAAAAAGACACATTGGAACAAATTGGAAAGAAACTTTTGAAGGAAAAGAATATACACCTCAAGAAATATCAGCCAGAATACTTCAAAAATTAAAAACAGATGCAGAGTCATATCTGGGTGAAGATGTAACGGAAGCAGTTATAACTGTACCTGCTTACTTCAATGATGCAGAGAGACAAGCTACAAAAGAAGCTGGACAAATTGCTGGATTAAATGTTCTTAGAATCATTAACGAACCTACAGCTGCATCTCTTGCATACGGTCTTGAGAATAGTGAAGATCAAAAAATCTTGGTCTTTGACTTAGGTGGTGGAACATTCGACGTGTCTGTTCTTGAAATTTCTGAAGGTGTTTTTGAAGTAAAGTCAACATCAGGAGATTCTAAACTTGGTGGAGATGATTGGGATCAAAGAGTGATGGATTGGTTAATTGAAAAATTTAAATCATCAACAGGAATTGATATCTCAAATGACAAAATGGCTATACAGAGAATAAAAGAAGGTGCAGAAAAAGCGAAAATTGAACTTTCATCTACAAGTGAAACTGAGATTAACTTGCCATTTATCACAGCTAATGATTCCGGTCCACAACACTTATTAGAAAAATTAAGCAGATCTGAATTTGAAAAAATCACTGCTGATTTGGTAGAAAGAACAAAAAGCCCTGTAGAAAATGCACTATCTGATGCAGGATTAAATTACAGTGACATTGATCATGTAATTTTAGTTGGTGGATCAACACGTATGCCAGCAGTACAAGCACTTGTTAAATCTCTTACAGGAAAAGATCCTCACAAAGGAGTTAATCCTGATGAAGTAGTTGCTTCTGGTGCAGCAATTCAAGCTGGAGTTCTTAAAGGTGATGTAAAGGATGTACTGTTATTAGATGTTACTCCCTTAACACTTGGTGTTGAAACAAAGGGTGGCATCATGACCAAGATGATTGAAAGAAATACAACAATCCCAACAAAGAGGTCTGAAACATTTACAACTGCAGAGGACAATCAAACTCAAGTAGAAATACATGTACTACAAGGAGAAAGAGAAATGGCTTCTGGCAATAAATCACTAGGTAAATTTACACTTACTGATATACCAGCCGCAAGACAAGGTACTCCACAAATAGAGGTGACTTTTGATATTGACGCAAACGGAATTGTAAATGTAAACGCAAAAGACCTTGGAACAGGAAAAGAACAAGCCATTACTATTACTGGTGGTACAGCGTTAGAACAAGATGAGATCGACAGAATGATTAAAGACGCTGAGCAACATGCTAATGATGATGCAAAGAAAAAAGAGCTCGTTGAAACAAGGAATCTAGCTGAAGGAATGATTACTTCAACTGACAAAATGCTTGAAGAAAATAGTGATAAAGCAACTGATGAAGAAAAAGATGCAATTAATAATGCAAAAGACGCTTTAAAAACTTTACTTGAAAAAGAAGAGTTAACTCTCGATGAGCTTAAAGCTTCAATTGAAGAGTTAACAAAAGCAAGTCAATCTTTTGCAGAAAAACTATACGCAGAAACACAAGCAGCTCAAGACAGCCAATCTGAAACTCCAGAGGATGTTCAAGATGTTGTCGAGGGTGAAGTAGTTGAAGAAGATGAGTAAAGATAACTTATCAAACGAATCAGACGAAGAATTTTTAGAAGAAGCTGATTTAGAAGAGGGTTCAGAAGATATTGTTGAAGAAAACGGAACAGATGAGGAAAACCCATCTGTTCCGTTAGACCAATATGAAAAAATCAAAGATGACTATCTTAGATTGGCTGCTGATTTTGATAACTTCAAAAAAAGAAGCGAAAAAGAAAGAGAAAATATAACTAAAGCTTCTGTTTCCTATTTTATAAATGGATTAATGCCTCTTTTAGATAACTTTGAAATAGCAATTAGTCAAGATGAAACACCTAAAGAAGTTGAGACGTTAAATTCTTTACTAGAAAAAGTGTTAAATGATATGCAAATTAAGCATATTGGTGCCGACGGTGAAGACTTTGACCCATCACTACATGAGGCAGTAGAGCACTCAGGTGAAGGAGATAATCAAGTAGTTGAATCCGTGCTAAGAAAGGGATATAAATTTCAAGACTCATTGATAAGACCTGCAATGGTGAAAGTAAAAAGTGAGTAGAGACTGGCTAGATAAAGACTTCTATGCCATTTTAGGTGTATCTAAAGATGCGTCTGCTGATGAAATTAAATCAGCTTACAAAAAACTTGCAAGAGAAAATCATCCAGATTTAAATCCAGGTGATCCAGAAGCTGAGAAAAGATTTAAAGAAGTTTCAGAAGCAAGTTCTGTTTTGGCTGATGATAAAAAAAGACAAGAATACGACCAAATTAGAGCTATGGGAGCTTCAGGATTTGGAGGATTTGGCAATCAAGGTTTCAATGTAGATGATCTTGGTGATATTTTTGGAAACCTTGGTGACATTTTTGGGTTTGGAGGCACAGGTGGAAGAAGAAAAGGCCAGACTTATCAAACAAACATAAATATATCATTCACTGAAGCTGCATCAGGTGTTGAAACAGTTGTTCCTTTAAGAAAAGAAGTTGCATGTAGTGACTGTAAAGGTACAGGTGCAGATAAGGGAGAAGCTTTCCATAGATGCAATATCTGTAATGGTTCTGGTCAAACTGCTTCAAACCAAGGATTTTTCTCATTTGCACAAACTTGTCAAGCTTGTAAAGGACAGGGTAATGTTATTGATAAAGCCTGTAAAACATGTAGAAGTTCTGGAAGCGTTATTCAAAGTGAATCAATAAAAGTAAAGGTTCCAGCTGGAGTTGATAATGGCACTGTCATCAGATTACGTGGAAGAGGTGGCCCAGGAGATGCAGGCGCGCCAGATGGAGATTTGCTCGTTCAGGTTGGAGTAGAGCAACATAAATACTTTAAGAGAAGCAATATGGATTTAATTTTAGAGGTACCACTTCTCTTTACTGAGGCAGCATTAGGAGCGAGTATAAAAATACCTACACTCACAAAATCCGTTACTTTAAAAATTCCAGCAGGAACTCCTAGTGGAAAAACTTTCAAAATTAAAGGTGAGGGAATATCACCTCAAGGCAGAAGAGCTGGAGATCTCTATGTAAAAGTATTCATAACTCCCCCAATGAATTTATCTAGATCGGCAAAAAAACTTCTTGGAAAGTTTAGAGATCAATTTGAATCAGGTGACTCACCAAGAAAGTATCTAGATGAGTAGCGAAGATTCTAAAGCAATATATTTTATATCTGTAGCCTCAACTTTATCAGGAATACATCAACAAACCATTAGAACATATGAAATGAAAGGTTTGATAAAGCCCTACAGAACAGGTGGAGGTACAAGACGCTATTCTCAAGAAGACATAGATAAATTAATTCAAATTCAAAATCTTTCTCAAAGAGGAATCAACTTAGATGGTATAAAAATTATCTATGAAATGAAAGACAAAATTGAAGAACTACAGAATAAAATTCTCCTACTTGAAAATGAGATTTCAAATCAAAAAATAGACTCTAAAAATAAAGAAAAAGAAATTCACCAAAGTTACAAAAACGAAATCGTTAAGAAGTCAGATAAATCTATACGCAAGTAATTAGTACTTTGATTACCAATAAAAAAGATTAGTTTTTATATTTAGTAATAAAATTCTCAATCTTATTTTCTAAAATAGGAAGCGTTATTCCACCATCGCACAAAACCTCATCATGGAAAT
>CBFHGZ010000069.1:0-4115 GCA_965655535.1 Candidatus Actinomarina sp.
ATAATTTAAAAATTTTGAATTTAGTCTAGATAGAGATAATATTTTTGTTGAATTTATATTTGAAAACATGTGTTTATAGGAATGAACTAGCTCAATACTATTTGAAGGTCTTATAACATCAACATCTGGAATTAACCTTAAAGACATTAAATGTTCTATAGGTTGATGTGTTGGTCCGTCTTCACCTAAATAAATTGAGTCATGAGTAAATATATAAGAAGAATTTAATTTCATTAAAG
Organism: Candidatus Actinomarina sp.; assembly: GCA_965655535.1. GTDB lineage: Bacteria > Actinomycetota > Acidimicrobiia > Actinomarinales > Actinomarinaceae > Actinomarina. Next base: position 240 of record CBFHGZ010000069.1, read on the forward strand.
AAGAAAGTCGAATACTTGGCCTCATGTAATCCGAGAACACAAGAAATGTGGAACAATAGGCAAACAAATTACTGTGTAAATTTATCCCATTTGTAATGGCTGCCATAGCATGCTCTCTGATTCCAAATTCAAGACTTTGACCATTAATGTTTTCAGATGAATAATACTCCGATGAAATAATCTGTTTTGTAGAGGCAGCAAGGTCTGCAGAGCCTCCTAATATAAATTTGTTAACTTTGCCTATTTCTTCCAGTACTTTGCTTCCGCCAACTCTAGTAGCGACATCGTCTTTTAAATTAATCTCTGGTAATTCAATTTCAAAATTAGAAAATTTGTCCCACAATTCTTTAAAAGCTTTATCTTGTAATTTTTCTTCTAAATTTGTACTCCAATTTTCAAAATTTATTAAATCATCTTCTCTTTTGTCAGAAAAATATTCATAAACTTCTCTATCATGTGTAAATACATCACCAATCCAGCCAATATTCTGCAAAAAAAGTTCCATTTCATTTTCGCCTAAAGGGGAACCGTGTACAGAACTAGTGTCTTCTTTATTCGGTGAAAATTTACCAATTTTTGATTTAGCAATAATTAAAGATGGTTTTGTAGTTTCATTTTTTCCATGATTGATAGCTGATATTATTTCTTGTTCGTTATGCGCATCAATCTCTTGAACATGCCATCCAAGAGACTCAAATTTCATTTTCTGATCTGTTATTGATACCTTATCGACTCTTCCATCAATAGAAATATTGTTGTCATCAAAGACATAAATCAATTTACCTAGCTTCCAATTTGCTGCCAATTCAGCAGCTTCATAGGATATACCTTCCATTAGGTCACCGTCTGAAACTATTCCGTAAACATAATGATCGACTACATCTTTACCAAACAATCCTGATAAATATGATTCTGCTAATGCTAACCCAACTCCTGTAGCAAAACCTTGACCCAATGGTCCGGTTGTTATATCAATGCCTAAATTGGTATCCAGTTCAGGATGTCCAGCTGTAATTGAATCCAATTGTCTGAACTGCTTTATATCTTCAACTGAGATATCGAACTGATTGAAGTGGAGTAAGCTATAAAGTAGCATAGATCCATGTCCAGCACTCAAAACAAACCTATCCCTATTAATCCAATCAGGTTTTTTGTTAGTTGTTTTTATAAAGTTTTTATATAAAGCTACACCAACATCGGCCATTCCAAGAGGCATTCCAGGGTGTCCGGAGTTTGCTTTTTCAACTCCAGCTGCTGATAAAACTCTTACAGATTTAGTAACTTCATTAAACATCTAAACAATTATATATAAAATTAAACAGAGGCGAAAGAATCTTTAGCATGATATGAAGACCTAACTAAAGGTCCTGATTCAACATGAGGTATGCCTAGTGACTCTCCATACGATTTATATAACTCAAATTCTTCTATTGGGGCATATCTATCTATTGCTCTGTGTTTTGCAGTTGGTCTTAGATATTGACCGATAGTTACTATGTCAATTTGTAATTTTGCAATATCCCGTAAAACAGAAAGAACCTCTTCTTTTGTCTCTCCCATCCCAACTATTAATCCTGTCTTTGTCTTTCCTAAAAACCCTTGTTGTTTTGCATAATAAAGCAGAGATAGAGACCTACCATATGAAGCTGCTGTTCTTATTTCTCTTTGTAGTCTAGGTACGGTTTCTAAATTATGATTGAGTACTTCAGGGTTAGCTTCGATAATATTATTAATAGCTTTTCTATCACCTTTAAAATCAGGAATTAAAACTTCAACAGAACAATCTTGGTTTAAATTTTTTATAGAATAAATAGTGTCAGCAAAAAATTTAGAACCCCCATCTTCTAGATCGTCTCTGTTTACAGATGTGACAACAGCGTGGGTAAGTCCCATACTTTTTACACTTTCAGCAACTCTTAATGGCTCTTCTAAATCTAAATACCCAGGTTTTCCTGTTTTTACATCACAAAATCCACAAGCTCTTGTGCAAACGTCGCCCATAATCATAAAAGTAGCTGTACCCATAGACCAACATTCGTAAATATTAGGGCAAGAGGCTTCTTCACAAACAGTATTTAATTTTTTTTCTTTCAACAATCCTTTTAGAGACATGTAATCTTTACCTAAATTTGCCTTTACCTTCATCCAATCAGGTCTACTTGGTTCATTTGGCAAGTTTCCTTTTATTGTTAATGGTATTGATACCTTACTTGGATTAAAAACTCCTTGTTTCACCATGCTATCAATATTGAACTCTTTATTAGTTTTTAATTGCCGAGGTGTAAATTGAGAAAACTGTTTGTCTATTTCTACATAATTAAAAACCTTTACAAAATTTTTTGTTAGTTCTTCTGCAACATCTTGAAATGAAATACTGCTATTGAATGAGTGTATTGATGTTACTTTTTCACTCTCATTTCCACATGTATTAATTAGTTCAAACCCATCAAGCGAATCAAAAATGTTCAAGGAAAAGCCATGATACGTTGTCCATTTGCTTACTTTAATTCCAATCGATGCAATTTTACCTTTTTTGGTCCAAACGCCTGTATCATCTTCTTTTGTAAAAGAGTCAATTGAATACTTTTTTAAGGTTTCAATAATTACTGATTCTAAATCTCGGACATATGGAATAACCTTTTTTGGGTCAGTTAATCGAATAATTGGATATCCAACAATCTGTCCTTCTCCATGGTATGTTATATCCCCACCACGATCTGTTTCTACATATTCAACTTTTTTTGTTAGTAATTCATTTTTTTCAACTAATAAATTCTCCGCTTTAGCAGATCTACCAACTGTAATTACTTTGTCATGTTCAAGTAACAAAAGATAATCATCTAAACTATTATCATTTGATACATCTTTATGAATACCGAGTTGTAAGTCGTAAGCTTCTTGATAGGGAAGCTTACCTAGCCACCTAACGTTTAGATTTCTCAAATTATTTCCTGTGACCAAACAGTTTTTTCTAATTTTTCTTTTATTGTATTTAAAAACAATAAGGCAATAGAGCCATCAAAAACTCTGTGATCCCAAGTCAAACTTAAAATTCCTGTATGTCTAATTGCAATTGAATCTGTTCCGTCTGATGATTCAATGACAACTGGTCTTTTTTTAACAGACTCTGTTGATAAGATCGCAACATTTGGTTGATTTATTATCGGAGATGTAATAAATGAATTGAATGAACCATTATTTGAAATAGTAAATGTGCTTCCAGATACATCTTCCAACCCAAACTTTCCATCTCTTAATAAGTTAGAAATATCAAAAATATTACTGGCTAACCCTTTTACATTTAAATTGTCTGCATTTTTAATTGTTCCAACTAATAATCCTTCTTGATTGATATCAACTGCTATACCCAAATTGATATGTCCATGAAGAGTATGTATATTTTTTTCTAAATCGAAAGAACTATTTACCTTCGGATAGTCTTTAAGAGCATGAATTGTAGCTAGTGAAATAAAAGGTAAGTAAGTTAAAGAATAACCATTTTCATTTTTAAATTTCTTTTTAACACTGCTTCTATATATTTCAACGTTTTCAAAATCAACTTCTACAGATGTCATAACATGTGCAGAAGTTTGTTTTGACATAATCATATTTTCAGCAATTCTTTTTCTTAGTCTCGAAATGTTTTCCGCATTTGATTCGCTTTGGACATGTTCAGTCTTAGTTGGATTTTCTTTAGCTGTAGTTTTAGTATTGTTAATTTTCTTAGTTGGTTTTTCTGTATTTAAAGCACTCTCAATGTCTTTTCTAGTAATACGACCATTAGGACCAGAACCTGCAATAAGATCTAAATCTAAATTATTTTCAGAAGCTAACCTCCTAACAACTGGAGATATTTTTTGTTTCGATTCTTTTGCT
>CBFHGZ010000070.1:0-4075 GCA_965655535.1 Candidatus Actinomarina sp.
GAAGTCAACGGACTAAAAAGAATTAACGAATCAACAGTAGGAAGACTGTCTGAAATATCTGTTGGAAATGATTCTACAACAGGCCATTGGGAGTTAGCAGGATTAATTACAGAAACAGATTTTCAAATTTATGAAAATGGATTTCCCGAAGAATTAATTTCTAAAATTGAAAACGAAACAAACTATAAATTTATTGGTAATCGACATGCTTCTGGAACACAAATCATTGAAGAACTAGGTGAAAAACATCTTAATTCAGGTGAAATTATTCTCTATACTTCTGGTGACTCAGTTTTTCAAATTGCAGCTCATGAAGATGTGCTTTCAAAAGAAGAGTTATATGAGTTATGCGAAGTTTCAAGAAAACACTGTAATTCTTACAATATCGGAAGAGTAATTGCCAGACCTTTCAAGGGTAAAGCTGGTAGTTTTGAAAGAACTTATGATAGAAAAGATTATGGGATAGAACCTCCTGGTGAAACAATATTAAGCCATTTAAGTAAAAATAATTTCACAACATATGGAATAGGTAAAATTATGGACTTATTTGGTACTGAATATTTATCAAGTTTTGTACACACTGAAGGTGATGAAGACGGCTTAGAACTTCTTAAAAAAGAAATCAATAGCGGTAATCATGATTTCACATTTGTAAATTTGGTCGATTTAGATATGGTTTATGGGCACAGAGAGGATCCTGAAGGTTATTATAAAGGACTTCAGTTAATCGATAAACATCTTGGAACTATAATAAATGAATTAAAAGATGACGATTTGTTAATAATAAGTGGTGACCATGGTACAGATCCAACTGATGGAAAAACAGATCACTCAAGAGAATACGTTCCCCTTATTGCATTTAAAAAAGAATCTCAAAAATTGTATCTCGGAGACCTTCATGGCTTTACCAATGTAGCTTCTACTATTTCAGAATATTTTGGAATTGAAAATGTATTTCCTGGAACAAGCTTTTTAAACCAAATTTAATTTATTATTCTTAACAATATGGAAAAAATTATTGAGTCTAAAAACTTTATTTCTGAAATAATTGATAACAAATCAGTAGAAACATTAATAGTACTGGGATCTGGTATGAGTGGCTTCGAAGAAAAATATGATCATGAATATCAAATAAATTACTCAGAAGTTCCTAATTTCATAACACCTTCTGTAGAAGGACACAGTGGAAAACTTTCATTTGTAAGCATTGAAAACAAATTGACCGCAATTTTATCAGGAAGAGCTCACTTTTATGAAGGATATCCAATACAAGATATTATTTTACCAATAAGAGTATTTTCACTCTTAGGTATCAAAACTTTAGTATTAACTAACGCTGCCGGAGGGGTTTCAAGTAATTTTGAACCCGGAGATATTGTTTCCATACACGATCACATTAATCTAGCTGGAGCTAACCCCCTAGTTGGTAAAAATTTAGATGAATTTGGACCTAGATTTCCTGATATGTCAGAAGTTTATGACAAAAACCTAATTGAATTAGCAAAAGTGGTTTCAGAAGATCATTTTCAGTTTAAATCAGGCATATATGCATGGTTTACAGGACCCTCGTACGAAACGCCTGCTGAAGTAAATTATGCAAAAATCATAGGCGCAGACTTAGTTGGTATGTCGACAGTTCCTGAAGCAATAATAGCTAAGCATGCAGGAGTCAAAGTTGCAGCTTTTTCACTTGTAACAAACCTAGCAGCAGGGATAAGCAAGAATCCATTGGATCACAATGAAGTAATAGAAATTGCAAATAGCTCAAGAGATAAATTGCAGAACTTCATGATTAAATATTTGGAGCAAATAAATTCTGATTAATACGTTTTAAAGTTATTATTATCCTTATGAAAATAGCAGTTTGTGCAAAACAAATTCCAGATCCAGCAAATACAATGGAATACTCAGAAGGTACGCTTAATAGACCAGATGAACAAGTTTTAGATGACACAGATAGATATGGTATTGAAATAGCCCTTCAGCTAAAAGAAAAGTTTGATGCTGAAGTTACCATTATTTCAATGGGACCTGAGGGTACTCAAAAAGGATTACAACAAGCATTGCAAATGGGTGCAGATAAGGCTTATTTTGTAGATGACTCATCTTTAAAAGGTGCAAACTCTCTAATGACAGCAAATGTATTAAGTCAATTAGCTCTTAAATCTGAAGCAGATATAGTAATTTTTGGTACCGAATCAACTGATGGCTACTCCGGTACAGTACCTCAACAGGTGTCTAGATTTTTAAACTTAGATTGCATCTCTTACGTAAAAGGTATTGAAATAAATGACGAAGTAAAGCTTACACGCCAAACTATTGAAGGATCAGAAAATGTTAATTTACCAGAAAAGTGTGTTATCTCTGTAACTGCTGGTGGCGTTGAACCTAGATATCCTAATTTTAAAGATATTATGGCTGCAAAATCTAAACCTGTGGAAAAAATTGATTTAGCCACACTAGAGCTTACTACAGAACAAAACCTTGAATTTGTAACAATTGAAAATGTCGAGAGTTCTAAAGCTGGTGAAAAAGTTATAGATGAAGGTGAAGCATTTAATCAAATTATTGAAAAATTAAAGGAATTAAAAGCTATATGAAAACTTTGATTATTGGAGAAGTGTCCAATTCAACATTGAGTTCTGGTACATTAGAAATTTTAGGTAAAGCAAAAGAGCTTGGAACTGAATTTGAATTAATTACAATTGGGCCAGATGATGCTCCATCTATTGGCATAGACTCAATCACTCAAAAATATGTGAAAAGAAATCCTGAAAATTTACAATTCAATAATATAGCAACCATTATTTCTGAATATATAAAAAATAATGAAGTAAAACTTGTTCTTAGTTCATCAACTTATGTATGTAGAGATATAATTTCATTTATTTCTGTGGATTTATTATCAAGCCCAGTATCAAATGTAATCGATTTTACAATTAGCAATGGATCTGTTGAAACTATCAACTCAATAAATGGTGGAGAAAGTATTTATAAATCCAAAGTCAATTCAGAACATGCTCTCCTTTTAATTAGGCCTAAAGCATTTGAACCTATAGAAGCTGAATTTAATGATAATTATGACACTTTAGAGGTTGAGGATTCAAATATACCTATCTTTGATATTTTTAAAGAAGAAAAAGAAGGTCCACAATTAGAAGACTCTAAAATTGTGATTTCGGCAGGAAGAGGAATGGTAGACAAGGATAATCTAACTATGATTAATGAACTTGCTAATAAGTTAAATGCTGCAGTAGGTGGTACAAGAGCAATTGTTGATGCAGGTTGGATGCCTTACTCTCAACAAGTTGGTCAAACAGGAAAAACTGTCAAACCTGATATATATATTGCATGTGGCATTTCAGGAGCTACCCAGCATCAAGTTGGTATGAAAGATTCTAAATATATTATTGCAATAAATAAAGATGAGGAAGCTCCAATATTCCAGATTGCTGATTTAGGTATTGTTGGAGATACGCTAAGTGTCATTCCTAAATTAAACGAAAATATTTAAAATTCAAAATTAAAAGGAAGAACGTCACTAAATTCATACTCTTCAAAACTATTTTCATCAACCACTAATACTTTTTTTGTTTTAAATTCAGCTAAACGTTGTCTTGAAATACCACATGGAAATAATGCTGTTTCAGATTTTGCATCAATACATGCTACAGCAATAGTTTCAATTTCAGTCTCACCTTCAGAAATAGCTTTAACCACTGCAACGTCCTCTGCGCATACTGTAGCTGGATATGAAGCATTTTCCACATTACAGCCTGTATAAACGTTTCCAGACTTTGTAATCAATGCTGCTCCGACTCGAAAGTCTGAATAAGGTGCGTAAGCTTTTGTAGCTGAATCTCTAGCAAGTTGTGCTAATTCGTTATTATTCATTATTTTTAATTAATGATTCAAAATCTTCTTTAGTCTTTGTAAAAACTCTTGAACCAGAACCAGGCTCCATAGTGACGCCATAAAGTACATCTCCAGCGTGCATTGTTTGTTGTTGATGTGTAACTATTAAAAATTGTGCATCATCTTTTACATGATTAAGTAAATTTATCATACGATGTAA
>CBFHGZ010000071.1:0-3446 GCA_965655535.1 Candidatus Actinomarina sp.
AAAGGGGCTGATTGGGATGATGCTATTGATGAATGGTCTGAGCTCTTTACTGATGAAGATGCTGTTTACGATAAAGAAATTGTAATTGATGCAAGTGAATTAGAACCTTCGATTTCATGGGGTACCAATCCATCTCAAGTTATATTTATTAACGATTCGATTCCTCACCCTGACGATTTCTCTAATAACTCTGATAAAGAAGCTGCGAAAAGAGCTCTAGAATATATGGACTTAACACCCGGTCAAAAAATTAAGGATATCAAACTCGATCGTATATTTATTGGTAGCTGTACTAATGGAAGAATTGAAGATCTCAGAGATGCGGCGGCAATAGTAAAAGGTAAAAAAATTAATGATGGTCTTGAAGCAATGGTTGTTCCGGGTTCTACGTTGGTTAAAAAGCAAGCTGAAGAAGAGGGTTTGGACAAAATATTTATTGATGCAGGATTCGACTGGAGGGAAGCAGGTTGTTCAATGTGTCTAGGCATGAATCCTGACATACTTCAACCAGGTGAAAGATGTGCCTCTACATCAAATAGGAATTATGAAGGTAGACAAGGTGCTGGAGGAAGAACACACCTTGTGAGTCCAAAGATGGCAGCCGCAGCTGCAATCGAAGGAACATTTGTAGATATTAGAACAATTTAATTATGAAAAAATTAAACAACTTTACTACCACTATCCTCCCCTTAAATTTGTCTAATGTGGACACTGATCAGATCATGCCTAAACAATTCCTTAAAAGAGTTGAGAGGTCTGGATATGGAGAATACTTATTTTTTGACTGGAAAAAAGAAGCGGACTTCCCTTTAAATAATAACCTTTACCAAAACGCAAAAGTATTACTCGCTGGAGAGAATTTTGGAACAGGTTCTTCAAGAGAACATGCCCCTTGGGGTCTTCAAGATTGGGGATTTGATGCAATAATAAGTAGTAAATTTGCTGATATATTCAAATTGAACTCAATCAATATTGGACTACTACCAATAGAAGCAGATGAATCAATTATCCAACAGTTGTTTTTAAAAGTTAATGAAAATCCAGAAACAGAAATAACAGTTTCTGTAGAAAAAAAAGAAGTCCAGTGTGAAGATATTATTTTTAATTTTGAATTAGATGACTTTTCGCAAAATAGAATTCTTAATGGAATAGACAAAATTGATATAACGCTTGAATATGAAAATAAGATAAAAGAGTTTTTTGATTCTAGAAAATCTTGGAAACCTAAATTAGTTTAGATACACTAAGGCTTAAACTGTCTCCAACTTCTTGGGAAAGCAACAATCCGTTATGTATTTGTAGAGAAGGAGATAAATTTTCATCAGACTTGTACTTTTCAAACCAATCTTCAATAAGAATGTGTTCTACAAAATTTTGCAATTCTGTTGATAGTTCAATTGAAGACGTCTTTGGAACAGCTCCAGGTAAATTTGCAATAGCAGAGATAATCACTCCATCCCTTATTTCAAAAGGTTCATTATGAGTATTAGCGACAACTCCTTCAACACAACCCCCTTGATCTATTGCAACATCAACTATTACAGTCCCTTTTTCCATATGTTGAATATCATCATTAGTTATAACAATTGGAGGCTTTCTTCCAGGCAACAACACTGCACCAATTACTAAATCTGCAGTACGAATTGATGCAGAAGCTTCATCACTTCCACTTATGTAAGTTGTTATTTTATCTTCATACATATCGTTTAAACTATTAAGAACTGTTTCATTGATATCTATAGCTATAACATTTGCACCCAATTGAATTGCTTTGTGTATAGAATTTTTTCCAACATCACCACAACCAACTACAACAACCTGAGTGTTGTTGTTGCCTGAAATTGAAGAAAGCAATATACCTTTTCCGTTGTTATTAAATTCTAGAAATTGCATACCTTTTTGAATTGCAAGATTTCCAGCAATCTTCGACATAGGAGCGAGCAACGGATATATCCCATCTCTCATTATCATTTCTGTTGCAATCGCAGTTAACTTTTTTTCTAAAAGTTTTTTTGTCAATTTAAGGTTTGAAGCCAAGTGTAAATAGCCAAATAAAACATGTTCTGGTCTAAGTAGGTCATATTCAGATTCCTGAGGTTCTTTAACTTTACAAATGACATCAGAGACGCCATAAAGCTCTTCAGCTGATGTGACTATTTTTGCTCCAGCTATTTCATAATCTTTATCTGAAAATCCCGCACCAACGCCAGCGTTTTCTTCAACAAAGATATCAGCTAATCCTGTAAATTGAGTTATATGTTGTGGGATTAAGCTAACTCTACCTTCGCTAGTTTTAACTTCTTTAGGAATACCTAGCTTTTTAACCATCTGCCACTGTTTCTTGTAAGTGCTTATCCAAATATTTCATAAATGGAGTTCCACCTGTTCCAACAATATTAGAATTTGAACTGTTTGTTAATGACTGTTCAAATATATAAACTCTTGCGTATTCCAAATGTTTATTCCTAAATTTATGAACTTCCTCAATTAATGAGTGCACTATTTGTTTTGCATCATCTTGAAGTTCTAACTCGCCTCTTTCTGATTGAGACCACTCATCTAAATAATTTAATACATCTCTATGATTCTTCGGCATGTAAAGCCTCATCTCATCCAGATACTCTCGAAGTGGATCGTTCGAATGAGTAACACCTAAAAATGCATCAAGACATGGCACAATAGAACTTTGTGCACCTGTTTCGCCTCTAAATAATTGTGGCTGATTGTTGTATTCGTCTACTCCTTCATAAACAACGCCTTCAGGTGTTGCTGGATTATTTTTCCAACCAAATATATAAGGTCTAACTCTGTTGTAATAAATAAAAGGATCGCACTTTTCTGGCATTCTGTTCATAATTGAATTTATTTTTTTAATGCTTGTATATGAGTCTTCAAGTTGTTGAATATTTTCTGACTGATCTAAAAAATAAGTTTTAAGGTTGGATAATAAATTTTTTGCCTCATATTCAATTGCAACGTGAATCATAATAAACCAGTCTTCATCGACTCCACCAAGAAAATTTTGTAAGATGTCTATATTTTCGACATCAAATGGTTTATTTGGATCATGAATTTTCCAGTTATTCAAAGCATATGATGCGTAGGAAAGAATTGGAGGTCTATCTAATTTTTTTGCAATGCTGTGCCAAGTGATGGCTAATTCTCTAGGTATGACATTTTGAACTTCTTTTTTTCCCCACATATAAGCATGGCCGATATACGAATAAAGAAGCATTGCTCTTTCTAGTTCACTGTCTGAAAGATTTGAAATATCCTTATTGGGATTAATATTCTTGACACTGGTCTCAATATGTTCATTAGCTAGTATCTTTGGAAGTTGGCTCGCTACTTCTTCTACATCTTGAAAATCACTTGAGAGACTTTCAGAAATTGATTCTGGAATAAATCCATTATCCAATACTTTAATATCCATGTTTCCCCCTAGG
>CBFHGZ010000071.1:3456-3992 GCA_965655535.1 Candidatus Actinomarina sp.
CTCAAGAAAAACAACTGTAATGAAGTTTTTATGGCAGAAGATTTTGGACTTTGTAAAGAATTTAAATATCACAAATCTAAAATTTATTTATTCCTAGCAGCAATGCGTGAGTATAGAGATGAGCTATTAAAAAATTCAATAAAAGTTAACTACTTTGAATTAGATCAGAGAACAGATGAGTTAGAGTATGTTGATTTTTTAATTGATTTTTTAAAAAATAAAAAAATTCAAGAAATCAATATTTACGAAATCGAGGATAAGCCTTTTGAATTAAAATTTTTGAAAAAATTAGCTCAAAACCAAATTGAAGTCAGAATTACTAAATCCCCTATGTTTTTATTTTCAAGAGAAGAGTTCATTGAAATGGCAAAGGGCAAAAAGACTTACCGTATGGCTTCTTTTTATCAAAAAGCTAGAAAAAAACTTAATATACTCATTGATGAAACTGGAAATCCAGTAGGTGGTAAATGGTCTTTTGACGAAGATAACAGAAAAAAAATACCAAAAAATGTTGAACCACCATTAGAAATTAAATC
>CBFHGZ010000072.1:0-3979 GCA_965655535.1 Candidatus Actinomarina sp.
TCTTCAAGAGCTCGAGTACCGTTAGGATAAATTTTTCCTACATTTGAAATTTCTATTGCACCCATAATTAACTTTCTAATTTTAACTCGAAACTTTGAATTCTGTAAATTATAAAGTCATATTCTCGTTCATAAAAAATTCTATTTATTTTAAAATGTACTTAATGGTTCAAGTACCTATTTCCAGAATAACTACATTAAACGACTCTCAGCCAGATATTAAAAAGTCTGAGTATGTAGTTTATTGGATGATTGCTTTCAAACGTGTTGAATATAATTTTGCTCTAGAAAGAGCTATTGAGTGGGCAAATAAATTATCTCAACCATTGGTAATTTTTGAACCTCTTATTTTGGATTATCCAATGTCAAGTATAAGGTTCCATAAGTTCACACTTGACGGAATGAATGAAGTTTCAGAAACTATTTCAAAAACAAATGCTTTTTATTATCCATTTGTTGAAACTAAGCCAAAGGAGTCAGAACATTTACTTGGTGAATTGGCAAAAAAAGCATCTGTTGTAATTACTGATGATTATCCAACATATTTTGTTCCACAAATGATTGCCAAAGCTTCAGGAGACATAGATACACGATATGAACTTGTTGACTCAAATGGTTTGGTGCCAATTAGATTGGCTGAGAAAGAGTATGTAAGGGCACATGATTTTAGAAGGTATTTACATAAAAACTTAGAAGACTTTCTAATAGAAGTTCCTGAACCTGAACCATTAAACCAGTTAAATAATAAATTTAATTCAAAATCTATAGAAAATTTATTTAGCACTTGGAAACCTTTTGATTTTGAAAACACTGATATAAATTCTTTTTTAGAGGAACTAGAAATCGATAAGTCTGTCGAAGTTAGTCATATAGAAGGAGGTCGTTCAAAAGCTATATCTAGAATGAACAGTTTCATTGAGAATGGATTTAACGACTATGCGCAACATAGAAGCGACCCATCAAAGGATGCCAGTAGTAGATTGTCACCTTATTTCCACTTTGGTCACATTTCAACTCATGAAGTGTTTGAAGTTGTTTCAAAATATGACAGATGGTCTTTAGAAAAAATTAATCCAAAAATGGTAGGCAGGAGAGAAGGCTGGTGGGGTGGATCGGCTAATTTTGAAAGTTTTATGGACGAGTTAATCACCTGGAGGGAGCTTGGTTACCATACGTGTGTTCGTCGAGCTAATTACAACCAATATTCTTCATTACCCGAGTGGGCTTTGAAAACATTAGCTGAACATGCAAACGACAAGAGGGAATACTTATATAACTTAGATGAACTTACTTATTCTCAAACTCACGACGAAATATGGAATGCTGCCCAAAATCAACTTAGGCTAGAAGGTACAATACAAAACTATTTAAGAATGCTCTGGGGAAAAAAGATTTTAGAATGGACTCCAAACCCTCAACTTGCTCTTTCGTATATGATCAATTTAAATGATAGATTTTCATTAGACGGTCGTGACCCCAATTCATACTCCGGTGTTTTTTGGATTTTAGGTAGATATGATAGAGCATGGGGACCAGAAAGAGATATCTATGGAAAAATTAGATATATGACTTCTGATTCAACTGCCAGAAAATTTAAGTTAGAGTCTTATTTGAAAAAATGGGGTAACGAGAATTTATCTGTTCCTACTAAAAACTAAAAATTAAGTTACATATTTTCTAAGAAACTTTTTAAAATTTCCTTCACAAGTGCACAATCTATTTACAGTAGTTTATGTGAAATATTTCACAAATAATCAAATTATAAAAGGAGTAGGCTTAAATGACTGAACTTACTTATAGACTTTTCATGGTCGCAGAAGTAGGAATGTTGGCTGGTACAGTGTTCTTATTAGCGTCATCAAGAGAAGTTGATCCTAAGTGGAGAAAAGGAGTATATGTTTCCGCAGTTGTTACAGGTATCGCTTGGTATCACTACCAAAAGATGACAGTATCATTTGCATCTGGAGATTTTGACACTCCATTACGTTATGTTGACTGGGTACTTACAGTTCCATTGATGTTAGTTGAAGTAATTGCAGTAACATCAGTTGGTGCAGTAGCTGCTGCAAAATTCCGTTCATGGGGATTAGCTGCAGTAGTTATGATTGGCGCTGGTTACTATGGTGAAATGGCAAGTGCTGGATCAGATCAATATTGGATCGGATTCGTGCTTTCTATGATTGCTTATGGATACATCCTAAGAGAACTTCAAAATGAAGGAAGTGGCCTTAAAGCTGCTGAAGCTGCACAATTTGAAAAAATTAAGCAGTTAATTCTCGTTGGTTGGATAATTTATCCACTAGGATATCTTGCACCAGTTGTCAGCTCAGATTTAGCTGACCTAAGAGAGACTCTTTACACAATAGCTGATATTATCAACAAAGTTGGTCTTGGTGTATTAGTTCTTGGAATGGCAAGAATCAAGTCTGGAGAAAAAGTCTAATTTTTCTTTAGAAAAAAATTTGTGATAGGCGGCGTAAGCCGCCTATCATTTTTTTATAGGGTTATTTTATGGATTTAATAATATTTTTTAATTCACTATTTGCTTTTTTTACATTTATTGCATGGGCTAGTTGTGCAGCGATTATTTATTTTCTAATTACTAAAAAGCGATTCAATAAATTTATAAATGAGCAATTCTATAATTTTGCAACTAGTGTCGCAGTATTTTCATCTATTGGAAGTTTAATTTATTCTGAAGTTGTTGGCTTTATACCTTGTAAGTTTTGTTGGTATCAAAGATATTTCATGTATCCAATTGCTTTATTTTTACTTATAGGTCTTTTTAAAAAATCTGTTTCTAAATATGCGTATATTAGTTTTATTGGTTTCTCTATCGGCATATATCATATTTATCTTCAAAATGGTGGAGGGTCAGGAGGATCATGTGCTATTGATGTTCCTTGCAATTTAAAATATGTTGATACTTTTGGTTTTATAAGTATTCCTGTAATGGCTGCGACTGCTTTTTTAACTATATTTTTGTCACTCTTGTATTATGATTTATCGAGGAAGGAAATTAGTGAATAAAAACTTTATAATTGCTGGATCAGTGATTTTGGTAGTTGGTTTAGCAGTTGCTATTGGAGTTTCCTTAGTAGATGAACCATTAGATGGAAATTTACCCGAAGGAGAAACTGCAATTGAAGGCGACTTTCTTCCTGAGTTTGCAGGAGAAAATGACGATAATATTGCAAGAGGATTACAAGCACCTATATTTTCAGGTCCAAATGAAAATTCTGAAATTGTTTCATTAGAAAAAAATGGTAATGCAAAGGTCCTTCTTTTCTTAGCTCATTGGTGTGGATACTGCCAGAAAGAAGTTCCTGCTGTCCAAGAATATATTGACTTGATTGGAATACCTGACGGAGTAGAGATAATTGCAGTAGCAACATCAATTGATAGAGCTAGAGATAACTACCCTCCACATGACTGGTTAAAAGAAGAAGGATGGTCTGAAGCTCAAATTTATGATTTAGATAGAGAAATTGGCACTGCGTATGGTCTGAATGCTTTTCCTTACTGGGTGTTTCTTGATAAAGAACTTAATGTAGTAGCAAGAAGAACTGGTAATCTACCTCAAGATCAAGTAGGACAATTGCTCCTAGCCTTAGCAAATCAATAAAATTATTTTTTGAAAATAGTTAAATAAACAAATCCAAACAAACCCATTCTTTTTATTTCGATGCTGTTGAAAGGATGTTGTTTAAAATTTACTTCAGGCTGTTCATATTTATCAAGAGATGTATGGAGAAATCTATAGTCTCTTATATTTAATGTCAAAAAACCTATAAGAGTTGTAGTGATTAGAGTCCCAATTCTATGAATTACATGTAAAATTTTATTTTTTGGCCTTGTCATGTCAAGAAGGATAAATAATCCATTGGGTCTGAGCACTCTTTTCACCTCAGATAGAGCTTTTTGCGTATCATTTACGTTTCTCCAAACAAATGCACAAAAGACTGTATCAATTGAATTAT
>CBFHGZ010000073.1:0-3974 GCA_965655535.1 Candidatus Actinomarina sp.
ACCTTCTTGCGCGTTGTAATAAGCCTGTGGAATCGCAGTATTTGGTTTATGCGATCCAGAGGGAGAGCCACCTTCGTACTTGTAATATATTCTTGATTTAGTGCCTAAAGCTTTTTCTAACCTTACGGCTCTAAATAAGGGAGAGGGTCTATAAAGTTTATATAAATCCAATATTGGATCTGGTATGTCTATAAAAGAGTCCTGAGAAACTTCTTGCATTATTAATCCCATTGGAAATAACGGCGCTAAATCCTCCGGCCCAATTGGTTCCATTGTTTGTGGATTCAATGGTGGTGGTAAAGGATTAGGTAAATCTGGAATTATGTTGTACCACTGTGTTGGCATTTCTGATTCCGATAGTAAATATTTGTATTGCTCTTTCATGTTTCCTCCAAAATAAAAAAAACCGGGCAGTGCCCGGCTTATTCAAAATACATAAAACTAGGCACCTACATATGTAGAGTCCACCAGTTCCAGTTATTTGAATGTATCATTGTTACCAATTTAGACCATCAATCATTAATTTCAAAGTTATTATTGTTAACTTTTTGTTACAAGACTAAAAAAAATATCATATATTTCCTCTGAATCTAGTATTAAATTCATGAATAAAATTATCAATTCAACAAACTTAACAAAAGTCTATGGTGAAAAAGAGACAAGTGTTACGGCCTTAGACAGTATCAATATTGAATTTAAAGAAAACGAGTTCACAGCAATTATGGGGCCATCTGGGTCTGGAAAATCAACCTTACTTCATTGTTTAGCTGGGCTTGATAGACCAACATCAGGTCAGATAT
The DNA here is from genome assembly GCA_965655535.1 of Candidatus Actinomarina sp. Classification (GTDB taxonomy): domain Bacteria; phylum Actinomycetota; class Acidimicrobiia; order Actinomarinales; family Actinomarinaceae; genus Actinomarina. The sequence goes on from CBFHGZ010000073.1 coordinate 801, forward strand.
TTTTAAAAGGCAATGATATTTCAAAATTAAATGATAAACAGTTAACAAAAATAAGAAGAGATAGTTTTGGTTTTATTTTTCAGGCTTTTAATTTAATACCAACACTTACAGCAGAAGAAAATATTACACTACCTTCTTCTATAGCTGGTAGAAAACCTGACATGGACTGGGTAAAAAAAGTTGTTGAAACTGTTGATATTGACGATCGTCTAACACATAGACCTAATGAATTGTCTGGTGGACAACAGCAGAGGGTTGCTGCGGCAAGAGCAATGGCAACAAAGCCAGAGGTAATCTTTGCAGATGAACCATCTGGAAATCTTGACTCAAAATCAAGTAGAGAGTTATTAACATTTATGAAATCAGTAGTTGATGAGCTTAATCAAACAATCATTATGGTTACCCACGATCCATTTGCAGCGTCTTTTGCAGGAAGAGTTGTGATGTTAAAAGATGGGAAGATAGCTAGCGACTTAGACAATCCTTCACAAGAAGAGATAGTTTCTGAAGTTACAGCATTAACTAATATCTAATGTTTGGGTTTACAAAGAGACCACTATTCCTGATTGCAAGGAAGAATTTAAAGACTTATCCCGTAAGAATATTTTTAACAACTTCTTCAATAATTCTTGGAGTTGCAGTAATTATTGCTTCAAGTATTTTCTCTGAAAGTAATAAAAATGCCTTTGATAATTTATTTTCAGGAATCTATGAAGGCGTTGATTTAGTAGTTCAGCCTATCCAAGAGGATTTTGCTGGAGATTTTAATGGCGATGGCGGCCAGGGACCCATTTCATTTGAAGTTAAAAAAATTCCTGATGAAAAAATTAATGAAATTCAAAATTTATCAAGTGTTAAAGCAGCATGGGGAGATGTTCTTGGTTTTGCTCAATACATAAAAGTTGTTGATGGTGAAACAATACTTATCACAAATGGTTTTGCTCCAACATTTGGAGCAGCATGGGATGATAGTGAGTATGCATCACAATGGTCACTCGTAGAAGGAAAAGCACCTACGAACAACAAAGAAGTTGTCATGGACATTGTTACTGCAGAAAATCATGATTTCTCAGTCGGTGATAGAGTTACACTTTTGGCAGGAGCTACCCCAGCATCATTTACTATTGTAGGTATTGCTGAGTTTGCAAGTGTTGGCGCTCCTGGTGGGGCAACCTTTGCTTTGTTTGAATTTAGAACAGCACAAAAGTTATTAGATTCCAGAGGTGAAGTTGATTTAATTAATGTTGTCATTGAAAATGGTTACGACATAGATGATGTTAAGAATCAAATAATAAATCTAGATACAGAGAATTTAAATGTCATCAATGCCCAAGAGGCTGCAGCTGAACAAGCAGATTCGATCAAACAGGGCTTAGATTTCTTTAATACAATTTTGAATGTTTTTGCAGGTATAGCAATTTTTGTTGGCGCATTCATAATTCAAAACACTTTTAGGATTTTATTGCTGCAACGTACAAAAGAACTTTCTTTGTTAAGGGCATTAGGAACTTCTAAAAGACAGATATATAGACTTGTCATTTCTGAATCTTTATTCATGTCAATTATTGGCTCAGGCTTAGGGATAGGTCTAGGTATAGGGTTGGCTGTTGCAGTAAAAGAAGGACTTCAGTATTTTGAATTTGGCTTACCAGATGGACCTCTTGTATTAACTACAGAGGCAGCAATTACAGGTTTAATTATTGGAGTGGTAGTAACAATTCTTTCGTCACTACTTCCAGCTAGAAAAGCTTCACAAGTGAGTCCTATGGAAGCTATTAGAGACAGCGTTTCAACACCAAAAAGAAAATCACTTGTTGTAAGGTTGATTTTTGGAACAATTGTTTCTGTAGTTGGTTTTGGTATGTTATTTGGTGTCCTCTATGACTATCTAGACCTTCCTTCCTTGTCTGGATTACAACAAGTAGGTTTTGGTGCAGCTGTAATTTTTATTGGAATTTCTATTATCACTCCATCAATTACAAAACCTTTTGTGTTTATGTTTGATAAAGTTTATGAGTTAACATTTGGTGTTTTAGGAAAATTAGCCACAGAAAACTCAAAAAGAACACCTAGAAGAACAGCATCTACCGCATCAGCTTTAATGATTGGGCTTACGCTTATTTCATTAGCTAACGTAATCACAACTTCTTTCAAAGCTCAGGCAGAGTCTTTAATTAGTGATGTAATATTGGCTGATTATCAAGTAAGCGCAGCAAATGTTTTTGCCTCACCCGGCATACCAACAGGCTTGTCAGAAGATTTGCTAGAACTGGATGAAGTAACAAAACTATCTAGAACAAGAGCTACTGTTGTTGGATATAATGATCGCCCGCTAATTTTAGGTGGAGTTGATGATGCAGTGTTTGATCTTATTAAAACAGATGAAATTGAAGGTAACAGGGCAGATTTCTCTAATCAAAACGCTCTTGGAATTTTAAAACCGACTGCAGAAAGAGAAGAGTTAAAAGTTGGTGATGAAGTAACACTTACTATTCCTGAAGAGGGTGAAAGAACATACGTTGTATCCTACATTTTTGATTGGACTACTCAACCTCCTGCTGAATTCTTTGTATTACTAAGCAACAATTCATTCTTCTTAGATGAGTCACTGGATACAGAGTTGTATTTTAATGTAGACAAAGTTACACCTGAGCTTGATGAAAAAATTAACGACATCGTAGATAATTATCCAGGCGTTGAAATTAGGGACGAAGAAGGTTTAGTAGAAGAAGCAAATAATCAGATTCAACTACTTTTGAATGTGATTTATGGATTTCTCTCAATTTCAATTTTTGTTGCTCTTTTTGGTATAACAAATACACTTTCTCTTTCAGTTTTTGAAAGAACAAGAGAAATTGGATTAATGAGAGCAATCGGAACATATAGAAAACAAATTAGAAGAATGATATTTATTGAGTCTTCTATTATTTCAATTTTTGGTGCGGCTCTTGGTACTGGATTAGGTATTTTCTTTGCATGGAGTTTAATTCAGGCTTTGGCAGACGAAGGTTTCAATGTGTTTGCTGTATCTTGGGAGCAAACTTTGATGTGGATAGGAATTTCAATATTAGCTGGAGTTATTGCTGCAATCCTCCCCGCAATTAGAGCTGCACGACAAAATATACTTGAAGCTATCTCTTATGAGTAAAACACTGACACCGATACAATGTCTCT
>CBFHGZ010000074.1:0-3973 GCA_965655535.1 Candidatus Actinomarina sp.
TATGGCTGATAAAGATAATACTTTTTCCACAAATCAGATAAGAAAAATTTCACAATGTCATAGTTCTTTAGGAAAAAAAACAAGATTAGCTAGTCCAAAATTAGACAGATGGAAAGATTTAAATAGAGCTATAGTTGACTGGATTAATAATGATGCTTTAGAAGAAATGTCGATAAAGGTAGCCGAAGATAATAATTTTCAATTTTATGACCCTATTCAAAGAAAAATCCTTTCAGACTTATTTGCTAGATTTAGAGCAATATATCCAAAAAAAAATTTTAGTTTTAATCATGAATATCTTGTTAAAGAGGTAGTGAAAGAGATAAAAGGTGAAGAGTATGCAATAACAACTCATTTTGCTTTCGAGTTTGAGGATAAAGAACAATTTGAATACGTTAGGTTGAAAACAGCACATGATCCTGAGCCTGAGTTAATTGATAGAGCAATAATTACAAAACTTAAATCCGATAATGAAAACTTTTATACGGCTGCCATTGAACTTGATGATTTAATCGAGATTGATTTACTAGATAATCCGGATGATGTTATCGAAGAATACTTCAAAACTTTAGAAGAATATTTGATTGAAAGAAAAAAAAGAAATCCGGGAAAGCAGTGTGATTACTGCGATCAAGCATCGAGGTGTGGTCAGTTCCCCTTAATCAGTCAAGACAAGCTAACAAACAGAGTAAGAGAAGTTAAAATTTCAAAAACAAATTTAGTAAAACTCTCAAACTGTGAGAGACGAGCTGCATGGAATGTTCAATACGGTCTTCCAAGAGAAGACTACATTGAATATGAATCTGAATCTCAAGCTACTAAGTTTCATCAATTTTCACAAAAACTACTGGTTGATAATGATAAATTTTCTGAAAAAAATAATATAGAAAGCTTTAATGTTTTGACAAAAGAAGAAGATACTGTCACACAAGAGCAACTTTATTTAAAATATCAACAACTAGTTTCTAAATTAGCTAATTATCAAGATTTAAAAATTAAAGAATCAGAATATATCTTAGGCTTCACTTGTATTACTGAAGGAAAAGGACTTAGAGATGGAAAAGTTGTTGATCAAAAAGTAGCTACAATCTTTACCGGCAAATCTGATTTAGCAGGACGGTTGGGGAGCATTCCGATAATTATTGAATTAAAAACAAGACCTGAAATACCTGAAGATTTACTTGAAGCACAATTGTATGCTTTAGGAGCTTCTCAATTAATGAAATCTGAAAAAGAGATCATCGTGATGCATATTTATGTTACTGATAACTCAGCTTCAGTAAAAGAAAGAAGGTTTGGATCGAGTGAGATTGAATCTGCTAAGTCAAAATTTCAAGATATAGCTAAAAAACCAGCTTCATGGATTCCTTTCAACTCACTTAGCCCAAAGTTCAACGTTGGTGAGTGGTGTAATCATTGTGAGTTTAAATCTACATGTGGTGAATTTAGATAAGCTAGTCTTAAGATGAAGTAAAATATATAATTGAATTTATGGATCTTTCAAAAACACATATTGAATTAGTTAAAAAAGTTTACGAGTCACTTGAATCAAATATTGCAGCTTTCAAAGAAAGAAAAGGTAATAGTCTAACTCTTGCTGAAAAAATTTTATATGGTCATTCAAAAAATGTTAATGAAATTTCTTTAAACAGAGGTGAAGATTTTGGAGATTTTCAACCTGATAGAGTAGCAATGCAGGACGCAACTGCTCAAATGGCCTTGCTACAATTTATGCAAGCTGAATTACCAGAAACAGCAGTACCAACTACTGTTCATTGTGATCATTTAATTCAAGCTTATGAAGGCGCAAACAGTGACTTAAAAGTAGCAAATAAAGCACATAAGGAAGTATTTGATTTTTTAAGATCTGCATCTGAAAAATTTAACATAGGCTTTTGGGGACCAGGTGCAGGCATTATTCACCAGGTAGTTTTGGAACAGTACGCTTTCCCTGGAGGAATGATGATTGGTACCGATAGCCATACTCCCAATGCAGGTGGTATAGGAATGATTGCTATTGGAGTTGGTGGCGCAGATGCAGTTGATGTTATGGCAGGTATGCCTTTTAATACAAAAATACCAAAACTAATTGGAGTCAAGTTAACCGGAACACTCAGTGGCTGGACTGCACCAAAAGATATAATCTTAAAGGTTGCTGAAATTTTAACTGTCAAAGGAGGCACAAACGCTATTGTTGAGTATTTTGGTGAAGGCACAAAGTCTATCTCAACGACCGGAAAGGCAACAATTACAAATATGGGTGCAGAAATTGGTGCTACATGTTCAATTTTTCCATTTGACGAAAAAGGAGAAGATTATTTAAAAGCTACTGGCAGAGGTGATATCGCTTCTTTAGCAAATGAAAATATGCACTTGCTAACAGCAGATGAAGATGTTTTATTATCACCTCAGGATTACTTTGATCAAGTAATTGAAATTGATCTAGATAGTCTTGAACCACATATTGTTGGACCACACACTCCGGACTTGGCTCGACCTGTTTCAAAATTAAAAGAAGATGCACTCGAAAATAATTATCCAATACAAATTTCAAATGCTCTCATTGGTTCATGCACCAACTCTTCTTATGAAGACATCGGTAGAGCAGCATACATAGCTAGAGAAGCAGCAAGTAAAGGTTTAAAGGCAAAGATTCCTTTGATGGTAACTCCTGGCTCAGAAGTGACTAGAGCAACAATTGAAAGAGATGGGTATCTAAAGGATTTAGAGGCAATTGGTGCAAAGGTTCTTGCTAATGCGTGTGGTCCTTGCATCGGTCAGTGGAAACGAGACGACATTAAAGATGGTGATACAAATACAATTGTTTCGTCATACAATAGAAATTTTCCTGCAAGAAATGACGGCAATAAGGCAACATTGTCTTTCATAGGCTCTCCAGAGTCAGTTATCGGATTAGCTTTAGGAGGAACTCTTGAATTTAACTTCTTAAGCGATACGTTAATAAATGAAGATGGACTAGAAGTTAAATTAACGCCGCCAGTTGCAGAAGAGCTTCCAGAAAAAGGCTTTGAATCAACACTCGATGGCTTCATTCAGCCAAAGGATGATGTCGATGTAGATATAGTTATTGACAGAAATTCTGAAAGATTGCAAGCTCTAACTCCTTTTGATGCTTTTAATGAGAACAATTATGTTCAAATGACGGTCATAATGAAAGCAGTCGGAAAGTGTACAACTGATCACATTTCTCCTGCTGGTAAATGGTTGAAATTTAGAGGTCATTTAGAAAATATTTCTCAAAATTTATTTATTGGTGTAAATAATGCATTTACAGAAGAATCTGGTACTGGTGTTAATGTTTTAAATAATGAAATAATGACATTGCCAGATCTTGCAAAATCATATCATGAAAATAATATCAACTGGATTGCAATTGGAGATGAAAATTATGGAGAAGGTTCTTCAAGAGAACATGCCGCCATGGAGCCAAGGTTTAGAGGTTGTAAAGTTGTTTTAGTTAAAAGTTTTGCAAGAATCCATGAAGCGAATTTAAAAAAGCAAGGGATATTACCACTTACATTTGAAGATAAGTCAGACTATGAAAAAATAGATCAAAATGACAAATTAACAATTAGGAATCTAGAAAATCTTAAACCTGGAAGTACCGTCACTATTTCAATAGAAAAAGAGGATGGTACAAGTATAGAAATTGAAACTAATCACTCACTTTCTGATGAACAAATAAAGTGGTTTGAGAGTGGTTCAGCTTTAAATTTTATAAAATCAATTTAATGGAAGATTTCTCAGAAAAAATCCAGAAACTAAGAAATGAATACAGTGACTTAAACCTTAACGTTTCTGATTTAAACTCAAACCCAGTATCACAATTCACTAAATGGCTTGATGAAGCAATTGAAACAAAAATCTATGAACCTAATGCAATGGTTTTAGCAACTGTAGATGAAAATACTCCAAGATCTAGATATGTATTGTTTAAAAACATCGTTAATGA
>CBFHGZ010000075.1:0-3804 GCA_965655535.1 Candidatus Actinomarina sp.
TTTAATAAGTTTATGATTGTGTATCTTTCATCTCTATAAGTCTTTTTTTTTACAGAAACTTCATTCAAATACTTATTCAAAATAAATTTAAAGCTGGTAATTTTACCTAGGCAGCCAATTTTATGTAAAGATGGTACTAAAGAGTTTTCATTATTAATAGATTTTGGTTGTATCATGCCGATAAACTTATTTTTTTTCATGCTATCATTAATCATTTCAACATATCGTGGTTCAAATATATTGAGAGGCACAGTAGTCTTTGGAAATATGATAAAATTGCTTAAAGGAAATACAGGAATTGTATTTGGCAGTTCTTCTTTTTTCATTTAAAAAATATATCACATTTAATATTGCTTGAATTAAAAAAATTAGCTAACTATAGTGTTTTTAAATGCGGGCATAGCTCAGTGGTAGAGCGTCTCGTTGCCAACGAGAAGGTCGAGGGTTCGACCCCCTTTGCCCGCTCCATAAAATGAAAGACCTTTATAAAAAAAAATGTGAACCTTGCGAAGGCGGAATAATTCCATTTGATGTGTCGGAGATACACAAATATCAAAAAAAAGTTGATGGATGGGACATCATTAAGAATAAAAAAAATATTTATTTTTTAGAAAAAAACTTTCAATTTGAAAAGAAAAACTTCAATGGCTTTAGTATTGAGGACAACCTAATTATCGATAGCATTGAATTTCCAAAAGAGGATGAAATATTTGTTGAGTTCATAAATCAACATAGAGATTCTTCAGGTGAAAAAGGTGAATTTATGACGAAAGAGTTTGAGGTATTTTTTAAAAATTTGTTGCAACTTGACTATTGGAAAATTTATTTTTTACAGACTGAAAAAGAGATTATCTCTACTGCATTTTGTTACGAAAATGAGCATGGCTGCTATTTATACAATTCGTCACGAAACAATAAGTTCAATAATCTAAATCCAGGAATAGTTTTAAATGATCTTATAATTCAGCAACTCATAGATAGTGGAAAGGTTTTTTTTGATTTTCTTAAAGGTACGGAAAGATATAAATATGATTTAGGTGGAAAGTCGGTTCAGCTATATGATTTGGCCATCCAATTATGAATATTTTACAAATTAGCTTTCATACCTCACCTTTTGGAAGTGTTGGCAAGTTTGATTCAGGAGGTCTGAATATTTATGTACAGCAAATATCAAAACAACTATCAAATGAAAACAAAATTACTGTAGTAACCGCGGAAAAAGCAGAAAATTTTAAATCAGATAATTTAGACTTTTATTCATTAGATTTATTTGAATCAGGACTCTCTGTCGATGATAAAGAAATTTATCTTTTAGAATTCAAAAAACAACTAGAAGAAAAATTTGATATAAATAGTTTTGATATTATTCATGCCCACTATTGGTTATCAGGACTAGTGGCAAGACAAATATCAGAAGAAAAAAATATACCTTATGTTTTTACGTCTCATAGTCTGGGTGTATTTCTGGAGGGATACAATAAAGAGCGTGTAGATTGTGAAAAAATGGTTATGACATCCGCAGAATTTGTAACTGCATCATCTCAATATGAACATGTGATGATTTCAGAAAATTATCAAATCGACGAAGATAAGATAAGAAAAATAACTCCTGGTCTTGATAGAAAAATTTTTATTCCCGACCTAAACCTTCCAAGAGAAAATACCTTTCTTTCTATTGGGAGGATACAAGAACAAAAAAGACAACTTGAGACATTAAAATTTTTAAGTAATTTTAGAAAAGTTGATAGTAACTTCCTATGTTATTTTATCGGTGGTCCAAGTGGTAAGTCGGGAGATGATTATTTGGCTGAACTAAAAGAGTTTGTAAAAGAGTTTGAATTAGAGTCTCATGTTGAGTTTTTAGGAAATTTGCCTCAAGCAAAAATAAAAAATTTTATGAATAAATCAAAGCTCTTAATACATACATCGCAATATGAAACTTTTGGTCTGGTTGCGATTGAGGCAAACGCTATGGGAGTTCCTGTCTTATCGATTAATACGGGATCGCTAATAGAGATTATTGAAAATAATAAAAATGGATATTTTACAGAAGATTTCACAAACAATAATGTAAATACTTTTGTTAAAGATTTATTAAATGACGATAATTACTTTAACAATGTGATGATAGATTGTATAAAAAAATCAGAAAAATATGATTGGGATATGACAGCGGACAGTTTATTAAAGATGTATCAGGAAGTTAAATTGTCCTGAAAAAAACGAACAATTATTTGTTCAAATTCATCTGTATATGTCCATAAGCTTTGAACATGTCCAGCATCTTCATATCTATATAATTCAGTTTTAATACCTAAGCTATCAGCTAGGTCTACTAAATCTAAACTATGATGAGGAAGAACTCTCTCATCAAGCATTCCATTGAAGATTAAGATTGGTTGTTTTTCACTTCTAGTTAATGAAGTTTCAGGGGTTATATTAGTTAAACTTATTCCTTCAAATACTCTTGCATAATGACTTGTTGGCTCAAAAAGAAAAGCAGGAAAACCTTGATACTCCATTTCTTCTCTAACTAATGTTTCAAAGTTTACAGGAGGGTCGTGAACTACAATTGCAGAAAAGTTGTTTGTATGTTGAGATGTAGTCAAGGCTGTTAGAGCACCTAAAGATTGTCCATATATACCAAGGGCACTTGGTGGAATTCCTTTCTTGTCAACTAACCAAATAACTGCTGCTGCAGAATCATAAGACTCTTTTTGTCCTGCAGAATAATAGCCATCTTCACAAGTACTATCTCCGTGGTCTCGTAAATCAATAGCTAAGACATTAAAACCATTTCTGTACAAGATTCCAGAAGCAAGCAATATTCCAGAAGAGTACTTACTGCTTGTAAGTCCATGATTAACAATTACTGTTGGACCACCGGGATTTTGCTCCATCCACCAACCGCTAATAATCACATCATCAGATGAAGGAAAGATTACATCTTCGTAACTATCTATGAAATAATCAGAAGCATTAATTGTATCTTTGTAGTCTTCCCAGATTTCAAAATTGGACGGTGTATTATTTTGTTCACCTTCCCACACTGCACATGGAACAGATGCAGCAATATTATAAACATAATATCCTGCGCCGAAGTAACCAACAGTAATAAGAACTAAAAAGAAAACTAAGAATTTTTTCAAGATTCCCCCTAACCTTATTCAATATAATCAGATAAAAATAATTTTGCTAATTAAGCATCCCTATATATCTTGATTTAAATCCTCCTTATAATATGAGTTATGAAAAAAATTATTTCTTTTGCCTCTGATTTCGGAACAAGTGATGGTTCTGTTGGGGTTGTTAAGGGTGTAATAAATAGAGTTGACCCTGAGTTAAAAATTAATGATATATCTCACGGCATACCTGCTCAAAGCATAAAATATGGAAGTTTGTTATTGATGAGAGCTATTCAATATATTCCCCAAGGAGTTTTATTAGCAGTAGTTGACCCAGGTGTTGGAACAGATAGAAAACCTATTGCAATCACTACTGATTGGGGAGTAATGATAGGCCCTGATAATGGTTTGTTAAATCTTGCTCGTGCAACTGTTGGAGGAGCTCAAAAAGCTTATTTACTAGAAAATGAGAATTGGATAATTCCTCATGAGGGCAATACATTCCATGCGCGAGATATTTTTGCCCCATTTGCTGCAGGGTATGCATCAGGACAAATACAGTTGGAAGAATTTGGTCCTGAACTCGATTTAGAAGATTTGAAACAGTATCTTATTCCTTTGACAGATGTTTCTGATGAATTAATTAAAGGTGAGATATTATATGTAGATCATTACGGGA
>CBFHGZ010000076.1:0-3757 GCA_965655535.1 Candidatus Actinomarina sp.
GGTGCATCAGGTTGGTTAGCAACAGACTGGATGGAAGACATCATGCTTCGTACCGGTGAAGGTGTAGTATCTTACGACAAGTGGGTAACTAACGAACTTAAGTTCGGAAGTGAAACTGTCACAAATGCTGCAACACTATTAAGTCAAATCATGCATACTGAAAATTATGTTGTTGGTGGTACAGATGCTATCGTATCAACATACTTCGGTAACGCACAAGATCCTATGTTCTCAAAAGATGCTAATGGAAACCCAGGTTGTTTCATGCATAGACAAGCGTCTTTCATTCCAGCATTCTGGCCTGAGGCAGCTCAAGCTGGTGTTGGTGTTGAGACAACAGTATTCCCATTCCCAGTCATCGATGAAAGCCTTCCAAAGGCTGCATTAGGTGGTGGTGATATGTGGGGTGCATTTAATGATAGAGAGGCTACTAAAGCTGTAGCGGAATATATGCTTAGCGCAGAGTTCCATCAAGCAGCAGCAGCAATGCCTAATAATGCTAGATTAAGTGCTCATACTGGATTCGATAATGATCTTTATTCAAAAGATATCAATAGAATTCTAGGAACAATTATTACAGATGCATTGTCAGCAGACGCATTCAGATTTGATGCTTCTGACTTAATGCCTCCTGAGGTTGGTGCAGGTTCTTTCTGGAAAGAAATGATGAACCTAGCAGTTGAAGGTCCAGGATACATTAGTACTGCAATGGATAATATCGATAAATCTTGGCCGTAAGCTAGGATAAATCTTTAGATTGATAGCCACCCTCTCGGGTGGCTATCTTTTATCTGATAGTGTAAAATGTATAAATCAAAATGAATAACGGGAAACAAAGCAAGTATCTAACATTTGGAATATCTACACTAGCGTTAGTTATCTTTCCTTTATTTTGGTTTTTATCTCAAGCAATTTTATTTAGAGAACTTACAGAGCAAGTAACGAGAAATATTTTAGTTCTAATTGCTATTCCTTTTGGCTCCACATTTATATTCCTACTTTTTTCTGGTATGAATAAGATTATTAATTTTGCTCCAAAAGATTCCAGAGATGGACTAGAAGCACGTATGTTTGTCGGACCTTCTATATTTATGATTGGTTTATTTTTGTTTTATCCCTCAATGAGAACAATTTATTTAAGTTTTAAAGATAGGTATAGCAATGACTTTATTGGTATTGAAAACTACATTTGGGCATTTACAGATGCAGAGATGATTACAACAATTAGAAACCAAATCATATGGCTTGTTGCGGTAGTTACTCTAACTCTTATTGTTGGTCTTATTGTAGGTTGGTTGACAGATCGTTTAAATAAAGGTGAAGCTTTCTTTAAATCTATTGTTTTTATGCCGATGGCAATATCAGCTGTTGGTGCAACAGCTATCTTTAAATTTATATATGAATACAGACCTCCACCACTTACGCAAATTGGAATAATTAATGGTATTAGAGTGTCTGCCGGTGATAACTGCTGGAATAATAGAGAAATTAATGGCGAGTTCAAAGGATATGATGATGCTTCTTGTGTTGAACCTGTAGGTTGGTTGCAACAAAGAGATTTGTCGGCATTGCCAATTGCGGAAAATTTAGAAGCTGGGGGATGGTTATCAAATGCATTAATCAACTTACCAATTAATACTTTGTTGCTGATGATAATTATGGTTTGGATGTATACAGGTTTTGCTGCAGTTGTTTTCTCGGCTGGAATTAAAGCAATACCAGCTGAAATAATGGAGGCTGGGCAAATAGATGGAGCATCAGAAATTAAAATATTTACTTCAATTGTTGTGCCTTACATTAAAAGCACAATCGTAGTTGTTGGCACATATATGGTTGTTACTGTTCTCAAGGCATTTGATATAATTTATGTTTCCACAAGAGGAGATCTTGAGACGAACTTATTAGCTGTAAAAATGCTTGATGAATTTTCAAAATATCGAAATTTTGGTAGGTCATCAACAGTAGCCGTTTTAATTTTTATATGTGTTTTACCGGTTATTATCGGAACAGCATTAAGAGAAAGAGATAACGCAGACGCATGATTAGAAGTAACCAAAAATGGTATGACAAACCGTTGACAAAATTAATTCTTGTTTCAATTGCCTTAACTTGGATGTTTCCACTTTTTGGTTTTGTGTTAAGTTCATTTAGACCAGGTGAAAGTATCAAAAGAACTTCTTGGTGGGATGCGGTGTATACAGGCAAGGTATGGTCTGAATTAAGTCTTCAAAACTATTCTGAAGTTTTTAGAGCTGAAAATCTCGATAGATCATTCTACAACTCTTTAGCTGTCACAATCCCATCTACAATAATTCCGATTACAATTGCAGCTTTTGCAGCATATGCTTTTGCGTTTATGGAGTTTAAAGGAAAAAATATACTATTTCTATTTGTCGTTGGTTCAATGATCATTCCATTACAGATGTCATTAATTCCACTTGTTCAGTTATTTAAAGATGGAATTGAGATAGCTGGAATTCCTATTATTCCTGCTTTAGATTTGAATGGAACTTTTGTGGCTACGTGGTTTGCACACACTGGTTTTGGATTACCACTTGCTACGTTTTTACTTAGAGACTTTATGATGGGTCTTCCAAGAAGCGTCATTGAATCCGCAAAAATAGATGGTGCAACGAACTTCACTACATTTTTTAGATTAGTTCTGCCATTATCAGTTGCGGGTATTGCAGCTTTTGCAACTTTTCAATTTCTTTGGGTTTACAATGATTTTCTAGTTGCAAATGTATTTTTAGGTATATATAAGCCAGAAAATTTAGTTGTTACTTCTCATATGTCCCAAATAGTTGTTGGACGTTTTGGAGAAGCTTGGCATTTAAGAACTTCTGGAGCTGTGATTTCCATTTTGGTACCACTCGGAGTATTTTTTGGATTACAAAGATTCTTTATCAGAGGCCTAATTGGAGGAGCTGTTAAGGGTTGATCCCTAGAATTGTCCTTTTCTTAGTTCTCTTTGCCTCTTGTATAACTGTTGGTTATTCATATCAAATAGATTCTCTAGAATTTAGTGAAATTGACTCCAGATTAAACATTGATATTAATTATTTAAATGATGATCAAGTAGAGCTTTCAATACAGATATTTCCACAAAAAACAGACTTTGTAGATGAATATAAATTAGTTTTTGATATGAAATTTCGGGAAGATTATGATTCAGAATTTAATGGAATTTGTATTGGTCCTTATTGGGATGATTTTGGTTCAGGTGAATTTACTATAATTTTAAAAAAGCAAAATAATTTTAAATCAAATATAAGTGGTACTTTTAAATCAGAAATTGACGAAAGGTGTGACAGCTTTTACTTTTATTTAAGATACTTTGAATTAGTATCAACAAACTCAAAAGTTTACCAAATAGGTGTTGCAACAGATTATGCAAAAGACTTTCCTGACGCACCAGAAGTTTGGGTTTTGGATAAAAATTTAAATTTAGAACAAGTTGGTAGTACTACAATAGAGAAATACAGTATAAATTTTGTCTTAGAGAGATAATATGAAAGTCGGAATTGATTGGGGTGGAACCAAGATTGAAGCAATTGCTTTAGATGTTGAGTCTAATGAAGAAATTAATAGAATCAGAGTCGATGCACCAAAAGATAATTATCAAGATATTTTAAATACTGTCTATGATCTTATCAAAACAATTGCTAGTGATTCTAAACAATATTCTGTTGGAATCGGCATGCCGGGTTCGCTTCATCCTCAATCTGGTTTAGTTCAGGTTTCAAACACAAAAGCT
>CBFHGZ010000077.1:0-3670 GCA_965655535.1 Candidatus Actinomarina sp.
AAAATGATTACGAAGCTTTAGCTAAAATTGTAAGTGAAAAAATTGAATTTAGAGATGTAAAGGGAATACCCCGTGGAGGGATTCCATTTGAAAATGCACTAAAACAATACTCTTCACATAAAGATAGTGACCCATTGCTTATATGTGATGATGTATATACAACTGGCACTTCAATGCGTGAAGTCTATGAAAATGGTGCTATTGGGATTGTAGTTTTTGCTAGAAATAAAATTTCAGATGATTGGATAAAAGCTATTTGGCAGATTTCGATTTAATTTTCTAGCTTTTTAACTCTTCGAATATACTTATCCTCTTTAATAAATTCAGAGATTAGAAATTTTTTTACTATAGACAAAGCATTTTCTTTAGAAACGTTATTAGATCCTAAACAAAGAACATTAACATCATTATGTTCAACACTTTGTATAGCTGTAGCTTCGTCAGTAACGTTTGAAGCTCGAATTCCATGAATTTTGTTTGCAGCTATAGACATTCCAACACCACTTCCGCAAATAAGCAAACCTTTGAATGTTTTGTTTTCTAAAATATAATTGCAAACTTCTTTAGCATAGTCTGGAAAATCACAACTTACAGAATTGTTAGTGCCAAAATCATTTATGTTTAGATTGTCTTTTAAATTTTTAATTAAAAATTGTTTTAGTTCATACCCCGCATGATCTGACGCAACTGCTAAGTCTTGAATCATTAAATTAATTTTTCTACGTCAAGTAATTCGTCAATTTCGCTTTCAGGTATAAGCTCTTTTTCAACTAAAATTTCTTTAATAGTTACATTTTTTGCAACTGCTTCTTTAGCAACCTCAGCTGCTTTGTCATATCCAATTTTTGGAACTAAAGCAGTGACCAAAATTGAATTTTTTTGAATGTTTTCATCTAACTTTTCTGTATTTGCTTCTAAACCTATTATTAATTTTTCCTCAAAGATACGTGTACTTGAAGTTAGTAGTGAAATGCTTTCTAGTATATTGTGTGCCATTACCGGCAACATTGTATTTAGTTCAAAGTTACCATTTGACGAACAAAAAGTTATTGTATGGTCATTACCAATTACTTGAGAGGAAACTTGCATCATCATTTCAGGAATTACAGGATTGACTTTTCCAGGCATTATTGAAGAACCCGGTTGAAGAGCTGGAAGCTTCAATTCATTTAAGCCAGATACTGGACCACTTCCCATCCATCTAATGTCATTTGCAATTTTGAACATCGACACAGCATAAGCTTTTAAACACCCTGATAACTGAACAATTTCTTCACGAGAACCTTGTCTAATAAAGTGATTCTCAACTTCAGAAAATTTATTGCCGGTGGATGAAGAAATCTCATCTGCTACTTGAGATCCAAAATTTGTTGGAGCGTTTATACCAGTCCCTACAGCTGTACCTCCTATTGCAAGCTTGCTAACGTTTAGGAGCGATGATTTAATATCAACCAACCTTTCTGATATTAATGCAGCATAGCCTTCAAACTCTTGCCCAAGTGAAACTGGAGTTGCATCCATCAAATGAGTTCTACCATTTTTATAAACTTTATTCCATAATTTACCTTTATCCTCAAATGCAGATAATAAATTTTCTATTTCTGGAATTAATTGTTCTGTGATCTCTAGAACTACTGCAATATTTGTGGCTGTTGGAATCACATCGTTTGAAGATTGACTCATATTAACAACATCATTGGGGTGAATCGAATCCCCTAAAATTTCTGAAGCAACATTAGCAATAACTTCATTTGCATTCATGTTTGTTGAAGTTCCTGATCCTGTCTGAAAGATATCTACAACGAAATCTTTATCGTAGTCTCCATCAATGACTTTTTGTGCTGCTTGAACTACAGAAGATTTTGTGTTTTCATCGAGCAGATTATTTTTAAAATTTATTTCAGCACAAGCTTTTTTAATCTCTCCAAGTGCTTTGATAAACGCTCTTGAAAATTTAAGTTCAGATACAGGAAAGTTATCTACTGCCCTAGCTGTAGAGGCCCCATATTTGGCGTCAACTGGAACCTTGAACTCTCCCATAGAGTCTTTTTCAATTCTGAATTCACTTGTCATTTATTGTTCCTGGTATTGAGTGTATCCACCAGAATCAACTTCTTCAATAAGTTCTTTGCTTCCAGATTTTACAATATTTCCTTTTACAACAATATGAACTTTATCCACATCTAAATATCTTAGGATTCTCGAATAATGGGTAACTATTATATATGAAGTTTCTTCATTTCTATTCTCGTTTATCAAACCTGCTACAGATTTGATGGCATCAATATCTAATCCTGAATCAATTTCATCGAGTAAAGCTAGTTTAGGTTTTTTTAATGCTAATTGAAATAGTTCGGATCTCTTTTTTTCTCCACCTGATAAATCAACATTCACATCTCTATCTAAGAACTGTTCAACATTAAACTTTTTTGCTAAATTTATAATTTCATCTTTAGACAATCCATCATTAGACGCCATCACAAATTCAAGCAAAGATACTCCAGGAAGACCAACGGGATATTGAAAAGACTGAAAAATTCCTTTATTTGATCTTTCAAATTGCTGTGTTTCGAGTACTTCGGTTTCATCAACATATACTTTTCCTGATGATTCATAATCTGGATTACCCATTAAAACATGACAAAGAGTTGATTTTCCAGAACCATTTGGACCCATAACGGCATGAAGCTCTCCTTTGTTAATGGTTAGATCTATGCCATTAAGAATTTGTACTTCTCCAATATTTGCTTTGAGATTTTCTACTTTAAGCATCCTTCATTTCCTTTACTAATACAGAATTTTCATTCACTTCTGCGGTGTATGTAGCTACAGGCTTTGTAGCAGGTAAGGTTAAAGCCTCCCCAGTCTTTAAATCAAACTCTGCTCCATGTAGTGGGCACTCTACTTTGCAATCGTAAACTTCTCCTTCAGACAACGAGGCTTCAGCATGGGAACATCTGTTTTGAATAGCAAAAAATTCGTTATCAACTTTAAAAACAGCAACTACGCTCCCATTGATTTCAACAGTTTGAACAGGTGAAGCTGAAAAAGAGTCCAATGCAATCTCAACCATTTATGACATCCTACTTAAAACATTCATATACTTTTGCATAATTTCTTCTGAAACTTTTTCCGAGATATTTTCCCAACCATCTTCATTTATTACCTCATTAAAAAATCCTTGAATTAAAAGCTTCTCTGCATCAACTTTTTCAATACCACGAGACATGACGTAATGATATAGGTTTTCTTCTATTGGGCCTACGGAAGAACCGTGTCCACAAATCACATCATCGCATAATATTTCTAGATTTGGAACTGATTGAGCGCTAGCTGTATCTGATAAAAGAATGTTTCTATTTTCTTGAAATGATTCTGTTTTTTCCGCACCCTCAGCAATATGAATAGTTCCAGTAAAGACTGATTTACTACTATCCCCCAGAACACCTTTGGTGACCATATTAGAAGTTGTTCGTTTAGCTATATGGTTAACAAAAACCCTATTGTCATGAATTTGATCATTCTCACCAAAATAAATACCATCAATATAAAACCCAGCACCATCTTCACTTAAATCAATATCAATTCTATTTCTTGAAAATTCAGCACCAGTACTAACTGTATGTATTTTAAAGAATCCATCTTTTTTGATCTTTGCATAAATTGAATT
>CBFHGZ010000078.1:0-3635 GCA_965655535.1 Candidatus Actinomarina sp.
ATTTTCAATTTTTGCCAATCTTTTTTTCATTGAACAATCTTCAGCTATTACTGCAGAAGAAAGATTAATTGAGGTTGAAAAGCAATTGCAAGCAATTGCTGAACAAATTGATAAGTATGAAGGTGAACGCTCTGATTTAGAAAAAGCAATTATTGCCAATAATGCAGATTTAAATAAGGTGAATTCTGACCTAGCTGCGGTTCAAGCAAAACTCAATTCAGCAGAAAGAGAACTGGAACGAGCTTTAGAAAATTATGATGGTACATTAAATGATTTGGCTTTAGTGCAGCAAAATATAGTTAGAGAACAAACTAGATTAGGAAAAATTAAAACTGAAATCAGAGATGTAGCTGATGAACTTTTTGAAACACAACAAAGCCTTGTTGAGGCTGATGAAGAATTTCAAGAACAAGCAGTTAGTTTATATATAAATGGAGTAATGAGTCCAGCTACTGCGCTGTTTATAGAGTTAGAAGAACTATCAAGTTTTCTAGTTGCTCTTGGGTATACATCAACAATTGTAGATAGTGCATACGAAATTGTAGAGCAACTTAACGCATTAAGAAATCTTGCAACAAATCAAACAATTTTCTTAACTGAGAGGGAAGAAGAGAGAACACAGATTGTTGAAACTCTCCAAAATGAAGAAGAAAGAAAAAATCAAATCTCTCTAGATGCTGAAGAATTTGCTAATGAGGTTGAACAAAAAAGAAATGCAGTAGAAAGAGAAAAAGCTGTGGTTGAAGCTCAAAAAATTCAAGTGCTTAAAGCAAGGCAAGAAGCACAAAAATTACTTAATCAAGCTAATAAGGAATTGGAAAAACTAGATAAAGAGCACGCTGATTTAGAAAAACTAGAAGATGCAATTCAGGCAGATATAGATAGATTAAGTACCTCTGGAGGTGTTGCTCCAAATCAATTAACATGGCCTGTTACAACCGGTTATGTATCAAGTGGGTATAAATGGAGAAGACTTGGGGGAACTACTAGCTTTCATGGAGCAATTGATATTGCTGCTAATCGTGGCACTCCAATTAAATCCGCAGCTGGAGGGGTAGTAATCTTAGCACGTTACTACGGTCTAGCAGGTAATACAGTATTCATAGACCATGGTGGAGGTATGACTACTCTTTATTTTCACATGGATAGAATTTTAGTGAATGTCGGTCAAACAGTTGTAACTGGAGATCAGATAGGTACCGTTGGAACTACTGGAAGATCTACAGGTCCTCATCTACATTTTGAAGTAAGACTAAAAAATCCAAGTTCTGCAAATTGTAGCCTGCCTTATTTAGACCCAACTTCTAGAGGCAGGGTAAATCCTTACTGTTTCTTAAACTAATGAAGGTTTTTGCTGAAAATAGAAAAGCAAGAAACTCATATAATTTTGAGGAGTTTTTTAATGCTGGAATAGTTTTGACAGGTCCAGAAACAAAAAGTGTTAGAAATGGTGCGGCTTCAATTGTTGATGCGTTTGCTGTTATTGAAGAAGAAGAGGCCTATATATATGAGATGAATATTGAACCGTATAAGTTTGCTCAACAAACTGACTATGATCCAAAAGCTAGGAGAAAACTTTTATTTCATAAATCAGAAATTAAAAGATTTATTGGACTGACGTCTCAAAAAGGATATACGTTAATTGCAACTAAACTGTTTGAAAAAAATGGATACGTTAAAATTGAAATCGCTCTTGCTAAAGGTAAAAAAGATTACGATAAACGAAAAAAAATAATTGATAAGCAGCACAACAGAGAAATTAAGAACTACTAAAGACTGACTCTGTACCAACTCTTATGTCAGCTACACCATGAAAGCTATCTTTATATTTGTAGATAGTGCTAATTGGACCATTTCCCTTTAGCATTTTATCGATAACTTCTATTTCATGACCTTTTGATTCAAGGTATGTTTTTTGTTCTTTGTCAATTTTTTCAAACCTTAATTTAGAAGTTCTGTTTTTTTGGAAGTAATCAATTGTCCAACGAGGTTGTGTCATAATATTGCTAAATTCAATACCATCTTTGATATAGGGCAAAATTACTTGTGCCAATAATTGCGGTTGGTATCTCCCTCCTCGTGTGCCAATAATAAATTCTAAGGAGTTATCTTTTGTCCACAGTGTTGGAGAAAGAGTATGCAGTGGTTTACTTCCTGGTTGTAGATAATTTGGATGATTAACATCTAAGTTAAAACCACACCCTCTGTTATGTAAAAAGAAGCCATAATTTCCAACACCTATTCTGCTACCAATTCCATAAAAATTTGATTGAATAAGAGAAACTCCCATGCCAGATTTATCAACAGTTGTCATATAAGCAGTTCCTCCACCATGTGGTTTTGGAGCATTAAATTTTTTCATCTTTATGTCATCTATCTGAGACACTATTGAATTAATGTAGTCATCATCTACACCAGGAAATTCATCCACTTTATCTTTGTAGTCGTAAGTTATACGGTCACGATCTGCTGCAAAAGCTCTATAGGTCTCAATTAATTTATGTTGATCAAATTTACCATTATCTAAAAGCTCATATCCTCTTAATGCACTTAATGTTAAATACCCTTGAGTTGGTGGAGGAGTAGTCCATGCATCATATCCATAAATATTCAATTTAAGTGGTTTTCTCCAAATTGCTTTAAAGTTTTCAAGATCACTTTGAGTCAAGATATTATCTACACTTTTTGAGATTGAGTTTGCTATTTCACCTTTATAAAAAGACATTAAACCATTATTTGCAAGTATCTCTAAAGTTTTACCGAGTTGCACTCTTCTAATTTTAGATCCCACCTCTAAGGGTTCTTCATTCCTGTAAAATGAATAACCAGACTCTTGTCCGCTTAATTCATCAACATGGTGATTTAGAGAGGAATAGAGTTCTTCAGAAACTTCAAAACCGTTATGACATAACTCAATACCTAAGTTGAGAATCTCGTTAATATCCAGCTTTCCAAATTTTTTACTTAATTCAAACCAACCTGCAATTGCTCCAGGAACAGTCACAGACATTGGATGATTAAGAGGTATAGACTCAAAGTTTTTTAACTCTTCAGGGTTTACACCACTACCCGCATATCCAGCTGCATCTAAGTAATAAGGTTCTTTCTCTCCAGGAATCCAAATAAGTGCGAACAAATCTCCGCCTATTCCACATGTTTCTGGAGCTACTATGCCCTGAATAAGATTTGTTGCGATGGCAGCATCAACGGCATTACCACCTTTGTCAAACACTTTAGAACCGATACTTGTAGAAAGGTGGTGGGGAGAAACAATTACATTATTCATTATTATTAAGTATAAATCTTTAAGATAATTGCTTGTATAAACTCATCTAATATAAACTAAATTTTTGAAAAGGAGAAAAATTGAAAGATATTAATGCAGAAGAGTATTCACAGCTTGTGAATTCTGAATCACCAGTAGTTATTGACTTCCATGCTACCTGGTGTGGGCCTTGTAAAGTATTAAGCCCTATCCTCGACGAACTATCAGCCGAAGTTGAAGGTGTAGAGTTTGTTAAATTAGATGTTGATCAATATCCAGAAATTGCTGGGGCCAATGGCGTTATGGGCGTACCTACCGTTGTGATGTTAAAAGGTGGGGAAGTAAAAGAACGTTTTGTTGGTGTTCAACC
>CBFHGZ010000079.1:0-3540 GCA_965655535.1 Candidatus Actinomarina sp.
CCGGGCTTGTTAATTATGTCGACTTTATAACCCTCTCCTTCAAAAGTATCTAAAATTATCGAACCATCAATATCTATAGAAACAATATAGTTTTCTGCATCTTGTAAATCTAAATTCTGATATGAAGGATTTATTGTGTAAGTTGTTAACCAATTTATTTTGAGCAAATGTCCAATTGGAAATAATATAAGAATCGATGCTATATATATACTCAATACTCTTGAAAAGGTAGATTCAATATTTTTTCTAATCAAATATATGTAAATGACAATCGGAACAATTGTAAATGGGAAGAAATCTAAGTAATCATAAACTATTGAGGGTCGTAGTTGTCCAAAAAAATAAAATGCCACTTGTAAGGCTATTAAAAATAAAATTGATGATTTAAAAAGGTTGTCGTACCTATACACTTTGAGCCGGAGAGGGGAGTCGAACCCCTGACCTGCCGATTACAAGTCGGCTGCTCTGGCCACTGAGCTACTCCGGCGAATAGTAAAATAATAGCAAAATAGTAATTGAATTAAGAATTTTTTTTAAAAAAGTGCTGCATAGCAATTCCTGCAGCTACTGACACATTAAGAGATTCCATAAGTCCAGACATTTCTATGTGTGTCACTGCATCAATCTTATTTAAAACTTCATCACTTAAACCTGATTCTTCACCACCCATTAAAAGAGCAATTTTTTGGCCCTCAAGATCTAAATTATTTAATTTTATTTTTGAATCCATATCAAGACCTATTGTCCAGTAGTTCAATGATTTAAGTTTTTTAAGTAAAGAAAATATTGAATTAAAGTAAATAATTTTTACTTTTTCTAATCCACCTGAAGAAATTGAGAAAGTTCTTTCAGAAATTTGAACAGATCTTTTCTTAGGTATACATACTCCTAAAAAATCAAAAGCAGCTGCACTTCTTACTATTGCCCCTAAATTTTGTGTATCTTGTAAATGGTCCAATACGATTAATTTATTGATATTTAATTCTTGTATGTTCGATTCATCATAAGTTTTTAGTTCATCACATTCTGCAACAACAGAATGCCTACTATGAAAAGCCCAATCTTTTTTATCTATATATTCAATAGGAATGTTTTGACTTGTAGAAATTTCTATGATTTTTTTTAGCTTATAAGATTCGTTATCAATATTTTTTAATACATGAAGCTTCCGTACTCTATTATTTTTTAAAGCCTCGAAAGATGCATTTATGCCTTCAACTATTTGACCAATACCACTCATTATCTTTACCATCGTTTAGCTTAATTCCTATCAAATTTAGCTCATCTCTCAGCTCATCAGACAATTTATAGTTTTTTTGTTCTCTTGCTTCATTCCTTACTTTTATAAACTGAGCCATAGCTTCATCAATATTCTTAAACTCTATTCCATATTTGTTAAAAAAATTATTTAATTCTTCTTCAGTAATCTGAGCAATCTGATTAAATTCAAAACCTAGAATATTAAAAACATATTTAATTGTTTGCTTTATAGCCAATTGTTCTGTTTCAGATTTTTGTTTGATTGAATTCAATATTGTAAATATTTCTCCTATTAACTTTGGTGTGTTTAAATCATCACCAATACAATCTTCAAACAAGTTCAATATTTCCTGGTTTGATATTTCCGGATCTACACCATTTAATGTGTCAACTAATCTCCTGTATGTTTTGAGTGACTCTTCTAATATATCTTCAGAAAACTCTTGAGGTTTTCTGTAATGAGCTCTTAAATAGAAAAATCTAATTACTTCTCCACCATAGATAGTTATGTACTCATTTAATTTTTTAATATTTCCTTCAGATTTAGACATTTTTTGACCTGACAAATTTATCATCCCATTGTGAAGCCAGTATTTAACAAACTCGCCTTGAAATGCTGAGACTGATTGAGCTTGTTCATTTTCGTGATGAGGAAAAATTAAATCATTGCCTCCACAGTGAATGTCAATTCCTCCTCCAAAAATGCTATCAATCATAGCGGAACACTCAATATGCCAGCCTGGTCTTCCCTTACCCCACTCTGAATTCCAAAATGGTTCATTTTCTTTTGAAAATTTCCATAATGCAAAATCTGAATTATTTCTTTTATCTGTTTCTAAAGTAACTCTTTCACCACTAACTACATCATCAAAGGATCTACCTGATAAAGATAAGTAATCTTGATAACGAGTAGTGTCAAAATATATTCCCGACTCAGATGAATATGCATAATCATTATCAATCAATATCTTTATTATTCTTAAAATATTGTCTATATTCTCTGTCGCTTTGGGTTCAACATCTGGCTTTAAGCAGTTTAAATTCTTATAGGACTCATGAAACTCATCAGTGACAATTTCTGCTAACTGTGAAATAGAAATCTTTTTTTCATTAGCTTTTTCGATTATTTTGTCATCAATATCTGTAATGTTTCTAACAAATTTTACTTTATAGTCTTTAAACCTTAAATAACGTACTAGTACATCAAAAACAACCGCTGACCTTCCATGCCCAATGTGAGGTTCAGATTGTACGGTTGGACCACATAAATAAATCTTTACGTCATCTTTATTTAATTGAGCAGATTCAATTTTTTTTGATTTTGAATTATAAAGTTTAAGCATGAGAAATTGACACAGTTGTCATAACTGCTGACGCTATTCCTTCACCAATTTCACCTAATTTATCCATAGACTTGCCCTTAACATTAATCTTAGAAACATCAGTGTCCAACAATTTTGATAGATTAAGTTCCAATTCGTCAGAAATTTTAGAAACATTAATGACTTCAGATATCAACGTAAGGTCAATGTTATTAATAATTAAATTTTCAAAATTGATTACGTCTAATATTTTTTTCAACATTTCAATGCTTGAAATATTTTCTGGTGTATCACTGTTGGAAGGAAAATAGTAACCTAAATCTTTTTTTCCAGTTGCTCCAAGAAGTGCATCACAAATTGAATGTAAAATAATATCTCCATCGGAATGAGCTTCGAAACCAATTCCGTCAAGCGAAATGCCTCCTAGAATTAGTTTTCTATCATTTGAGTGTCTGTGAATATCAAAGCCATTGCCAACAAGCATAAAACCTCTTATTGAAAGAATTTAATAATATTATAAGCCGTCGTCAGGATCTTCTTCTGGCAAATATTGGTTTATTTTTTCAACTGCTGCTTCTTCATCAATTCCTAAAGTACATGCAATTTCACTTGCTAGCGTTGTTCTTGCTTTTGCAAGCATTCTCTTTAAAGCTGGTGATATTCCTTTGTTAATTTGAGCATGGGTAAGATCTCTAACAACTTCAGCAACTTGCATAATATCTCCAGAAGTCATTTTCTCGGTCAAAACTTTGTACCACCTACTCCAGTTTGTTCCAGCTTCTTCTGGCTTTTCCTTAAATATCGGAAACACTTTTTTTGATACAGCACTCTTTGAAATAACAGGTCTAATTACCTCGTCAACATTTTCTACAGGTACCATGACAAGTAAGCCGTCAGTTAGTACTTCAATTTCAAAATATTGTATTCTTTTGGATTTTGTTTCTCCTTCGACGAACAC
>CBFHGZ010000080.1:0-3351 GCA_965655535.1 Candidatus Actinomarina sp.
TGATATTTAATTTCAGATCTTGACCAGTTGCCTGGATGAATAATAAACGGAGTTACATTTCCAAGTTCTGTGGTTATCGGAGTTTTGTTAACTTTCTTTAGAGTTTTTGTATTACGTTCTTTTTCAGATAACACTTTTTTGTACACTATTTTTTCATAAGTAAAGTTTGAACCAGTTAAATGAATATGATTAAAACTTTCGTGATCACATAAATATTCAGAAGCTTCTATATCAGCTTTGGATACTATTAGGTAACCTCTTTCTATAAAAGGCATTAAAATCTGTTCAAAAACAGGAAGTAAATAATCATTTACGGGATTTAATTTTAAAAATATAGTAGATCTATAAGCAATAATATGAAAAAGTGCATCGAGTAACGGTATAGATGAAACATTGCCAGCACCTAAAACTAACGTAATTTTAGGAGTAAATTTATCATATCTATTTGAAAAGCCTCTATAAGTATCTATCTTTTCAAAATCTAATGTTTTATTGAATACAACTTCACCAGTTAAAAAGGGAAATGTTAATTTTTCAACATTATTGTTGGGAAAGACTTTTAATGTATTTGTGTTTTCATCAAAATTACTCATATCTAAATTTGATTCATTTTGTAAAAATTTTATGTAATACTCTATTGCGAGGATTGTAGAAAAAGGACCAGATACCCAATCTTCACCTGTTAAGTGTTTTTTATCATATCCTTTATTTTCTGAAGCGACAGATATCCAATAATATGATGTGGATTTAATGTTTTTAATAACATTTTGCA
This sequence comes from Candidatus Actinomarina sp., assembly GCA_965655535.1. Classification (GTDB taxonomy): domain Bacteria; phylum Actinomycetota; class Acidimicrobiia; order Actinomarinales; family Actinomarinaceae; genus Actinomarina. The sequence goes on from CBFHGZ010000080.1 coordinate 773, forward strand.
ACATAGATATAAGATCGTCATTAGATAAATTAGAAAAGTCTTTTGAATTTAGTCTTAATTTACTGACACTTCTGTCAATTTCTAACTTGGAAGGATACATAAATATATCTTATTCAGTTAATTCAAGAAGTTCAAAATCTCCCCAGTTAACTGTTAAGTGTTTTGCAGGTATTAGCTCATTTGGCCTACCTACAGGTAAATTTTTAGGATAAGATTCTAATGAGACATCATCGCCTTGTAGCTCTTCAACAATAATTTTTAACGTCTCAGCTAAATCATCTAGAGTATCTACTGATTGAGTTTCTGTAGGTTCAAACATTAAAGCTTCTTCAATGATTAAAGGAAAATATATAGTTGGAGAATGAAAACCTTTATCAAGTAACGCTTTTCCAACATCATAAGCTTTTATCTTATGTGATTTTTTGAGATCTTTTACTGTAGCTACAAATTCATGCATGCATGGTTCGTTATAAGCTAATGGAATTATTTTTGAAACAATAGAACTTAAATATCTTGCATTTAATACTGCATATGATCCTAAAGTATCTAATCCTGATTTACCAAGTAATTTCATATAAACCAAAGCTCGAAGTGCAACTAAGAAGTTTCCATGATATCCGTGCATTCTTCCAATAGAAGAAGAAGGTGTATACCACTCATATCTATTATTTTCTTTTACAACGATAGGTCCAGGTAAAAACTCTTTTAAAAATGCTTTAACAGCTACAGGACCTGATCCAGGTCCACCGCCACCATGAGGAGTTGCAAATGTTTTATGCAAATTAGAATGAACTATATCAAATCCCATATCTCCAGGCCTACATACTCCTACAATGGCATTTAAATTTGCACCATCGTAATAAACCAATCCACCAGCATCATGAATGATGTTTGAAATCTCCATTATATTTTCTTCAAACAAACCACCTGTATTTGGGTTAGTCAGCATTAAACCAGCAGTATTTTCATTAACTAATTCTTTAAGATCATCTATATTTACCATTCCCCTGACATCTGTTGAAACTTCTACAACTTTAAAACCAGCCATTCTTGCTGATGCTGGATTAGTTCCATGTGCTGAATCCGGTACGACAATTTCATCTTTGTGTCCTAAATCATTTTCTTCTAAATATTTTTTTATAATTAACAACCCAGTTAATTCTCCAGAGGCTCCTGCAGGTGGCTGGAAAGTTGCATAATCCATGCCTGAAATTTCTTTTAAATATTCTTCCAGTTCAAATAAGATTTCAAGATTACCTTGAGTAAATTCTGACGGTGTTGCTGGGTGAGAATTAGCAAATGTAGATAGACCAGAGACATAATCTGCAAATCTAGGATTATATTTCATCGTACATGAACCTAATGGATAAAAACCAACATCTACAGCGAAATTTCTGTGGGCTAGACGAGAGTAATGCATTACTAAATCATGCTCACTAACTTCTGGAAGACTTGGTTTATCATTTCTGATTGCAGTGTTGTTAATTTCAGTTACGGGGACATCCAATTTAGGAAATCTTGAAGCTCTTCTACCTGGTTTAGATAATTGATTAATTGTAGGTTCTGGTGCACCACCAACTAAAGGAAGTGAACTCGCATTTCCACCACTATACATTATCTACCTCAACTAACTTTTCAATATAATCATCTATTTCAATTTTTGTTCTTTTCTCAGTTACAGCGACCAAAATTTGTTTTTCTGCATATTTGATACCAGCTAAATAACCATGGCTACCCATTGCGTTTATTACTTCAGCTGCATCATTATTAGTTTCAACTATGAATTCTCTTAATGAACTACCAGTATTAGGTACGTTATATCCTTTATCAGCTAGTTGATTTTTCATATATGATGCTTTTTGAGTAGCTTGGTAGCCAATTTCATACAAACCCTGAGGTCCTAACCAAGACAAATGAATAGTTGAACCAACAGCATTTAATGTTTGGTTAGTACAAATATTTGACGATGCTTTTTCTCTTCTAATATCTTGTTCTCTTGCTCTTAAAGTCATAACGTAAGTTTTGGTATTATTTGAATCACGGGATTCACCAATAATTCTTCCAGGAACTAATCGGGCTAAATCTTTTCTAGTAGCAAACCAACCAACCGTAGGCCCACCAAAAGATAAAGGAGAACCCATAGATTGTCCTTCAGCAACTACTATATCAAAACCCATAGAGCCTGGAGTTTTCAAAATTCCAAGCATGGAAGGATCAACGTAACAAATTGTTACAACACCTGCTTGTTTAGCTTTTGTAACAATTTCTGTTAAATCTTGAGCCGAACCTTCGTAATGAGGAAGACTAACAACAAATGCAGCGTCTTTTTCTGTAAATTCATAATCGTCAGGAAACAAATAATTCTTCAATTCAACATATTTAATATCAAACTTACTTGTATCAATTAAAGTATTGATGACTTCTTTTGAATTAGGATTTAATCCACTAGATACAACCACCCCATCTCTTTTTGTTTTATTTATTGCTACTGATATTGCTTCAGCTATAGATGTTGCTCCGTCATATAAAGAAGCATTTGCAAGTTCCATATCTGTAAGATCGCAAATCAAAGATTGGTA
>CBFHGZ010000081.1:0-3264 GCA_965655535.1 Candidatus Actinomarina sp.
ATAAACACCAGCTTCTTGAGCTGCTGCAGTTCTTTGTTGGCTTTGTAAAGAGTATTCGTCTTGACTATCTCTAGAGATATTATATTTTTCAGCAACATGATCAGCGGTTTCTATCATTGGCATATATGCATGTTTTGCATTACTTGCAACATTAGGGTCAATGTCAAGTCTCATTTCAGCAGTTTGAACTAACGAAATAGACTCAACTCCACCTGCTACAACAACATCCATGTTGTCTGTAATGATTTGTTTAGAGGCGGTAGCAATAGCCATTAAGCCTGAAGAACATTGTCTATCAATTGTCATTCCTGAAACAGTATTTGGTAAACCAGCTGCAATTCCTCCAAGTCGACCAATGTTTAGTGCCTGAGAACCTTGTTGTTGAGCACAGCCCATTACAACATCTTGGATTTCTTCTGGGTCTATACCTGCTCTGCTTACAGCTTCCTTTATTGAGTAAGAAGCTAAAGTTGGAGCTGCTGTGTTGTTATAAGCTCCTCGATATGCTTTTCCAATAGGTGTTCTTGCTGCTGATACAATTACTGCTTCTCTCATAAATTTTCTCTTTCTGTTTTATTCGCTTACTACGTACATTGCAAGTGTTTCTACAACCGCAGCAGGCTTATCTTTGCCTTCAATCTCTATTGTTGCTGTGTTTTTTAATAACCAGCGACCACTCTTTTTATAGGACACATCAGTCAAAGTAATTCTTGCTCTAATTTTACTATTAACCGGCACTGCTTCCATGAATCTTACTTTGTCTGCACCGTAATTTATAGCCATTTGAAGTCCTTCAGGCATGTATCCTATGTCAGCTTGTAAATAAGTCAATAAACTTAGAGTTAGATAACCGTGTGCAATAGTTGTACCCCATGGAGTTGCTTTTGCCATTTCAGGGTCAACATGTATAAATTGATGATCATTAGTAGCTTCTGCAAATTGATTAATTCTTTCTTGAGTAACTTCGAACCATTCTGAGACTCCAATTTCTTCACCGACATGGCTTTCTAATTCACTTGCTGGGATAACCTTCATAACATCTCTCCTAATAAATTTTTGCTTGATGCTTTTTTTGCAAAAGAAATAGTACTTTCTTTAAAAGCTTCAATTTCACTATCATCTACATCTCCATAATAACCAAGAGAGTATCTTACGTATACGCCTTCCATTATCATTGCATGTTTCCAAAACGACATTCTTGTATAAAATTCAATGTCTTGAATATTTAAGTTAGATAAGCTTTCATATTGTTCCAAAATTTGGTTTCTATTTGGAAAACCACCAGCAAGAGAAGGAGAGTATATAAAAGGAGTATCTGTCTCTTCCTTATTAGACCATGATGCGATAATCGTTCCTAAATCAGCTAAAGGGTCACCCAAAGTACACAATTCCCAATCTACAACAGCTTTAACTCGAGAATTATTTACTCTGACATTATCAAGCCTATAGTCACCATGAACAATGCTCACTCTTTGTTGATTTGGAATGTTTTCAAATAACATTTTTGTAGCTTGATTTAATTCATTTACTTCTCTTACTTTTTGAGCGTCGAATTGTTTTGACCATCGAACAAGTTGTCTTTCTATATAATTTTCATGCTTTCCTAATGATGAAAGTTCTGAATTCACAACATCAAACATATGTATTTCAACAAGAGCTTCGATAAAAGATTCTGTAATATCTTTTTTTTGAATTTCATCAAAATTTTTAGCGATTAGATTATCAGATATAGTTTCTCCCTCAATGAATTCCATAATGTAAAAGTCATCATCGCTTATTCTCTTATCTGTGTAAATATATTCAGGTTTAGGTACTCGAATGTTATTTTTATAAAGTGATGAGATGATCCTGAACTCCCTTTCCATGTTGTGTGCAGATTCTAGTTTTTGTCCAAAAGGGGGTCTTCTGAGGACGTAAACATTATTGTCATCGTAGATTTTGTAAGTAATATTTGATCTTCCAACTTTAAATTGTTCAAAAGCAAAATCATCAGCTATTTCTACATTATCTGAAATTAGGTTTCTAAGTTTTTCTGTAAAGTATTCCACTAAGAAATATATTATGAAACATTTTTATTTCACTCAAGTTAATTGATAGAATTAAATTATGGACTTTAATTACTCTGATCAGTCTTTGAATCTTCAAGAGCAAATGAAATCATTTTTTGAAAAGCATATTTTTCCAAACGAACAGGCTTATGAAGATGAAATCATTAATTCAGGCGACCCTCTCCACATACCGCAAATTTTAGACGAACTAAAAGAATTAGCTAAAAAAGAGGAATTGTGGAATTTATTTTTACCTGAAGAAACTTATGGTTCTGGTTTATCTAACGTTGACTATGCTCCACTTGCTGAATTAACTGGACAAGTATGGTGGGCACCAGAGGTGTTTAATTGCTCAGCACCCGATACAGGAAATATGGAAATATTAGCTGAGTTTGGTACTGATCAACAAAAAGAACAGTGGTTAATGCCTCTTCTAAATGGAGAAATTAGGTCATGTTTTGCAATGACAGAGCCAAATGTAGCTTCATCAGACGCAACTAATATCTCTAGTTCAATAGTTGAAGATGGTGATAATTATGTAATCAATGGTAGAAAGTGGTGGACTTCAAATGCAATAAACCCAAGGGCTAAAATATGTATTTTTATGGGAATTACTAACCCAGACAACCCTCCACATACAAGACAAAGTCAAATTTTAATACCTATGGATACAGATGGAGTAAAAGTTGTTAGACCAATGACTGTTTATGGTTATGATGATGGATACACAGGGCATCCTGAAGTAGCATTTGAAAATGTCGTTGTCCCTAAATCAAACATAATCGGTGGAGAGGGAATGGGTTTTAAGATTGCACAGGCAAGACTAGGTCCAGGTAGAATTCATCACTGCATGAGGACAATCGGTATGGCCGAAAGAGCTTTAGAGTTGATGATTAAAAGAGTTAATTCAAGAGAAACATTTGGATCAAAAATTTCAGACCACGGTGTTGTTCAAGATTGGATTGCTAGATCAAGAATTAAAATTGAAGAAGCAAGACTGTTAACTCTTAAGACCGCATGGCTTATTGACACAATTGGAAAAGAACAAGCAAAAATTGAAATTTCTGCAATTAAAGTCTCTGTAATTGAAGCTGCTTCATACGTTATTGACAAAGCAATTCAAGCGCATGGAGCTATGGGGTTGTCTCAAGATACTCCTTTAGCAAAGATGGCAGCGGGAGTTAGAACTTTAAGAATTGCTGACGGACCTGATGAA
>CBFHGZ010000082.1:0-3172 GCA_965655535.1 Candidatus Actinomarina sp.
TATTCTCTTGATGATTGGGACTGTGACGTATGATGGACTTCGTGGAACTACTTTCTGGTATAACCAGTTTGGATCATCAACTCTTGATATAGGTTTTTCAACAATAGCCTTTTTTAGCTTAAATCTCATAGTGATTCTTTTTTATAGATTTGCATGTTGGTTTGCTATCAAAATTAGTGGAGAAAATTTAAATCTAAACAATGTTTCTTTACAGTTTGGACACACTATGCTTCCAATAGCATTCGCTTATCATGTAACACATTATTTAAGCCTTCTCTTGTACGAATCACAAAGTACTGTATATAGATTTAATGATCCTCTTGGAACAGGATTAAATCTCTTTGATGTCAATGAAGTAACAATTAATTATTTTCTTACACCAGTTGCTTTATGGGGAATACAAGTTTTCCTTACATTAGCGGGACACATGTTAAGTGTTGTATTAGCACATGATTTAGCAGTAAAACTATTTGGCCATCAACAAAGTGATAAAACTCAATATATTTTCTTATTAATAACTGTTGGGTTAACACTTCAGGCACTATTTGTACTTAGTGTTCCTTAATTAGGTTATTTCTATAATTCCAAGCTTGTTATGGCTTGGTATAATAAATTCGGTAGGTAAAAATGAAAAAAAAATACCTTATCTTAGCTCTGTGTTTTCTATTGGTTTCTGCATGTTCCGATTCAGATGGTGAAGGTCTAGCTCCAAAATTAGAGGAAGTAGCATCTGATTTAGACTTTTCGAAAGATGACGAAGAAAGTGAAGAGAAAAAACAGGAAGAACTATTACTGGAATTCAATCCTCCACCAATTCCAGACCTGCCTGATCCTAATCTAAGCTTCACAAATTGGACACAAGTTAATGGTCCATTTGGTGGTCGAATTATTGGAATCTCAAAAACTGAAGGAGGGCTATGGGTAGCAACAACCGACAACTCTGGTCTATCAGATAACAATATTTGGTTTGTAAATCGAGATACTTTTATTTGGGAAAAGAAAAAAACAGTTAAAACTCAGATGAATTCAGGACTTGTAGTTAATAGGTCAAATCCAAACCAAGTAGCGTTCATAACTGGTGCTGGTTCGATGAGCGATGAGAGCGAAGAAAATAAAGTTTTTTTAAGCCGTGATAAAGGAATGTCTTGGGAGGTGATATCACTGGAGCTAGAAGATGGTGCAGAATTTTTTCCTAAGGTGATAACTGGAAGCTTTAGCAATCCAAACAGCATCTATGTTGGAGGAAGCTACTTTCCAGATGAGGATGGCTGTGAAGATGATGAAAATGATGATTGTGAACCACTTTCTTTTTCAGCAGTATTTATTTCAGAGGATTTTGGAAATTCATGGAATGTTTCCAAACATTTACCAAAAATAGATTTTGCTAAGGTAGAAGATATCAAACTTGCCGAAGGTAGGGAATGGGAAGAATATGAAAGCAACCTTGATGAAATCACAGAATTACATGTTGACCCAACAAATAGTAACACTATTTACGCAGGAACGTATTACAGCTTAGTTAAAAGTATTGACGGAGGAGAAAATTGGAGTGTAATAAGTGAAGATTTTCATAGAGAAGACATAAATGGAATAGTAGTAAATCCAAAAAACCCTGACATAATTTATGTGAGAGTTGGTAAGTTTATGTTTGAAGATTGCTGGAGTCTTGAGCCTGGTGATCCAAATGTTGAAGAAGAATCAAAAAAATATTGTGCAGGTATTTATAAAAGTGTTGATGGAGGCTCAAGTTGGATTTTATTAGACGCTGGAGATAGCTTTAGCCTTCCAGATCCCTCTGAAGGAGGAGTTTACATAAATGATTTTTATGATGAAATCATATATGCAGGCTTTTCCAGAGAAACTTTTGTAAGTAAAAACAGTGGAGAGGATTGGGAGGAATTTTTATTTACTCGAAACCAGCCAAATATTCCTGATGTTGGTGTAGAGAAGATATTCAGTGGTAGTGATGAATCTGAAGTCTTTATGGCTGGAATTCAAGGTGTATATAGAACTTATGATGATGGTGATAGTTGGATAGACACTAACGCGGGTTTTGTTGGAGCTGAAGTTGTTGATTTAGCTACTGCTGCAGATGGAACAATGTATGCAACAACCTACTCTCTTGGATTATTTAAGAGTACAGATGGCGGTAAGAATTGGAGCTTTGCATCGCTAGGAATAGAAAATTGGTATGGAATGCAGTTAGCTGCTCATCCTATTGATGCTGATGTAATATATGCTACTTTTGGTGGTGGTGTTTATAGAACAGATAATGCTGGAAAATTATGGAAAGCTATTGGAGAACAAGAGCTTTGTGGAAGAAGAAATATTGGTGGTGGAAGTTGTCACTATCACGGAATAATAGTTGAGAATGAAAGTCCCTACAGGGTAATTGTTGGATCAGGTGGAGATCAATCTGCATTAAAAGGCGTTGGATTAAAAGGTTCAGAAGACAACGGGAAGTCTTGGATAAACTCTGATGATGGGTTCGTAAGGGATATTCATGTAAGTAAATTAATAGTTGATCCAAACAATAGCGAAACTTTCTACGCTACTACACAGGGTTCAACTGAATATACAGACAAAATTGGTGATGGAGAGGGTGTTTTTAAGAGCACAGATCGTGGTGAATCTTGGAAATCTATAAATAATGGTCTTGATACCTTAGAAACAAATGTTTTAGTAGTTGACCCAAACAATTCTGACATACTTTATCTTGGAACAGATGATGACGGATTGTATAAAAGTGTTAACGGAGGAGACAGCTGGAAAAAAATTGATATTCCGTTAATTGACTTTGCATTTGGAGTTGGCGATATAGCTGTAGACCCAGAAGATAGTGATGTTGTTTATATAGCAAGTGTAGATTATTACAGACTTGCAAATGATAGGGGTGTTTTAGGAGATTATGGCGTTTTCAAGAGTACAGACGGTGGTGAAACGTGGTCTGATTTTAACACCGGACTCAATCACCTAGGAGTGTTTACCTTAGAACTAAATCCTGAGTCTAGGATTTTATATGCTGGAACACGCGGTGGAGGTGTTTACTGGATAAAATTAGATAATTAGATTCTTACTAATTAAAACTTATTTTGTTTCCCTCTTTAGTTTTAAAATTCCCAGTAATAATAACAATTAGATCATAAAGCAACCATAGACCAAAACCACCTAA
>CBFHGZ010000083.1:0-3170 GCA_965655535.1 Candidatus Actinomarina sp.
CTTTAAGAGGTGATTTTCTTACACTTGCATTTTTTACAATATGTCCGTGTTTGAAATCTTCAATCTGTCTCTTTGTAGACATGCCGTATGCATACATTTCTATCAAACTGTTCATTCAGCCCTTTCTTCAAAGATAAACAGTAACACAGGTGTATTTATATATATAATTTTTAGGTAAACGCTGAGTAATGATTTATTTTTTGAAAGTGTGATACAAAACTTTAAAAAGAAGTGTTCCAAGGGTTAGAACAATAATTCCTACAACAAGTTCTAAACCATAGTCACTAAGCAATTGCTCCATATTAAAACTTTAACTATTTACTGTTCCATACTCCCAGTCAAGTATGCCACCAATATCAAACACATTGGTGTATCCAAGATCAACAAGTTTTTTAGCAGCTTGTGCACTTCTATTGCCACTTCTGCAGTACACAAAGATTTTTGCATCTTTATCAGGTATTGTTGCTTCAAAATCAGTTTCGATAGTACCAAGAGGAATTAACTGTGCTCCTGCAATATATCCTGTACTAAACTCACTTGGTTCACGAACATCAACGAGTTGAATAGAACTATCAGATTGTAGTTGTTCGTATGCGCTAGCCTGATCTAATTTCTCATAGCCACCAGTATAAAAATTAGAGTAGAGATAATACGCTACAAGCCCGACAAGTAGAATGTTTAAAATAGTATTGAATTTCATGCTGTTCCTTTTGTTTAACAAATATTTAACATTAATTATTCATTGTAAATTATAAAGTGCAGTAAGTTGTATACACAATGAAAAAACGAATACAACAGTTCTTAGCATGGGAAGACAGAGTGTTTAAAGCACCTTACAATTACCTAAAAGAAAAAGGATTGATTGATAAAGTAAAAGCAATTAAACAACGCTTTGTTGAAATCTATGAAAAAGATGAAGATATTCCTTACGGGGGTAATCAAATCTTTTTTGGTGACGACTAAACGCTACTTTTCAATACAGTATGGACAGTACTCGTTTATCTTGAAATCCTCTGATGCTTTTTCCTCTGCAGAGAGAGGCTCTCTACATATAAAGCAGTAAATATACTCAGTCTCTTTTAAGTTAGTATCTAACGCAACTCTCTCATCAAAAACAAAACAGTCCCCATTCCAGTATTTTCCACCTGTTTCTTTAAAGTAATCAAGCACTCCACCTTCGAGTTGTTTCACATTTGAAAATCCTGCTTTTAGCATAACTGCTGACGCTTTTTCGCAACGAATGCCACCAGTACAGTACATAACAATTTGTTTCTCTTTGTATTCCTCTGGTAGTTCTTCAATAGCCTGAGGGAAATCTCTAAACGTATCTAGTTGCAGATCAACAGCATTTTCAAAGAGACCAACTCTCGTTTCGTACTCATTTCTTGTATCTAAAACAATGACATCTTCATTATTTTCATACATTGCATACAGCTCTTGTGGTGAAATGTACTCTCCTGTTAACTCTCTTGGATTTATGTCATCTCTTCCTAAAGAAATAATCTCTTTTTTTAATCGAACTTTCATTCTTCGAAATGGTTGAGTCTCGCTATATGTTTTTTTAAGCGGAATATCTAAAAATCTTGGATCCTCTTCCATAAAAATTAAATACTGTTCAATAGCCTCTTCACTACCTGCGAGTGAGAAATTAATGCCATTAGGACTGAGATATACTGACCCACGAAGATCTAAGGCATCACATTTATTTTGAAATTTTGGAATAAGAACATCAAGTTCATCAAGTGGCTCAAATTTATAGCCTGCAATGTTTAGTACGTTTAAGTTATTCACAGAAGTATTGTAAATCCTAATTTCTAAATTACGAGTCCTCTTTTTTGAAAAAAATCAATGGTATCAAATATGGTTTCTTCAATGGATCTTGGTTTATGACCCAGTTCTTCTCTAGCTAATGTACTTGGAACAACTTTATTACCAGTTTGTGCTGTATGAATTGCATCTAGTGTGAGCACTCTTGGCTTATTCGTAAAGAGTGCTCGAATGTATTCAAAAGGTAGCGGTAGATACGTAACGAATTCAGGCAGTGCACCGTAGACAACTTTTTTACCAAGTTGCTTGCCTATCAGTTCTCCAATATAGAGATACATATGATACTCACCACCAATGATGTAATTCTGTCCCGTCTTTCCGTTTTCTACAGCAGATATTGCTGTATCACAGAGGTCTCGTACATCAATAAAGTTATATCCCCAGTTCGGCATAAGTTTTCTTTTACCATTTGCCATGTCTACAAACGCCTGCATAGGAAGACCGGGTTTAAAGTCGTTTGGCCCAACAATAGATGTTGGATGTATGACGGAAGCATCCAACCCTTTTTTACAGTAGTCATAAACTATTCTCTGCCCTTCAGCTTTTGAGTAGTCATAGGGCATCCCGTTTTCATCCTCAATTAATTTTCTATCTTCAAGCAAAGGCTCATCAATGGGAAAACGATAAAACGCATCTACAGAGGAAAAGTGTATTAGTTTTTGCACACCTTGTTCCAAGGCAACATCGCAAACATTTCTGGTTCCTTCTATATTGACTACTTCGATAGCTTTTCGAAATCTTCTATCCAAATTAATTAATGCTGCAGTATGAAAGACAACATCGACATCTTCAAAGATAGGATACAGAGAGTCTTTGTCTGTGATATCACCTTTCATGATTTCAACATCATATCCATCATATGCACGGTGGTCACCATCAAAGTCAATACATCGTATGGTGTAATTTTGTTCATGAAGTTTTCTAATTAAATTAGAACCTACATGTCCTGAGCTTCCAGTAATGAGTGCTCTTTTCATATATTTAATCTACGAACTTAAGACTCAATTTTCAAATTAATCCTGTGTAAAATTTAACTATGAACATTAAGCAAGTTACTTTTATGGTATTACTAGCAGCTATAGGGTTTCTGCTTTTATCCACAAATGAAAATCTCATTGACGAGAAGTGGATGGTTCATTGCTTATCCTGTTTTGGATAATTAACAAAACCTATCTCCACTATTCTCTCTTTAGAGTTTTTACCTAATAAATATTCAGTTTTTAAACTTTTACACCTATATGTTTATTTAAAAATGCACCAAACATTTTAAATGATTCAATAGATTCTGGTAATGTGCTCTCTATTTGAAACACATGCCACAACTCTTCCCACTCTTTGTATTC
>CBFHGZ010000084.1:0-3144 GCA_965655535.1 Candidatus Actinomarina sp.
TATTCCAATTCCAATAATTATTTTTGGTTCTTTTAAATTTACAACAACAATAGCTACACGTTATGAAAAAATTAGAGAAACAATTGAAACCTTAAACAATAGCTTAGCAAACTCTATTTCAGGAATTCTCAATGTAAAAAGCTTTACAAGAGAAAATGTGGAGTACAACAGAATTAGATCAGCATCCAATGAAGTTAAAAGTGCAAATTACCATGCCATAAAACTTTCTGCAGCTTTCATTCCAATTATTAGAGTTGCAATCTTATTTGGATTTACTGCCACTTTGTTAATTGGAGGATTCCTTGCTTTAGAAGGTGAAATCAGAGTAGCTATGTATTCAGTGCTACTTTTTATAACTCAGAGACTTCTTTGGCCATTAACTGAACTTGGAGACACGTTTGATCTTTACCAAAGAGCTATGGCTTCATTTAAAAGAATTTTAAATTTAAAAGAAGAGAAACCATCAATTATTGACGGATTAAAAGAATATGAAACTCTAGATAATGGAATCATGTTAAATAATGCTGTTTTTTCATATACTCAAGGATTTGAAGTGCTTAAAAAGATAAATTTAAATATTGAAGCTGGTAAAACAACAGCAATTGTTGGCAGTACTGGATCGGGAAAATCTACTCTAATAAAACTTTTATTAAGACTTTACGATTTAGACTCTGGAGAAATTAATTTTGATGCAACTGAATTGAAACAACTTAAACTTGAAAGTCTTCGTAGAAATATTGGACTAGTAAGTCAAGATGTCTTTTTATTTGAAGGATCAGTGTTTGAAAATATTGCTTATGGTAATTTAGATGCTTCCAACGAAGAGGTTTGGAACGCAGCAAATCAATCAGAAGCAACTGATTTTATTAATCAATTACCTAACAAAGAAAACACAATAGTTGGTGAGAGAGGACAAAAACTTTCTGGTGGTCAAAGGCAGCGAATCTCAATTGCACGGGCTATATTAAAAAATCCAGAAATTCTTATCTTAGATGAAGCTACATCCGCAGTAGACAATGAGACCGAAGCTGCAATTCAGAGATCTCTTGATATGCTCAAACAAAACAGAACAGTAATAGTCATTGCTCATAGGCTTTCAACAATTAGAAATGCCGACAAAATATATGTTTTAGAACACGGAGAAATTATTGAATCAGGCAGCCATGAAGAGTTGCTCCAAAACAAAGATGTTTATCATAAATTGTGGTCAGTTCAAACAGGGGAATCTGTTTAAATAACCTTCTTTGCTATATATTCACCAATTGCAAATGATGCTGTAGCTGCAGGACTTGGTGAGTTTAAGACATGAAGCGACTGCTCTCCTTCTTGAAATACAAAATCATCTACTAAGTCACCTGAACTACTCACAGCTTGAGCTCTAACTCCGGAAACTCTTGGTTTTAAATCATTCATTTCAATATTGGGTATATATTCTAAAATCTCTTTCAAAAAGACTCTCTTATTTAGCGATCTGTACATTTCAGAAATGCCTGTTTTGAAATATTTCTTACCCAACTTCCACATACCCTTATAGCATGCAGTACCTGCAAATTCTTTTAAGTTTATATTTGTCCACTTATACCCTTCTTTTGCCAAAGCTAGGACTGCATTTGGTCCGGCTTCAATATGGTTATCAACTGTTTTTGTAAGATGTATTCCTAAGAATGGAAGATCTGGATTGCTTATTGGATAAATCATATTATTTACAAGGTGTGATTTAGATTCATCAATAACGTAATACTCTCCCCTAAATGGAATTATTTTTAGCTCTGGTTCTAAATTATCTTGTAATGCAACAACATCTGAAAAAAGACCAGCACAATTTATAAAAAAACTAGCTTCATAATTTTTTCTATTTGATGAAAGATGTTTTAAGCCTTTATGAGTTTCAATTTTCTTTAGCTTTTCAAAAAAATGAATGTCACCTCCTAATGAAACAAATTTATCAGCAATTGCTTCTGTAACAACTTTGTAATCTACAACCCCTGCCTGTGGAACATATAAAGCATTATCAAATTTACAATATGGTTCAATTTTTTGAATGTCATTCTTTTCTAAAACTTTTACCCCAGACATATTCAAAGCTTCAGATCTTGAAAGTAAATTTGAAATTTTATCAACATTATGATCTACTACAATTTTTCCCTCAATTCTGTGAGGAATATTTTGCTCATTTAAAAAATCAATTAACAACTCCCTTCCTCGTATGCAGAGATTAGATTTGAATGAATTAGGCTGATAATAAATCCCAGAATGTATAACTCCTGAGTTTCTTCCAGATTGATGTTGACCAGATGTTTTTTCTTTTTCTAGAACAAGAACATTTTTTCCAGATTGTTGAAGATGTAGTGCTGTTGATAAACCTACTATGCCTCCACCGGCGATTGCATAATCATATACTTTTTCCATATTGGTGGAGGTGCGGGGAGTCGAACCCCGGTCCTTCCAAGCTATCAAACAGCTTCTCCGAGTGCATCCGATTAATTACTGTTTGACAAGTTATCGGAACCTACAGTCAAACAGGTTTACCTAAATCTTAGTAGTTAGTCGGTAACCTAACTAAGCATCCCACATTTCGACGCCATTACTATCCGAGGTGGGAACCCCGATAGGTGACGAGCAGCGTTATGCTGCTAAAGCCAACTTAGGTTTGGCAGTTATCTTTTTTTTCTACGTTTTTTACGAGGCCCTAGAACCCTCGACTCGCTACTGAGAGACTCACTTCAAAGTCGAAGCCAGTTCACCCCCATACACTTTTCTAAGCTAGTAAATTATAATGTAGATTGGTAAATTTTAAAATATGAAAATTAATAAGAACAGTTTCGAATTAA
This sequence comes from Candidatus Actinomarina sp., assembly GCA_965655535.1. Lineage (GTDB taxonomy): Bacteria > Actinomycetota > Acidimicrobiia > Actinomarinales > Actinomarinaceae > Actinomarina. Next base: position 2,832 of record CBFHGZ010000084.1, read on the forward strand.
ATGAAAAAGCTGAAATTGAATTAGATTCAGCAGATAATGAAGGCTTGATAAACATTCCTAAAAACTTTAAAATATCTGCAGAAATTGAAAATTATTTTGGAAAAATTTTAATAAATTCAATTTCTATAAACTATGAAAAAGATGATTTTGAATTTACTAACTCTGGAGTTGAAAAGAATTTAGCACAACTAGATCTCAAATTGCTTGATAGACATATTTTTAAATCTCTGTCGGACAAAGCAGGAATTGGACACTCTCCCTATGCATACTTTCTTAATTACGACTTTATAGCTTTTGAAAAAGGTCGAAGGTT
>CBFHGZ010000085.1:0-3139 GCA_965655535.1 Candidatus Actinomarina sp.
GGTGCTGTTCTTGATGCAAACATATCTTTTATTTCATTTTCTGGATCAGGATCTTTTTGTTCTTTTGCCCAATCAAGAACCTCTTTAATTTCAGCTTCTAGTTCATCTTGTAAATTTACAAACTGCTCAGTCGTAAATAACCCTTCTGAAACTAAAGAGTCTTCAAATCTTGCTATCGGATCTCTTTTCATCCAAAAATCTCTTACTTCATCGTTAACATATTCTGCGGGATCATGCCCAGCGTGACCGTAGTGTCTAAATGTAACAAGTTCAATTAATGAAGGGCCATTGCCGTTTCTTGCATTTTCACATGCTTCATGCATTACATCTATTACTTCATAAATGTCATTACCATCGATTATTTTTGCTGGGATACCATAGCCAGCAGCTCTATCTGCAACATTAGGAGTTCCAAACTCAGTTTCGTTTGGAGATGAATATGCAAATTGATTGTTTTGAACCGTAAAAACAACAGGTAAATTTAAAACGCCCGCCATATTTATACTTTCATGCCATGTTCCTGTGGCAGTTGCACCTTCACCACAATTAGCTACTGCTACAACACCTGAACCACTTTGTTGAGAAGCAAGTGCCCAACCAACTGCAACAGGGGCTGAATCTGGCAGAGGAGAAACTACCATTAAAGTGCCTTTATCAACAACTCCAAAATGGCTGTTTCCATCCCTTCCCTTTGAAGGCCCATCATCTTTTCCAAAGAAGTTAAGAGCTATTTCTTTTAAAGTAACTCCCTTTTTAATCTGAACACCTAAATCTCTATGGGTCCCACCAAAAATATCTTTATCATCCATACCTGCGGCTATACCTGCCATTGAAGCTTCTTGACCGATTCCTGGATAAACAGCACCACTTAACTGACCGCCTTTATACATTTTTAATAATCTATCTTCAAGAATTCTCTGTGTTTTCATTGATTTATAAATATCCCAAAGCTGATCTTTTGAAAGAGTAGCTGAATATCCTTTTCTAATTATCTTTTCAACTTGCATTAATGTAACCCCCTACCATTTAAACTCATTAAAGACTCTCCTATAATTTCACTAAGAGTTGGATGTGCATGAATAAATTCTGCAGCTTCTTCAGGAACTGCCTCCCAACCAACCATATACATTAATTCATGAATCATTTCACCAGCTGAAGGTCCGCAGACACTTGCACCGATAATAGGTCCTTCTTTTTGAGCATATACTTTTACTAAACCTTGATTTTGATTCTGTAGCATTGCTCTACCGACACCAGCAAAGCTATGTTGAGCTTGAGCTACTTCAATATTCATTTCCTTGGCTTTATCGCTATTTAAACCAACTTCTGCAAGCTCTGGTCTCGTATAAACTACGTATGGTATTGCATTGTAGTTTATAGGAGTGGTTGATCCTGTAGCTATATGAGTTATGGAACATACTGCTTCTGCAAACGCAACATGTGCTAATTGGGGTGTGCCAGAAACTATGTCTCCTAGTGCATATATGTTGCTTTCAGCTGTTTGAAGTGTATTTAAATCAACTTCTATATAACCATTACTTGACTTAATTTTTGTACTTTCTAATCCTATATTTTCAGTTAATGGAGCTCTTCCAACAGCTACCAAAACACATTCATAGCTTTCTTCAGTATTGTCAGAAAATTTTACATTCTTTCCATCAATTGAATCTACGGAAGTACCTAATTTGAATTCAATACCTCTTTTAGCAAGTTGTTTTCTAAGCTCGCCAGATGTTCTCTTATCTAAACCAGGTAAAATTTCCTTATCTAACTCAACAACAGTTACATCAGACTCCAAATCATTCAACAAGCTTGCAAATTCACATCCAATTGCACCTGCACCAATAATGCATACTTTCTTTGGTGGTTGTTCCCAGTTCAGGGCTGTATCAGATGTAATTACAAATTCTTCATCTACTTCAATACTTGGAATAGACCGTGGCTTAGAACCAGTAGCTAAAACAATAAAATCAGACTCTATGTCTTGTGAGGTTCCATCAGCTTTTGAAACATTAACAGTTGTATTGTTCTTTATCGATCCCCAACCTTCTATAACATTCACTTTCTTTGATTTAAGCAACATCCCTATACCGCCAACCAGTTTATTTACCGTATCGAATCTCTTTTGTGCTGTTGCTGCCCAGTCGAATGTTTTATTTTCGATATTGATACCAAACTCACTTGAGGTTAATATTTCGTGATTCAATTCTGCAACATGAAGCCAATATTTCGCAGGAATACATCCTCTGTTTAAACATGTTCCACCCAGCGTGTCAGACTCTATTAAAGTTGTTTGGATTTCGTCAAAATTGCTGGCATATAATGCAGCTGCATATCCAGCGGGTCCTCCGCCTATGATGGTTAATTTTTTCAAATTACCTCTTTCCAGATAGGGTTTCTATCTAATCGAGATAATAACTACTCTTTATTTGGGGTCGCCATTTAAAAAGGTCATTGTTATTTCATATATAAATTTACTAAAGTTTGTAGAAACTTCAAAATTAAGTTTATCTCAAAAATAGTTAATATACATATATGCAAACAAGACACTTGATTATCGCTTCTTTATTAACAGGAATTTTTATTCTTGTATCTTTTAGCGTTTGGTTGGCAACTTTTTAAATTGGAATCTTTTACCTTAAAATCTGGCATCTACCATATACCTTTAAAATTACCTTGGAGTTCTCCAGGTTACGTAAATGTATATTTAATTGAAGACAACGATGGTTTAGTAATGATCGATTGTGGTGTAAATGGAAAAGAATTTTTACAACTTCTTGAATCTGAAATAAATAAATTAAATTTTAATTTTGAAGACATAAAGTTGTTAATAGGTACACATATGCATTCAGATCACATCGGTTTATCTTCTTCTTTAAGAGAGCTTGATATTCCATTTGCCTTATATAAGAATTCTGAAAATTTTATAGACGTCTATAACGATTGGTCCATAAGATTTAAAGAACTCCATGATTATGCAAAAAAAGAAGGCGCTCCAAAATCATTTTTAGAAAATTTATCAGAAATAAAAACACCAAGTCACTCAGGGGTGGTAAAAACACCAGACATCTTGCTTGAAGAAGGGCCTATAAAGTTTTTAAATAGAAAAATTAATACAATCTTTACTCCCGGCCATGAC
>CBFHGZ010000086.1:0-3006 GCA_965655535.1 Candidatus Actinomarina sp.
TTAATCGATGGCACAGTTGAGTTAAGAGCAATTGCAAGAGAAGCGGGAAGTAGAACTAAAATTGCAGTATTTAGTAACGATCCAAATGTAGATCCAAAAGGAGCGTGTGTTGGCTCAAGAGGAAATAGAGTAAGACAAATTGTTAATGAATTAAGAGGTGAAAAACTAGACGTCATTGAATGGAGAGAAGACAAAGTCAGATTTATTAAAGAAGCATTAGGACCAGCTGATATTGATGAAGTTGAAATTGATGAATATCTAAAAACTGCAAGAGTAGTAGTTAAAGATAGCCAACTTTCATTAGCAATAGGAAAAGAAGGGCAAAATGCTCGTTTAGCTGCAAAATTGACTGGTTATAAAATAGATATTGAAGGACTGGGAGATTCGCCACAGGAAGCAGAAGTGGTTCAAGAAGATGAAAGCCCATCTAAAGAGGAAGAATAAATGGCGAAAAAGCGAATCCATCAAATCGCTAAAGAATTAGATGTAGCTTCAGCAGATGTCTTATTCCAAGCTAAAGAATTAGGCTTGGAAGTTAAGACAGCTTCTAGTGGATTAACTGAGGAAGAAGAAGAGTTAGTAAAGCTAGCTTTTCAACCTGAAGAAGTAATAGAAGACACTCCTGAAACATCTGTAGAGCAATTGGAATCTGATGATCAGCTGGATGAAGTAGCTCAACCTAAGGAAGAAGAACTCGAAGAAGATGTACAAATAGTAGAAGTACTTCAAAATTCTTCTCCAAGTAAAATCGCTGATTTAATCGAAAAAGACGCAACAGAGTTAGTTGCCGACTTAATGGGGATTGGTGTCATGAAAGGCATGGATTCTCCTCTGACGGATTCTGAGATTGAGTCACTATTTGAAAAATATAATTTAATTGCTGATATTCAAGAGGAAGTTAGTGTCTCAAGAGAAGATGTTATTGATGTAGAATCTTTTGAAGACGATGAAAAAGATCTAAAACTTAGAGCACCGATCATTACAGTTATGGGTCATGTTGACCATGGGAAAACAAGTTTGCTTGACTACATAAGAAATGAAAAAGTAGCTGATGGTGAAGCTGGAGGAATTACGCAACATGTTGGTGCATACAAAGTTGAGTCTGGTGAAACAGGTATTACGTTTATAGACACTCCTGGTCATGAGGCTTTTACTCAAATGAGAGCAAGAGGAGCAAATGTTACTGATATAGTAGTTCTTGTAGTAGCAGCTGATGATGGTGTAATGCCTCAAACAATAGAAGCTATAAATCACTCTAAAGCAGCTAAAGTTCCAATTGTCGTTGCTATAAATAAATGTGATTTACCTGAAGCAAACCCGTCGATGATAAAAGCTGAGCTAACTAAATATGATGTAATCGCTGAAGATTTAGGTGGAGATATTCCAGTTGTAGAAGTTTCAGCAATAAACGGAACAGGCATAGACGATCTATTAGAAACTTTATCGCTTGTTGCTGAAATAGAGGAATTAAAAGCTAATTACAACACTCAAGCTTCAGGATATATAGTCGAGTCCAGAATGGAAGTTGGAAGAGGCAATGTTGCAACAGTTATTGTTTCAAGGGGAACATTGAAACAAGGTGACTTTTTATATGCCGGACAAGCATTTTGTCGAATAAAATCAATGTTTGATCACAATAACAAAACACAAAAAGAAGTTGTACCAGGTTCTCCAATTGATTTAATTGGGTGGGATGAATCTCCAACTGCTGGTGACCAATTTGTTGCTGTAAAAAATCAAAAAGAAGCTAAGGCAAAAGCAGAAGAAAACAAAAATAAACTTAAAGACCATGACAATTCAAATTTTTCAGTTGAATCAAGAATGTCAGATATGATGAAATTGCTCCAAGAAGGTGAGCTCAATACTGTAAATATTATTTTAAAAGCTGATACAAATGGTTCTGTTGAAGCTATTCGTGACGGAATTAACAAACTTGCAACAGATGATGTAAATATTCAAATCGTACATGCTGCTGTTGGAGGTATAGTTTTATCAGACATTGACTTAGCAAGTGCTACTGAGTCTATAGTAATTGGGTTCAATGTAAGACCAGATAGTCAGTCTAGAAATATGGCACAAAGTAAAGGTATTGATGTAAGAACTTATCAAATAATTTACGAACTTTTAGACGATGTTACCGAAGCAGTCCTTGGACAAATGACAATTAAGACTGAAGAGGCGATAATAGGTATGGTTGAAGTCAAAACAACGTTTAGAGCTCCTAAGGTTGGTGTAGTTGCTGGGTCAATTGTTACAGAGGGTAAAGTTGAATTGGATGCAAAAGCAAGACTTCTCAGAGGCGGTGTAGTGATTTATGAAGGAACTGTTGTTTCACTAAGAAGATTCAAAGATAGTGTTGAAGTAGTTAATGAAGGACTTGAGTGCGGTATTGGTTTATCTGATTATAAAGATATTAAAGAAGGCGATACTATAGAAATACTTGGTGAAGTCGAAGTATAGAAATATATGAGTAACCAATCAAGAGGCGGAAGAATCAACAGAATAAATCCATTGGTTCACCAAATAATCTCAAAAGCATTAATAAAAAATTCAGATCCGATATTAAATAAAGCAACCGTTACACATGTTTCAACATCTCCTGATCTTAAAAAATGTCTAGTATTTGTCTCCACTATAGAAGGAAATGAAGGTTCATTAAAAAACTCACTTGAGAAAAATAGAACAAAAATTCAAAAGGTTCTTAGTCAAGAAATGACAACTAAAAATGTTCCAAAAATAATATTTGAAATTGATAACACAATAAATAATGTATTTAGAATCAACGATTTACTTGAAAAGGTTAATCCAGATGAGTAAGTTAATTAACCACTTAAAAGATGAAAGTATATTAATTACTGGACATATCAATCCAGATGGCGATGCTTTAGGTTCAGCGTTAGCACTTAAATTAATTTTTCAATCTAAAGGTATAGAATCAGATGTGTATTTTGATAAAACATCAAAATTTCCAAATACTTTAAATCATTTACCTTTACATTTTATAAA
>CBFHGZ010000087.1:0-2942 GCA_965655535.1 Candidatus Actinomarina sp.
ATTTTCATGCCAATAACATGAAACAAATCCCGGTTTCTCATTCAAAGTTGATATTAAATCATCATAACTGTCTACATGTACTGTGTTTGACTCTCTGAATTTTTGTGAACTCTCTAATAATTTATTTTGTATATCTTCAAGCTCTTTTTGTACATAATCATTTAATTCATTCAATGAAACGCTAATTTTTTCTTTCTCACCATCTCTTCTAGATACAACTACAGAATTATTTTCAATATCTCTCGGACCTATTTCTATTCTTAATGGAACGCCCTTTAATTCCCATTCATTAAATTTAAATCCTGGTGATAAGTTGTCTCTTTCATCAACGTAGACTCTTGTATCTTCATCAAAACTCTTTTTAACATTGTCGACAGATTCTAAAACCATTGATTTAAATTCTTCTTTAGGAATGATTGGAACTACTACAACTTGAATCGGTGCTAGTTTTGGTGGAAGATTAAGACCTTTATCATCTCCATGTGCCATTATTATCATACCTATTAGACGAGTACTAACTCCCCAACTGGTTTGATACGGATGTTGCAGTTCATTATTTTCATCAGAAAATTGAATTTCAAATGCTTTAGAAAAATTTTGTCCTAATTCATGCGAGGTTCCAGCTTGTAATGCCTTCATGTCTTTCATCATGGCTTCTATTGAATATGTTCTAGTAGCACCAGCAAATCTCTCGTTTGCAGATTTTGTACCTTTAACAACAGAAACAGCTGCAATGTTTTCGGCAAAATCAGAATAAACATCAAGCATCTTTAAAGCTTCTTCCGTTGCTTCTTCTTCAGTTGCATGTGCAGTATGACCCTCTTGCCATAAAAATTCAGAAGTTCTTAAAAATAATCTTGTTCTCATCTCCCATCTAACTACATTTGCCCATTGATTAATTAACATAGGAAGATCTCTATGACTACTAATCCATTTTGAAAACATATGGTTAATAATTGTTTCAGAGGTTGGCCTTACAACAAGTGGTTCTTCTAGCTCTTTTCCGCCTGCATGAGTTACAGTTGCTAATTCAGGTGAAAAACCTTCGACATGTTCAGCTTCTTTTTGAATAAATGAATTGGGAATAAAAAGTGGAAAATAAGCATTTTGATGACCAGTTTCTTTAAATCTTTTATCAAGATATGCTTGGACACTCTCCCAAATTGAATATCCATATGGCCTAATAACCATTGAACCTTTAACCGGTGAATAGTCAGCTAATTGAGCTTGCTGAATGATATCTGTATACCACTCATTAAAATCCTCTGACATTGGTGTAAGCTTTTCAACCATGTTTATATAATAAAGGCTTTAGTCTTCTAAATCAGTCTTTGTAGTAATCTCTACAACTGACTTCGTCTTCTCTTCAAAATTATTTATATCTCCTTGAAAATCTAATAATTCTTCAACATCTTTTCTAGCAATTTCGGCAGCATCTTGATCTGCAGCAGCTAGTCTTGCTTCTATCCCTTCTTCAGCAAGAAGCTTTCCTTCTTCTAACAAGGCATCAACCATATCTTCTTCTTTAACCACTTTTACAACTTGGCCTTTAATGAACAAATGACCTCTTTTTTTACCTGCAGCAATACCTATGTCGGCTGATCTTGCTTCTCCTGGTCCATTAACCACACAACCCATAACAGCAACTTGAATGGGTAGACCTTCTTTTTCCAATGCTTCTTGGGCTTTTTTAGCAACATCAATTACATCAACCTCTGCTCTTCCACAACTAGGACAAGCAATTAAGTCTAAAGAATTTCTTTCTCTCAATCCAAGATACTCTAACAACTGCCTACCACTCTTTGCTTCTTCTACTGGATCTGCTGTTAAAGATAATCTAATTGTGTCACCTATACCATCTGTTAGAAGTGATGAAATACCTGCAACAGATTTAATTAACCCACCTGGCAAGGGCCCTGCTTCAGTTACACCTAAGTGAAGTGGGTAATCTACTTTTTCAGCTAAAAGCCTATAAGATTCAACCATTAAAGGTACATTTGAATGCTTTACAGATATTTTTATATCATGAAAATCTACTTCTTCTAAATATCTTGCTTCTAATAATGCAGATTCAACCAAGGCTTCTGGGGTTGCTTCACCGTATTTTTCGAGTAAATCTTTGTCTAGAGATCCTGCATTTACTCCTATTCTTATAGGTATTCCTGCAGACAAACATTCTTTAGCTACTTGTTTGATTTGATTTTCATTTCTTATATTTCCAGGATTAAGACGTAAACCTTGGACACCAGCTTCGATAGCAGCAAGTGCTAATTTATATTGAAAATGTATATCTGCAATTATTGGAACTGGACTTCTTGTACAAATCTTAACCAAAGACTCTGCTGCTTCAATTTCATTACAAGTTACTCTTACTATGTCTGCACCATTCGAAGCAAGTTCATAAATTTGACCTAAGGTTTCATCAGTTTCTCTAGTTTTTGTAGTAGTCATAGACTGAACAGAAACAGGAAAATCAGAGCCTACACCTACATTTCCAACATGAAGTTGGGTTGTTTTTCTTCGATCTTTCATAATCTTATAGGTTGAGTAATGTCTAAATAAAATGCAGTAACACCTAAAAATATAAAAATAAATACTACAAAAGCAGCAACTGGATAAAGCTTTCTATCAGAAACCTTTTTACCTGTTAAGCCTTCTATCAACGCTAAAACAATTCTCCCACCATCTAGAGGAATGAGGGGAATTGAATTAAATACAGCTAAAAATATATTTACAAACGCCAAGAGGCTAAAAAGATTTACATACCCACCTTCAGCAATTTGGCTTCCAGCTTGAGCTAAACCTACAGGGCTTAACGGTCTTACTTCATCAGGAACTTCTTGTCCGGTATAGGTGCCTAGTAAAGTTTGAATATTTTGGGGACTAAATAAAGTAAAAATTCCGTCTACTGCAGCTAGCGTCATGTCAATTTCAATCAAAGT
>CBFHGZ010000088.1:0-2867 GCA_965655535.1 Candidatus Actinomarina sp.
AAGTCAAAAGTGAATTAGAATCTATTGGTTCGTGTACTGATATTTCAGCTTTTGAAAATAAACAAGATGCACTTATAAAAGAGATAAGTGATTCTGAAATTGTTGTTATTAGGAGTGGCACTACATTAACTGAGGATGTACTTCAACATGCTATAGCCTTAAAAATAATAGCTAGATGCGGTGTTGGTGTTGACAATATCGATATGAGCTATACAAAAGAAAACAACATAAAAGTAACTAACTCACCTGCTGCAAACTTACTTTCAGTTGTTGAGTTAACTGTAGGTTTGATTATTTCCTTAGCAAGAAAGATTACTTTGTCCGATCAACATGTGAAAAGTTCCAAATGGGAAAGAAGTCAATTTATTGGAACAGAGCTTTATGGGAAAACTTTAGGAATAGTTGGATTTGGTAAGGCTGGAAAGTTAGTTTCATCAATATGTCAAAGTTTAGGAATGGACATAGTTTTTTACGATCCTTTTGTATCAGCTTGGGACGGGGTAGAAAAAAATTTGGAGTTAAATGAACTACTCTCTATTTCAGATGTTGTCACAGTACATGTTGTAAAAACTAAAGAAACTGAAAATTTATTATCAAAAGATAAATTAGATTTACTAAAAAGCAATTCAATATTAATTAATACATCCCGTGGTGGAGTAGTTGATGAAAAGTATTTAATTGAACTCCTAAGAGAAAATAAAATTTATGGTGTTGGACTTGATGTTTTCTCTAAAGAGCCACCAGAAAATGTTGAGGATTTTAAAAATTTAAATATTGTAACCACACCACATATTGGAGCTTCAACACACGAAGCTCAATTCAAAGCAGGTATGGATACGGTTGAAAATATTAAAAAGATACTATCTGGAGATGATTCTGCTGTTTTATAAATCTAAAAAAACTGTTGTAATAAATTCAAAAAAATATAATAATTAAAATACATTTTAGTTGTTTAGGCTGGCACCAATAACTAAAAAAAACTTCTTGAATAGATCTCAAATTTGATACATAATATGACATGAAATATTTAGAACCAATTTTAGAAAATGTATCTTACAAATCGATACACAACGTAGTGGCCTTTTTTGCAGGACTATCTGCACTAACAATTGCTTTCGCTCCTAATACTGTAGCTAAAGTTTTAAATTTACAATATGTAGCACAAGACGCAGGCTCATGGTTCAATTCCAACAGATTAGTCTCTCTTATGCTGTTATCAACAGCGTTATTGGCACTCTGGTCTAGATTTATCGGCGAAGTATATGCTCAAAAAATTATCATGAGATTTTACAGCGTTTTCTTTGGATTAATTGCATTAAATAACTTTTTTGGCGGAATTGAAGCAAGTGTTGCTGTTCACTCTCCAAGCATTGGTTTGCTAGGTGTTTTGTTCTTTGCAAGTTTTCTTTGCTGGGGAAAGAGCAGAGGCCTTGAACCAAATATTAAAGCTATCAACTCAACTCCAAAAATTTCATTAATTGGAAGCGAAGACTCAAACGAAGCAACTGATACTTTTAAAGAATCTAGTCAATAGACAAAATACTAATCATTAAAGATTTGATAAATACTATTTAGTCTTTCGTACAATGGCCAACCATTTGGTATACATCCATTAGTTGTTACTGACTGTTGCATCATAAGTGGTGCTAGTGCTCCTTGAGCAGGACAACCTACATGACCCCAACCAAGAAAATGCCCTACTTCATGATTGATTAAATACAGTCTATAGGTTGCTAAGTCAGTACCAAAATCCTCAGCACCTGACATCCATCTAAAATAGTTAATAACTACATTGTTACCATTTCTACATGAATAGTATCCATTTGTTTGTAAAGGGTAACAAAGCTCATCGACAATATTTGGTGTCGCAAAAATTATATTGAAATCTGCATCTGACTCATCAACTATGTGAAATGGTTTATCTTCCACACTTCTCCAGCCACGTTGATCATTTAAAATAGTTGAAATTAAGTTCGCCAGACAGTTTACATCTAGTGCAACTTCACTTTGAACACTTAAAGAAAAATTAAAAAAATCACTGTTGTAAGCATTAATAGCTTGAGGAGTATTCCAAAGTAATCCGTTATCTTCAGCACTTGTTAGCCTGCATCCTTCATTTAGGTTAATTTCCGGTATAAATTTATTTTTTTCTAATTCGTCATCACTTGCAAAAATTGCAATTTCCGAAGTTTCGATATTAGCGCCATCGCTGTCTGGAAGGATAAAATCTTGTTCAGTTTCTTGAAGTAGAGGCAAAGTGGTAATAGTAGTGGTTGTTGTACTTTCCTCAACAATTGAGGTAATAGTTGAAACAGGTTCATTTTCAATCTGGTTATTTTCAACACTGACAATATCTGGTTGTTGAATAGTAATAATAGATGAAACACCAAAGAAGAATATAAATACAATTCCAAAAATACCAATTAATATAGTTGTCTGATTTATTCTCACTACTTCTATGTTAGAAGTTTGTAGTTATTCATCAATAATTATTTTGTACCCTTTATTGTCGATAAATTTTTCTGGCTCAAGACCGAGCCCATCTGCAACTCTATTTATGTAATTAAAATAAGAAATAATCTGTACAATTTCAGATATCTCTTTGTCATTTAAATCAATTTCTTTAAGACTTTGATAATCTGATTCGGTAATTTTTCCAGGATTTAATGTAAGCTTTTCAGCAAAACTACATAGAACAAGTTGATTTTTAGTTAAGGAGCTGTTTTTCCAATCATTCGCTACTTCATCTACAAGTTGTTGATCTTTTGTCTCCGACCGGAGATCGTATAGGTGAGCACGTATTCAGTATTCACACTCATTTGCCATAGAAGTAATTACTGCCAACAATTCTCTATCAAAGCGAGAAA
>CBFHGZ010000089.1:0-2860 GCA_965655535.1 Candidatus Actinomarina sp.
GATTCAATAAATGAAAACTGTATTTGATTATCAATAGCTAATTCATAAATTTCATTTCTTTTTTTTTCGGATAATTTTTTTGAGTCTTTTACATGTTGAAAGCTTTGCATTTGGTGATAATTTACTCTTACAGCAGAAGCGCAAATAGGACCTGCGAAAGAACCTCTACCAACTTCATCAGCGCCAATAATAAATTGTTCTGGATTATCTGACCAGACCTTATCTTCAATCATCTAGATTTTTAAAATTATCAAATGGGTAAACAATAAATAACGCTTTACCCACTAAATTTTTCTTTGGTATAGTTCCTATAAATCTGGAGTCTTGACTGTTGTCTCTATTGTCACCAAGTACGAAATATTCTCCTACTGGCACTTTGTAAGTTTGTTCTTGAAAGTTTCTTCCTTCATCAATATTTAATACTGTAAACTCCTCAGCATTAACAAAAACTTGTCCGTTTTCTTTTATTAGAATTTCGTCTCCACCAGTTCCGATAACCCTTTTTATGATTGCTGCATTCAAGTATGATTCTTCCGAATTAAAATTCCAAAGAATTTTGATACCTTCTATAAACTCTGCACCAATGTTTTGTATATATGGATTGTCAGGTGAGTAGAAAACTACGATATCTCCTGGTTTTATTTCTGAATTAATAATGTGATTTTTAACTACAAGAACTCTATCGTTAATGTTTAATGTTGGCTCCATGGAAGAAGAAGGTATGTAGTAGAGTTGAACAACTGCAGTTCTTACAAATGTAGCCGCACATACGGCTAAAAGGATTGTTGTTAGTGTTTTAAAAAATTTTTTAGTATTTAAAATTTTTAGTTTCTATCTTCTTTAATTTTTGCAGATTTTCCGACTCTGTCTCTTAAATAGTAAAGCTTTGATCTTCTAACTTTACCTTTTCTTACTACTTCAATAGAGTCGACTATTGGAGCATGTACTGGGAAAATTCTTTCTACACCTACACCAAATGAAAGCTTTCTAACTGTAATAGTTTTGTTTACACCTGCACCATTTGCAGCAATGATAACACCCTCAAAAGTTTGAATTCTTTCTCTATTTCCCTCAATAACTTTTACATTAACTTTTACGGTGTCTCCTGATTTAAAATTAGGTAAGTTATCTTTTAAGTATTCACTTTCAATGTTATTTATTAAGTCCATAATTACTCCAGATAGAGATTATAAAGCCAAATATAGTTTATATGTCTTTTAAATTTTTCTTTTTCCACAAGTCTATTTCCTTGTGATTTCCAGAAAGCAGAACCTCTGGTACTAATTTTCCTTTAAATTCCTCTGGTCTTGTGTAAACGGGATAATCAACCTTATCATCAGTAAATGTTTCTGAATTTAATGAATCGGGGTTGCCTAAAACTCCAGGTATTTTTCTTATCAGAGATTCCATAAGAAACATTGCCGGAACTTCCCCACCAGAAACAACACTGTGACCAACTGCTATTTCATAGTTTGAATGTAGATCTAATATTCGTTGATCAAATCCCTCATATCTACCACAAACTAAATTAATTCTATTGTATTTGTGTAATTCAGTAATCAGATCTTCATCAAGTTGTTTGCCAGCTGGTGTGAGAAAAATATTGATATCGGCATCAGAAGAACTAATAGCAGCATCTAAAGGTTCTGGCATCATGACCATTCCTGGACCACCGCCATAAGGTGCATCGTCGACTTGTTTATAATTTCCAATACCAAAATCTCTTAAATCAATTTCAGATATTTGAAATAACTCTTTTTTTAAGCCTTGATTTACAACACCACATTCTTTCCAAGAACTAATTAGCTCAGGAAATAATGTAATAACTTTATAATCTGTGATCAAAATTGTTTCACATTCTCAAGATTTGAAAACTCTGTATATAAAGTATTTCTAAGATATGGTGTTTTATTCTCTGAAGAAATAATATCTATAAATTGATTTTGGGTTGTTTCCTGTCCATGATCTGCACCAGATGCTCGACTTATATTCTCATTTATTAACGTACCACCTAAATCATTCACTCCAGCATGCAATAGTTTTCCAGCCCCATCATGTCCAAGTTTTACCCAGCTTGCCTGTATATTACTTATTGAGTTATTGAAGTAAATTCTTGCTAATGAATGTATTAGGACAACTTCGTCCCAAGTTGGTCCTGTCATACTTTTTCCTTGTAAAAATATTGGAGAACCCATATGAACGAATGGCAATGGAACTATTTCGGTAAAACCATTGGTATTTTTTTGAATTCTTCTAATTAATGAAAAATGATTTACCCAAGAATCAACATCGTCAATATGACCAAACATTATTGTTGCGGTTGACTTGATTCCTAAACTATGAGCTACTTCCATTACATAACCCCACTGGGATGATGTTATTTTGTCAGGACATAAATATTCCCGAATCCTATCGTCTAAAATTTCAGCTGCAGTTCCGGGTAAAGTATTTAATCCTGCATCTCTTAGAAGAGTTAAATATTCCTCTACACTTTTGCCTATTGTTTCTGCACCTTGCCAAATTTCAAGTGGTGTAAAACCATGTATATGCATATTTGGCAATTTTTCTTTAATCTTGGTCACCATTTCTAAATAGAAATTTCCTGTGTAATCAGGGTGGATTCCACCCTGAAGGCAAACTTCAGAAGCACCCATCTCATAAGCTTCAATTGTTCTATCTACAACTTCTTCAATGTCTATCGAATAAGGTTTTTCTTTAAGATTTAAACTATGAGGTCCTTTTGAAAATCCGCAAAAGCCACATTTGTAATAGCATTGATTCGTGTAGTTAATATTTCTATTTTTAACAAAGGTAACCCTATCTCCATTTTTTTGAATATTTAATTCGTTAGCGATATTTG
>CBFHGZ010000090.1:0-2832 GCA_965655535.1 Candidatus Actinomarina sp.
TGAAGTTATTAAAGGGGCTCAAGTATATAACGAACTTAACTGTCAATCCTGTCATACACAAAACGTAAGGGCGTTAATACCTGACACACAAAATGGAAGAGTGCTATCAAACAAGTTTGCAAATGAAGCATTAATTAAAACTGTGGGTGATTTAAGAACGGCTCCAGACCTTTCAACGAACAATACAAGAGAACCTACCAACAACTCACAATGGCTAAAAAGGTATTTAAAAGATTCAACTTCTGTAAATAGAGATATTCCTCATCCAAGTTATACGTTTGTTAGTGAATCAGATTTGGACTACCTCATAACTTATTTACTATCATTAGGAGAAAGTAATGAGTGATTTAGTAAATAAAGTAGCTGAGTTATTAAACGCACCTGTTGATTTAGTACAGAGATCTGCTGAAGCAAGGGCTGCAGCATCAGGGACAACTGTAGATGCTGTACTTAGTTCATGGGCTGGAGGAGAAAGCGTTGCATCAGCAGCTCCCGCAGCTGAAGCCCCTAAAGAAGAAGCACCTGCTGAAGAAGAAGTTGTAGAAGAAGCACCTGTTGAAGAAGAAGTTGTAGAAGAAGCACCTGTTGAAGAAAAAATATTAGTTGGAGCAACCACTGCCGTTCAAAAAGTATCCAAACAAGTTTCTTTTGTCAATGAAACTATGGATATTAAAACTAACGCCGAATCTAAATTACCAAGATGGTTAAATGTTAGCTTCATCGTAATTCCAGTATTTATACTTATCGGCCTAATCAGTTCTTCAAACACACAAGAATGTGGTGAAAGAGGAATTCTAGATATCGATAGAAAATCCCAACAATCAGTAAATTGTGATGGTTCTCCTTTTGAAGGTAAGGGAGTCGCTGCAACAAATACGATTAACTATGTTGCATTAGGTCAACAAGTTTATTCTGGAGGAGCAGCCTGTGCAGGATGCCATGGCGCAGGAGGTGGCGGTGGTGTAGGTCCAGCATTCACCGGTGGAGCACTATATACAACATTTCCAACATGTGCAGATCATACAAAATGGATCCAATTAGGCTCTGCGAATTGGCAATCTGAAGTTGGTCCTACTTACGGTGCTGAAGAAACTGTTTCAATAGGTGGCATGCCAGGATTTCAAGGAAAGCTTACTGAAGATGAACTCTATGCTGTAGTTGTTTTTGAAAGAGTGGTATTTGGTGGCGGAGACACAGAAGAGGTATTAGCTGATTGCGGTCTACTTGAATCAGAGGAAGAGGAAGAAGTCACGACTGAAGCTCTCAGTACAAATCCTTAATGAAAAGTTTTTTTAATTCAGAAAAAAGTTCCTTACTTTTTATATTTGCTTTTTTTGATGGACTGGGAGTTGCTTCTGGTGCAATATTTGGATTTTTCTTTCCAAAACTCGTTTCAGATATTTTCGGAGCAAATTTTGGTACTAATGATTTAATTTGGTTTCAATTTGTTCTTCTTCCTGGTTTTGCGATAAATGTTATATATATGTACTTTGCACTATCAAAAAATAGGACCGGAATACTTTTATCTAATGTATTAAGAACTATGACAACGATTGCCTTTTTTCTCATGTGGAGAGACGCAGCAATATTACGATCCTTGTTAAATCTTATGATTATGCATCACATATTTTTTATATCGATAACCGCCATTCTCTTTTTCAAAAAAAAGAAAAATACTAATAACACTCCGGATATTTCAACTCCAAAAGATTTTCTTCAAGAAAACTAGTTTGTTTCTTTTTAAAAGTTAATTACACTTTTTTTATGCTTCCAGTAATGTACTTTCACGTTGGTCTCTTAGTGGTGAGTGTATTGTTGTTCTATGTTGTGCTTTAACAATGGTCCAGCCTAAGAGAAAAAAAAGAGTCGTTGGATGGAAAGAACACATAGCTCTCCCAGATTTAAAAGTTAAAAATGTTATAGCAAAAATAGACACCGGAGCAAATGTTGCTTCAATCGATGCCTCTGAAATAAAAATTGTAAAAAGACAAGGTGTTAAATATGTATCGTTCAAAATTATGAAAAGAAACAATACAGTTAAGAAAGCATCTGCACCTCTAGTTGGATACAAAAGAATTAAAAGCTCAAATGGTGATGTTGAAAGAAGACCGTATATAAAGACAACATTGTTAATGGACGGTATTAGTAAAAAAATAGAATTAACACTTACAGATCGTGGTCCTATGGATTACACCATGCTGATTGGTAAGAAAGCATTAGGTAGAAGATGGCTTGTGAATCCAGCAGTTAGTTACTTAACCAGCTCTAAAAAAGAAAGTAAAAAATGAATCTCGGAATTCTATCTCAAGATATAAATCTTTACTCAACAAGTCGGCTTTATGAAACTGCAAAAAATCGTGGGCATGATGTAGAAGTGGTTAGTTACTTGCGATGTTATATGAATATTGCAAAAGCTAAACCAAGAATTTTTTTTAGAGGTAATGAACTCAATTTTGACGTCGTAGTCCCTCGAATTGCAGCTACGTGGACTTTCTATGGAGCAGCGGTAGTTAGACAATTTGAACTTATGGGTGCATTATCTGCAAACTCCTCAGCTTCAATAAGCAGATCTCGAGATAAATTGCGTGCACTTCAATTAATTGGCAATAGTGGAGTTGAAATGCCTATCACTGGTTATGTACATCTGTCTAGAGATATAGAGTCTGTTTTGAACACTGTTGGAAATCCTCCTTATGTAATAAAACTACTTGAAGGAACACAGGGAAGAGGTGTCGTTCTTACAGAGACTATGGAAGCGGCTATAAGTGCAATTGAAACTATGAAAAAAATTGATGCAAATATTCTTATTCAAGAATTTATAAGCGAAGCAAA
>CBFHGZ010000091.1:0-1762 GCA_965655535.1 Candidatus Actinomarina sp.
GGAAGAATCAACAGAATAAATCCATTGGTTCACCAAATAATTTCAAAAGCATTAATAAAAAATTCAGATCCAATATTAAATAAAGCAACTGTCACACATGTTTCAACATCACCTGATCTCAAAAAATGTCTAGTATTTGTATCTACTATTGAAGGAAATGAAGGTTCATTAAAAAACTCACTTGAGAAAAATAGAACAAAAATTCAAAAGGTTCTCAGTCAAGAAATGACTACTAAAAATGTTCCAAAAATAATATTTAAAATTGACAACACAATAAATAATGTATTCAGAATTAACGATTTACTTGAAAAGGTTAATCCAGATGAATGATTTAATTAACCATTTAAAAGATGAAAGTATATTAATTACTGGACATATCAATCCAGATGGAGATGCTTTAGGATCAGCGTTAGCACTTAAATTAATTTTTGAATCTAAAGGAATAGAATCTGATGTGTATTTTGATAAAACAACAAAATTTCCAAATACTTTAAATCATTTACCTTTACATTTTATAAATAAAGAAATTAAAGACAAGTACGATACCGTTTATGTTTTTGATTGCGGGTCTTCTAGTCGATTAGGTGTTGTTGAAAAAGTAGCCCTTGATAGTAACAAAGTTATAGTTGTTGATCACCACATAAACCCTACATTTGGTGATATACAAATTATTGATTCAAACGCAGCAAGCACCACACAAGTGTTGTATAGAGAATTAGTCAATGAAAAAGAGCTCATATCTAAAGAAGTAGCTAATTGTTTGATGACTGGGCTAATAACAGATACTGGTAGGTTTCAATATTCAAACACTACTTCTGAAGTTTTGACTATAGCTGCTGCACTTGTTGATTTTGGAGCTGAAGTGGCAGTTATTTCAGAAAATATTTATGGTACAAAAAATCTAAATGCTATGAATTTAGAAAGTGAAGTTATCAATAGGATTAATGTTCATGATGAAGAAAAATTAGTTTGTTCTTATGTATTACAAGAAGACTATTCGAAATTTAAAATAGATGAATCAGAAATGGATTTTTTAATTGATTCAATAAGGTTGGTTGAAGGAACTAATGTTGCACTTCTGCTTAAAGAGCAAAAAGATGGAACTTATAAAGGAAGTTTAAGATCAAGAAGTTCTATTAATGTACAACAAGTTGCTTCTTCATTTAATGGAGGAGGTCATAAAGCAGCATCGGGATTTTCTTCTAACTTAAATCAAGATGAAATAGTTAACCAAGTAAAAAATGAAATTAGAACTCAACTCTAATTTTTATTTAGCAGACAAACCTAAAACATGGACATCACAAGATTTATGTACTAAATTCCGAAAAAATTATAAGTTTGGAAAAGTAGGTCACTCAGGAACTTTAGACCCCTTAGCTACAGGATTAATGCTGTTAGCCACCAACAAATACACTAAGCTCTTTGACTACATTGATGACACTACAAAAAATTACAGAGTTGAAGCACTTTTAGGATTTGAATCAGATACATTAGACATAATGTCAGAAGTGACAAAGATAAAAGATGTAGTAGCTGTTGATCATAGTGATGATATTAAAAAGTTTTTTGAAACTAAACTTGGAAAATCTAAACAACAACCTCCTAAGTATTCAGCTGTAAAAGTTAAAGGAAAGCGACTATATAAGTATGCGCGACAAAATAAAGATGTGGATATTCCCATGAGAGATATTGAAATTTTTAATATTGAAAATATTTCTTATAATTTAAATATCGTAACATTTGATATAAAAGTCAGTAAAGG
>CBFHGZ010000091.1:1772-2790 GCA_965655535.1 Candidatus Actinomarina sp.
TACATTAGATCAATAGTCCGTGAACTTGGTGAATTCATTAATACTACAGCCATTGTAAATAATTTAAAAAGAATCAATATTGGTTCCCTTAGCTCTGAAGATTCTAGATTAATTTCAAATGTCGAAGCTTTAAAAAATGATTCATATATTGAGTCAATACATTGGAGTGAAATTATTGGTTTAAAAGAATTAAAAGTTAAAGAGGATCAAATTGAAAATATACGTAACGGTAATTTAATAGACTCAAGTGAGTTTTCTAGTAGAGGAAAGTTTGCAATTAGTTTTGAAAACAATCTAGTTGCTATTTATGAACCATTTTCAGAAGATTTTTTTAAACCAGATAAAGTATTTATATGAATATATATGACCACTTCTCAAGTAAAGATGTAGTTAATTCAGAAATTGACATTTCATGTATAGGTGCATTTGACGGTTTACATCTTGGTCATCTGGAACTTATCAAAAGTACGTTTAACTATAGTAAAAATTTTCAAATTATTACTTTTGATACATTACCCAAAATATTTTTTAACAAAAAATTAAAGCCAATTTTAAGCAACACTTCGAGAAACAACATTTTAAAAAGTTTTAATCCTTCCAATATTGTTTATTTAGACTTTAGTAAAATAAATAAAATTTCTTCTGATGAATTTTTAGACCTATTAGAAAAAAACCTTAAAACCAAAAAAATAATTGTCGGTAAAGATTTCAAATTTGGGAAAGATAGGTCCGGAGATGTTCAAACGCTAATCAATTTTTTTGGAGAGGATAACGTGATTATATTAGATGATTTTTTTATTGAAAATGAAAAAGTATCGTCTACAAAAGTAAGAAACTATTTAGACGAAGGCAATATTGATAAAGTTAATGCTTTTCTTGGTAGGGAATATGAAATAGCAGGTGAAGTTGTTAAAGGCATGAGGTTGGGTTCAAAAATTGGGTTTCCAACTGCAAATATTAAGTTAGAACATGAAATTTATTTGCCTAGATTAGGTGTTTATGAAATTGAATGTGATTT
>CBFHGZ010000092.1:0-2770 GCA_965655535.1 Candidatus Actinomarina sp.
AATGAGTATGACTTCCCAGGTGATGATGTACCTGTAGTTAGAGGATCAGCTCTTGCAGCTCTTGAAGGTAAAGAAGATGGTGTCAATGCTGTTCTTGAGTTAATGAATCAAGTTGATTCATATATTGAAGAACCAACACGTGTAGTTGATAAACCATTCTTAATGCCTGTTGAGGACGTATTTTCTATCACTGGTAGAGGTACTGTTGTAACAGGTAGAATCGAACAAGGTATTGTTAATGTCAATGATGAAGTTGAAATTGTTGGTATTAGAGAAACTTCAAAATCAGTCTGTACTGGCGTTGAGATGTTTAGGAAACTTCTTGATGAAGGTAGAGCAGGTGATAATGTTGGTCTTTTATTACGTGGTGTTGATAAAGAGGACGTCGAAAGAGGTCAAGTTATATCAAAACCTGGATCAATTACACCTCATACAAAATTTGAGGCTGAAGTATATGTCTTGACTAAAGAAGAAGGTGGTAGACATAATCCGTTCTTTAAAGGATATAGACCACAATTTTACTTTAGAACTACAGATGTAACTGGAGAAGTTGAGTTACCAGCAGGAACTGAAATGGTTATGCCTGGTGATAATGTCTCAATTACAGTCGAATTGATTTCACCAATTGCTATGGAAGAAGGCGTTAAATTCGCTATCCGTGAAGGTGGAAGGACTGTAGGAGCAGGACAAGTAACAAAAGTTATTGAGTAATAAAAATTAACCGGGAGTAGAATTTATACTCCCGGTTTTTTTTGAGGAAAAAATGGCAAAACAGCAAATAAGAATAAAGTTAAAAGCTTACGACAACTATGTTGTTGATGAGTCTGCGCGTAAAATTGCTGAAACTGTTATTAAAACTCAAGCAAAAGTAAAAGGACCAGTTCCTTTGCCAACACAAATTCATAGATATTGTGTTATTAGATCACCTCATGTTGATAAAAAATCTCGAGAGCACTTTGAAATGAGAATTCACAAGCGTTTAATTGATATTGTTGAACCCACTCCAAAAACTGTTGATTCATTGATGAGGCTAGATCTTCCAGCAGGAGTAGAAGTGGAAATTAAGTTATGAACAGTTTGATTGCTAAAAAAGTAGGGATGACTCAAATTTTTGATGAAAATGCCAAAGCTACGGGCGTAACTGTACTAGATGTATCTGATTGCAGAGTTGTTCAAGTTAAGAATAAAAAAGTTGATGGCTACAACGCAGTACAACTTACCATTGGTACAACAAAGAAGCCCAACAATCCTTTAAAGAATCATTTCGAGAAACACAATACAGAACCAGGTGAGATTATTTTTGAAGTTGAAGTTCATGAAGACACTGAACTAAAACCTGGAGAAAAAATTAATGTAAATGACATTTTTGAAGTAGGTCAAAAAGTTGACATTTCTGGAATCTCTAAAGGTAAAGGTTTTGCTGGTGTGATGAAAAGGCATAATTTTGCAGGTCAGAAAGCTAGCCATGGTGTACATAAAGTACACAGAGCTGGTGGTTCTATTGGTAATGCTTCATTTCCAGGACATGTATTTAAAGGACAAAAAATGGCTGGAAGAATGGGAAATCAAAAAACAACCATCCAATCAGTCACAATTGTTGGTCTTAACGAAGAAAAAAATTACATTTTGGTTAATGGTTCAGTACCTGGTAATAAGGGTAATGTTGTTAAAGTTCAAAAAGCTGTGAAGGTGAAACAATGACTGTATCTCTTGGCACTATAAAAATTAATGAAAACAAAGTATCTAAAAAAGAATACAATTTTCCTACATTTGATGAAATAAATATAGGACTTCTTCATCAAGTTGTTAAAGGAAGCAGGACAAATTTCAGAAACAATACTGCATCTGTCAAAACAAGAGCACAAGTATCTGGTACAGGTGCAAAACCATTTGCTCAAAAGGGCACAGGTAGGGCAAGACAAGGTTCTTTAAGATCTCCTCAGTTTATTGGTGGTGGTATTGCCCATGGTCCAGGAGGAAGAGTATATAAAGACAGAACCCCAAAAAAAATGAAGAAAAAAGCTTTAGACATGGCTATTTCACAAAGAGTTTCTGAAGAATCCGTGTTTGTTATTGATGGCACAAATATGGAGACACCTTCTACTAAAGAAGCTTTGAATTCGTTAAATCAATTAGGTATTAGCAATACTTTTACTTTTGTTTACGCAGCTGGTGATGAAAATTTAATCAAATCATTAAGAAATATTGAAAAAGGAAGAATTGTATCTGCTAACAAGTTGGCAGCTATTGATGTTATTTCAACAGACTTTACTGTTTTTTCAATCGCATCTGCAGAACAATTTGCTGGGGATAAAGAATGAAGTTTTTAGAAGACGTTTTATTAGCTCCAGTAATTTCTGAAAAATCATACGATAGAATTTCAGAATCTAACTCCTATACATTTTTTGTACATCCAAAAACTAATAAATTAGAAATTAAAAAAGCTGTAGAGCAAATGTTTGATGTATCTGTATTAAGAGTTAACACAATGTACAGAAAAGGTAAAAAGAAAAGATTTGGATATGTCTACGGCCAACAAAGTGATAAAAAGATTGCAATTGTGACTCTTCCTGAGGGTCAGACTATCGAGGCATTTGGGGTTTAGTATGGGTTCAAAAAAAATTAGACCAGTAACACCAGGAATGAGAGGCCAGGTAGCAACTGATTTTAAAGATATAACTAAAAAGAAACCTGAAAAATCATTGTTACAATCAAAAAAATCTTCAGGTGGAAGAAACAATAAAGGAAGAATAACTTCCCGCCATAGAGG
>CBFHGZ010000093.1:0-2705 GCA_965655535.1 Candidatus Actinomarina sp.
TTAGCAATATAAATTATACAATTCAGTTATTAAAACGAAAAGTTTGTTAATAATTATTTATCACAATATTGATAGATTGTGAATATAGATTGTGCCCGGGGGGGGACTCGAACCCCCACATCCTTTCGAATAACGGATTTTAAGTCCGTCGCGTCTACCAATTCCGCCACCCGGGCTAATGTTTAATCTAGTATTTTTTTAATATTAGACCTTCTAAAATATCATTATTTGAAACTTTAATTGTTTTTATATTATATCTATTAATTAATTCGTTAACCATAAAAATTCCGGACGTTATTGTTGGTGCTCTCTTTGGATCAATTCCTTTAAAAATTGAAAAAATTTCAAACTCTTTAAGTTTTAATATTTCTTCCATTAGTTGATTAATATCTTCTTTTGTTAAAACTGAACCATGAAGAACTGACTCATCGAAACTTTTTTGTTTTCTTATCATTGAAGCCATAGATAAAAAGGTACCAGCAACACCTACACACTCCATTTCATCAGTAAATTTTATAGTTGCAATATTTTCATTAATAAAATTTTTTGCATTTAATGTGCTTTCTTCTGAAATTGGTAAGCTGCTAAAGAACTTTTCCGTTAAAGTTACAACGCCAATATTTACAGAATTTGAATTAAAATCATCATTTGTCTGAGTTATGAATTCAGTGCTTCTACCACCTATGTCAATAATTATATATTCGTTAATTTCAGCAAATGAATTCAAAACACCCAGACTGGTTAAAACCCCTTCTTGTTCACCTGTTACAACCTCAACTTCAAATCCACATTTTTTTTTAATTAATTCGAGAAAATAGTCTGCATTGTTTGCATCTCTCATAGCTGCAGTTCCTACAAGATACACATTTTCAACATTATTTTTAATGAGAATTTTTTGGAATTTTTTAAGTGTACTTAATACTCTTTGTTGTCCTAGGTCAGAAATCAGATTCGTCTTTTCGAGTCCTTCTGCCATTTTGGTAACTTTATGAGTTTTATAAATTGTAGAAATTTCACCATCGACCACATCGGCTATTAATAATCTTGTTGAGTTTGACCCTAAATCGATAGATGCTGTCTTTACCAAACAACACTCCATCCTTCATTCTTCTGCATGGATTCGTTATTTATACAGGGTTGATCACAATTAAAAGTTCCTATTGACTCTAGAACAATCTTTCCTATAGGATTTAACCCAGTTGATAATTCATCTGCAGTGTGAGAGTGAAGGCATTTAATTGAATTTTCAGCTCCACCAACTCCACCTGAGGCCTTTGGGTAAGAATTTTGATCATCCAATTCTTCTCTTTCATTTTTATAGGATTCTTGTCTTTTTAACCAAGCAGATTTGAGTTGAGAGTTGTCCTGTAGTTCTTTATCTAATGCTTTTATTAAACCCTGAGATTCAAGTGCACCAATTTTTTTATTCATCATCGGGCATGACAACCAATAAGTTGTTGGAAAAGGTGTACTGTCATCTAACTTAGGAGGTACTTTAATAACAGCCGGTAAGTCTAAATGACATCGACAAGACACTGTGAAGTTACTTCTTAGTGGTCTTCCAATTTGTAATTCAATAACTTCTTTATCTTCACTCACCATCGACCCCAACAATAAACTCAACTACTTGTTCAATTACACTCTTAGATCTTCTAGCTTTTAAAGTCTCCTCTATAGGAGTTACAGGTTCAGGAACCTCAAATCGATAAAGAACTTCTCCTGGATATCCATACCCTCTCATTCTTAAAATCTGCTCAAGCTTTTCAACGTCATTAAGATTTTCAATTTGAAGATTCCATTCATCAATTTGAGTTTTAATCTCTGCAATTTCAATTTCTCTCTCTGCAACAGATGCCTTTAGCTGCTTATAGTTGCTGTAGCTGTCTTGATATGTTTCAAATAGGAAGAACAAAAAAGTAGCCATCAAGAAGAAAATAAATATTTTTGAAATTATTGAGTTTCTGATATTTTTTAGAGATTCCATTTTGAATTATTAAAATTGTCAAAACCAACTTCTTCAGCAATTCTTAGTAATTCATTATATTTTGCAGTTCGCTCTCCACGTGCTGGAGCTCCAGTTTTGATTTGTCCACTAGAAGTACCTACAACAAGATGGCTGATAAATGAATCTTCTGTTTCTCCTGACCTATGTGAGACCATAGAGGTATATCCTTGAGATTCTGCAAGTTTCATTGTTGAAATTGTTTCTGAAATACTTCCAACTTGATTGACTTTAACCAAAATTGAATTTGCACATTTGTCATCAATGCCTTTTTTCAAGATCTTTTCTTGTGTAACAAATAAGTCATCACCTACAAGTTGTACATTGTCTCCAATCTTTGAAGTTAAATACTCCCAACCATTCCAATCATCTTCCGATAAACCATCTTCTATTGACACAATCGGATATAAATTCGTTAACTCCACTAAATAATCAGCCATTTCAGAACTTGTTAACTTATTTCCTTCAATAACATATTCTTCATTGACATAAAATTCCGTTGCTGCAGCATCTAAAGCAAGTGAAATTTCTTCTTCAGGCTTGTACCCACTTTCACTAATTGACAACATAATTTCATCGAGGACTTCTTTTGATGATGAGAAATTTGGTGCGAAACCACCTTCATCGCCAACATTTGTTGCCAATCCTTTTTCTTTTAATCTTTTTTTAAGAACATGATAAACCTCAACTCCTGCTCTAAGTG
>CBFHGZ010000094.1:0-2674 GCA_965655535.1 Candidatus Actinomarina sp.
AAGGTAAATCAGCTGGATTTTTTACAGAGATTAATTTAATTGATCTGTCACCAACTTTCATGACATCTCCATCTACTGAAACGTTTTCATTTAAAATACCCATTACTGAATCATGTTTTAGTAAGTATGCTAGATTTTTGTAATCACCAAGATCATTAATAGCAACAACTTCTATATCTGATTGTTGTTCAACAATAATTCTTAATATGGACCTTCCAATTCGACCAAAACCATTGATTGCAATTTTTGACATTAGAGCTCCTGACTTAATTTTTTAATTGTCTCGATAATTCTGGCAGAATAACCCCACCCATTATCAAACCAAATAATGAGTTTTATTTTTCTATTTTCAATACCCATAGTTGCAAGTCCATCAACCAATCCTGATAGAGTACTTTTAACAACGTCTGAAGAAACAATTGGATCATAAGTTAAGCCAATAATATCCTTTAGTTCATTTTGGGAAGCCTCTAAAAGCGTGTTGTTAACTTCATCGATTGATGATTCCCTTGCAAGGTCAATTGTTAAATCTACAGTACTTCCATCTGGTATTGGCACTGTCATAGAAGATGAAGCAATATTTCCTTTTATAAATGGGACAACTTCTGAAATAACTTCTGAAGACGAAGTGATACTTGGTATAATATTTTCTCCAGCAGCACGATTTAATCTAAAACCTTCACCAGCGACATCAGCAAGTCTATTTGAATTTGAGTATCCATGTACTGTAGATAAGAAAGCTCTTTCAATGCCAAAACTATCATTTAATACTTTTAAAACCGGTGCTACAGCATTTGCAGTGTTTGAACCAAGTGAGAAAACATTTTTACTAAAGTCAACAACTTCATCATTCGCACCTGGTACATAAATCTGAATATCTCCAAACTCTTCAGGTGTAGATGCAATAATAACTTTTTTACAGCCTTTTTCTAGATGCATTTGAACTTCATTGCTATTTTGAGGCTTTCCTGTTGCTAGAACAACTATATCTGTATTTAATGATTCCCAATCTGATTCGGAAGCATCTTTCCAATTATTAAATAAAATTTCCTTATTATCGATTTTTATTCCGTTTTCAGTTTCAATAACTTCAGCATTTAACTTTCCATAAATACTGTCATATTTAAGTAAGTAAACAAGATTTGATTTATCAGCGGTATCCGAGATCGAAGTTATATTTATATTATCATTTTCGATGGATTGTCTTACTAGGTCCCTTCCGACCCTTCCAAACCCAACAAGAGAAACATTTACCATATTTTTCATTTTTTCTTAATTATTCAATAGTTGTTACAATCAACTAATAATATACCTTAAAAAAAGTACATATGAATGATATAAAGCAAATAATTACTTCAATGCTTTTTGGAGAAGTCTCTACTCAAGAATTATTAGATAAAGCTTTTGAGATAAAAATTAAAGAGTTCGGGGATGTTATATCTTACAGCCCTAAAGTCTTTATTCCTCTTACAACATTATGTAGAGATAAGTGTGCATATTGTACATTTGTTAAATCTCCTAAAGAAGGTGGTGTTTATTTAAACCACGACGATGTAATAGCTATTTCAAAAGCAGGAGAGGAAAGTGGTTGTTTCGAAGCACTTTTCACTTTAGGCGATAAACCAGAATTAAAGTGGAAAGAAGCTACAAATCAACTTAATGAATTAGGATTTAATTCTACGCATGATTATTTAGTTAGTTCTATGAAGTCAGTGTTAGAAAGTACCACTCTATTTCCTCATGCTAATCCTGGATTAATGACTAAATTTGAAATACAAGATTTAAAAGAATACTCTCCATCAGGAGGACTTATGATTGAGTCCTTCTCTAAAAAAATATATGATAAAGGAAAAGCTCATTACAAAACAACAACAAAATTTGTTGACTTAAGATTAGAAACTTTAAACAATGCAGAGGAAGTAAAATATCCCGTCACTACAGGTTTATTGTTAGGCATCACAGAGTCGAAGGAAGAATTGGTAGATGATATTTGCAAAATAATAGAACTTACAAAAACAAATACTGCAATTCAAGAAATAATACTTCAAAATTTTAGAGCAAAAGTTAACACCCAAATGAAAAACAATCCTGAAATCACTAATGATTTGTTTTTAAGAGCTGTCGCCACAGTCAGGATTTACTCAGCGCATCATGTTTCAATACAAGTTCCACCAAACCTTTCTACAGACCTCGATAAGTTTCTTAAATCAGGCATTAATGATTTAGGTGGAATTTCTCCAGTAACTTTAGACTGGGTAAATCCGGATCATTTATGGCCTAATCTAAAAAAATTGTCTGAGGATGTCGAAGCTACTGAGCAAAAACTAACCAAGCGTTTGCCAGTTTATCCAAGTCATATAAAAAAAGATTGGTTAAATGATAAAATTCTTGAAAAAGCCAATAATATTATTGATACAAATGGATATCCAAAAATTTAATTCAAATCGTAATATTTCTTTTTTGAGAATTAGACCTTGTGATAGCGATAATGAAATATATTTAAATTCACGCAAAAAAGAAGGTACTAGTTCGTTCGTTGTAAAAGAAGATTTAAAATTAAATTTAAATAATATACACAGTAAAAATTTTCAAACTATTTCAAAAACATTAGATATTGATTCTGACTTCTGGTTTGTTGATGATGAAAACTGGAAAGAGTTTAACTCACTCAATT
>CBFHGZ010000095.1:0-2587 GCA_965655535.1 Candidatus Actinomarina sp.
ATACGAAAAGTTTGTTAGATTAAAGAGAAATATTAGGAAAAAATTTTAATGAATAAAAAATTCCAAAAAATTGTAGTTATTGTTGTTGCTGTAGGAATGGTTTTGACAACAGTAGCTTCATTTCTTGCTTTTTTATAAATGAATCTAGATAATAGGGTAGTTGTAGTCAAATCTGATAAAAATAAGTTTTTAGCAGTTGTTGAAAAAGGCAAAGAATTTGTAACAAATGAAGGAAAAATTCAATTTGATAACCTACAAACTTTACCTTCAAAATTAATATCCTCATCAGGATTTGAATTTAAAATATATTCTCCTACTTACAAAGAATTTGTATTACTTATGAAGCGTGGACCTCAAATAATCTATCCAAAAGATTTAGGTCAAATAATAGTAGAGGCTGATGTTAGTTCCAACAGTACTGTGTTGGAAATAGGCACAGGTTCTGGTGCTCTTACTTTGTTTTTATTCAAGATTTTAAAAGACAATGGAAATCTTTATACTCTCGATATATCAAAACAAAATCAAAGAAGAGCGCAAAAAACAATTTCTAGATTTTTTAACCAAACAAGTTCAGAAAACGAATTTAAAAGTGTAAATTATATAAATTCAGATATAGAGGATTTTAATTTTAGCGATATATCAGATTATGTTGATTCTATTATTACTGATATACCTGAACCATGGTTGTTTTTTGTGAACAATGAAGTCAATAAAAACATAAATTGGGTTTCTTATTTACCTAATTTAACCCAGGTACAAAAAATCATAACTTCCCTTATCGATAATGGCTTTGAAAACTTAGAAGTTAAAGAAATTATTTTAAGAGATTGGGTAGTAGATGATAAAAAACTTAGACCATCAAATAAGATGATTTCTCACACTGGTTTTTTAGTTTCAGGTCAAAAAATAATTTTTTAGTAATTACGGCTCAATCATTATGCACTCACCAGGACATTCTTCAGCAGATTCTATAACTGCATCTTCCTGTCCTTTTGGTACATTTGCTAACCCTTCAGCGCCTCCAACATTACCATGTTCTTCAGAGAAAATTTTATCTCCTTCTTTAACATAGAAAAGTCCGTCGTCTAAACCGACAAAGACATCTGGTGCAATTTCTTCACAGAGTCCGTCTCCAGTACATAAATCTTGATCAATCCATACTTTCATAAATTTTATTTTACATTATTACCGCAATATATAAATCTATATGGCAATTTTATTTATAATTTTTTTGTACAATAAAATTATGAACTTTGAAAAACTGTTGCAGATTAATTCAAAATCTTTAATTCAAGATCCAGTTTTCCCAGATTTCATAAATAGTAAAGCTCCTGGCTTTGAAAATCTTACATCCCAAGCTACAACTATTCTTTCTTTGAAATTCAACAATGGAGTAATAATGGTAGGCGATAGAAGAGCTACTCAAGGCAACTACATTGCTGATGATAACATTGTAAAAGTGTTTGATGTAGACGAGTCGTCAATGATAGGTGTTGCTGGAACTACAGCAATTGCATTTGAGTTAATTAAAAGATTCAAAGTCGAAGTTCTACATTATGAAAAAGTAAAAAACAAAAAATTATCTTTTGAGGGTAAAGTTAGTTTTCTCTCATCTTTAATCAAAAGTAATATTAATTTAATCAATTCGGGATTAATTGCAGTCCCAATATTTGCTGGAAAAAGTTATAAGGAGTTTAAAATCTCAAGTTTTGATGCACTTGGTGGTGCATATTATGAGGATAATTATTCTTCAATTGGTTCAGGTTCCAGACTGGCAAATGTTTATTTACAAGATAATTTTAAAATTTTTAATTTGAAAGATGCAGTTACTTGCGGCATTAAAGCTTTACAAATTGCAGCATCAAATGATTCTGCAACTGTAGGACCTAGTATTGAAAATAATATTTTTCCTACCATATATATTTGTACGAGTGACGAACTCGTCGAGTTATCAAATGAGAAAGTAAAGAGTTATATGAAAGAATTAAAATGAATACATTTTATGTTTCACCTAATCAAGTAATTAAAGACAAGACTGAATTTGCAAAAAAAGGAATTGAGAAAGGCAGAACAACTGTTTCAGTGAAAACCACAGAAGGCTTATTGTTTGTTGCTGATAATCCTTCTAAATTACTATTTAAAACATCTGAAATATATGACAAAATAGGTTTTGCTGGTGCTGGTAAATATAGTG
The DNA here is from genome assembly GCA_965655535.1 of Candidatus Actinomarina sp. Taxonomy (GTDB): domain Bacteria; phylum Actinomycetota; class Acidimicrobiia; order Actinomarinales; family Actinomarinaceae; genus Actinomarina. Next base: position 2,195 of record CBFHGZ010000095.1, read on the forward strand.
AATTTGAAAATCTTAGAATTTCAGGAATTCAACATGCTGATTTAAAAGGTTTTAATTTCAGTAGAAATGATGTTTATGGATTGGATATAGCTAGCTTATACTCACAAGCACGAGTGTATATTTTTAATAATGATGTTAAACCTTACGAAGTAGAAATAATAGTTGGCGAATTTGACACAAAAGAATCAACTATATATCACGTCTCTTTTGATGGAACACTAACAGACAAGCCTCTTTTTTCAGTAATTGGTGGAAATTCAGAAATTTTAGAAGATAAATTAAGTAAGTTATATAAAAAAAAGATACCAAGAGATGATGCTATTACTTTACTAAAACAATTTATAAACGATGAAACACCTAGCAAAACCACAAATTTTGAGATTTCAATACTTG
>CBFHGZ010000096.1:0-2082 GCA_965655535.1 Candidatus Actinomarina sp.
GCACAACTTGGTGGCGCAATATTTCAACATTGTGAAAAAAATTGTCATATAAACCCTGGAGACATTGCACCTCGAGAAAATATTTCTGACTTAATTCCAATTTTTGACGATGAAGAGTTTGAAATTATTGAAAGAGATTTGAAGTTTGTAGAAAAATACAAAACAAGATATCACGTTCAGCACCTTTCATCCAAAAAAAGTGTTGAGCTAATAAAAATAGCAAAAGAAAAAAATTTACCAGTGACTGCAGAAGTAACACCACATCATTTGTTAAAAAATCAATCAGACATTGATCTAGCTACTGGAAATCTAAAAATGTACCCTCCTCTAAGAACTAGTGAAGATCAATTAGCGTTAATAAATGGACTCAAAAGTGGAGTTATTGATGTAATAGCAACAGATCATGCACCTCATGTAAAGGAAACTAAAGAAGTGAGTTTTAAAAAATCAGCAAGAGGCGTCGTAGGGCTTGAATCTGCTTTTGCAGTGCTTTTATCTTCTGAATTGTTTACGATTGATGAGCTTACTCAATATATGTCATTAACCCCAAACAAAATACTTAAAGAACTAGGTTACGACAGTGCACTTTGTAAATCCAACAATTGGATTCAAAAAAGCAATGTTTACAAAACAAAATCATTTCATAAGAATTCTGCTTTTGAAAATTTTGAAGTCAGTGTCATGAAAGAAGAATTGCATGTATAAAAAAACTTTATTAATAAATAAAAATGGAGATGAATTTACAGGATGGTCATTTAATGACTTTCAGCCGACTACTGGGGAATTAATTTTTAACACTGCAATGACTGGATTTGTAGAGATTTTAAGCGACCCTTCATATATTAACCAAATCATCACATTTACATCTTCTCATATTGGAAACTATGGAATGTCAAAGCTTGATTTTGAATCTAACAAGCCTAAAGTACAAGCAGCTATCGGTAACTCATTCACTCACACGCCATCTTCATGGAGATCAGAAAATTCAATTACAAACTGGTTAAGTGATTATGAAATTCCATTCAGTGGAGGATTTGATGTTAGAAATATCACAACTCATTTAAGAGATAATGGTTCTGCTATGTATGCTATAGGTCAAGATATTGACAAAGAATCCCTTCTTAAACTACTTGATAATGCACAAAATATTATAGGTGACAATTCTGCACTTACTGCTGGAAATCTTAAACTAGGAAATGAAACAAATGGAAAAGTTGGAATTATAGACTTAGGTGCCAAGCAAAGTATTGTAAATGTATTAAAAAACCTTAACCTTGATTCTGTTGCTATTTCGCCAAATGAACATGCTGAGATTATATTATCTTCAAATCTAAAGGGTGTGTTAATTTCAAATGGTCCAGGCGATCCAAGGTCATTGACTAGTGTAATTTCTACAGTAAAAGAGTTGATCGGAAAAATTCCTCTTTTTGGTATCTGTCTAGGCCACCAGATATTAGGACTTGCATGTGGTTTGCAAGTTAGGAAGTTGGAGTTCGGACATCATGGTTCTAATCATCCAGTTGGAATTAAAGGTGTCAAAAAAGCTCTTATAACATCTCAAAATCATGGGTTTGCAGTAGAGGATATTAAGTCTGAAATAATTCATAAAGAATTTGGCAAAATTGAAAATTATGCAGTAAACCTTAACGATGGAAGCAATGAGGGTTTAAGCATTTGGGATTCTATGGCTTATTCAGTCCAATTTCATCCTGAATCTGGACCAGGTACCTCAGATGGACTTCAACTATTTGAACCTTTTGTAAAAATGATGGAAAACAATTATGCCAAAAAATAAAAATATAAAAAGTATTTTGATTATTGGTTCTGGACCAATTGTAATTGGTCAAGCTTGCGAGTTTGATTACTCAGGTTCACAAGCTGCAAAAGCTTTAAAAAGTGAAGGTTATAGGGTGATTCTCGTAAATTCAAACCCTGCAACTATTATGACCGACCCAGTAATGGCAGATGCAACATATATCGAGCCTTTAACATGTGATTATTTGGAAAAAATTATTGAAATTGAAAAACCTGATGCAGTATTACCAACTTTAGGTGGTCAAACTGCATTAAATCTTGCTATGG
>CBFHGZ010000096.1:2092-2578 GCA_965655535.1 Candidatus Actinomarina sp.
GAGTAAAAATATTTTAAATAAATTTAATATAAAACTTTTGGGTGCATCTGCGGATTCTATTGAAATAGCGGAAAATAGGTGGTTGTTTAAAAATGCAATGGAAGAAGTTGGTATAAAAACTCTACAAGCAAAGTATGTAAAAAAAATTGAAGATGGAATTTTAGCTAGCAAGGAAATAGGTTTTCCATTGATGCTTAGACCTTCATTTATATTAGGCGGAGGAGGGACAAGTATAGTAAACAATGAAGAAGAGCTTGAAAAAAAACTTCAAGAAGCGTTTATTGCATCGCCAACACAAGAAGTACTCATAGAGGAATCCGTATATGGATGGAAAGAGTATGAGCTAGAAGTTATGAGAGACAGTGATGGGAATGGGGTAATTGTATGTGGTATTGAGAATTTTGACCCCATGGGAGTTCATACTGGTGATTCTATTACTGTTGCACCTATTCAAACTTTGTCTGACAAGGAATATCAAATTATGCG
>CBFHGZ010000097.1:0-2497 GCA_965655535.1 Candidatus Actinomarina sp.
TAATTCCTTTTTTTATATTCTCCAATTAAATATAAACTACCCAGCAAGATAGATGGATTCTTATTATCCGAAAAATAGTCTAAATTTACTTTTTGGAATTTTATATTATTTTGCTTTAAATAATTACTTAAAATTTCAAAACTCTCTTGAAGGAAAAAAGAGTTTTCTTCGATAAGTTTTATATTTAAAGAGTCAATGGATGATAAATACTCTAATATCTCCTGATAGCTTTTACCAACTTTGAATCCTACAAATACATCATATTTTGGGAATTCATAATCAGATAGTAATTTTTCAACAGATTCCTTAACTCCATCTAAATTATGTGCTCCATCAACAATTTTAAGGGGACTATTTTGAATTATTTCAAATCGTCCCGGGATATTAACTTCACTAGCCAAATCTACAATAGGGTCTGTTAATTCTTCAAGCATTGTTTTAAAAGTCATTAGTGCTAATAAATAGTTTTTTTCATTAAAAGCTAATTTATCAATATCAATGTCATTTAACTGACAATATTGACTTAAATAATAAAAATTATCTATATGAGTACATTGATTAATTAATTCATTTAACTCTGTATTTAAAACACCATTAAACAAATTTTCAATTGAATTTGATATATGAATTTTTTCTCTAAGAATTGATTCATGTGTATCTCCTAATAGCTCTACGTGATCAAGACCAATATTTGTAAGAACAACATTCTTTGCTTGAAGAATAGATGTTGTATCCAACTTTCCTCCAATCCCAGCTTCACATATAAAGTATTCATTAGAGCTGTTCAAAAAAGCTAAACATGAAACTAAAAAAAGCGTTTCAAAATAACCTAACTCTAAGTTATGTTTATTTTCAAAAAATTTTATCTGCTCATAAAAATCATCAATCTCTATTTTCTCAGAACTTTCAATTCTTTCTTTGTAGGAAACTAAATGTGGAGAAGTAAATAAGAGAGATGAAATATTATTCCTATCCATAAAATTTTTAAGAAACATTGCTGTTGAGGTTTTACCGTTAGTACCCACAACTGCAATAGAATTATTTCTTAACCTGATTAATTCAGCTTGAGTAAAAATGTTATCTAAATAAATTAAATTTTTGTTTTTAACCTGATTAATTTTTAAATCTAAATATTTTTCAAACTTGCTCAACGTTTTAGAGATTTTAAAGCTGTTTCTAGATTACTTATTTCCTTACTTAAAGAATCTAAATTATTTTTTTCTAAATCTATAAGTTCTTGTTTGGCATTATTCATAAAATTTTCATTTTCTAATCTACTTTTTGATACATCTAAAGATTTTTGTAATTGTTTAATTTTATTTTCTAAACGATTTACTTCCTTCTCTTTGTCAAAATACACACTAGCAACTACTTCAAATTTAAATTTACCTGATTGAAAAATAGTTGTTGATTCTTCATTTTTTAAATCATTTATATCTTCTATATGTGCGTTAGCAAGTGAAGATAATTGAGTTGTAAACCAATCTTCTTGGATTTTTACTGAAAACAAAGAAATCGTAGTTGAGTTTTTAATTGAGTAAGTTAATCTGAAATTTCTTATTGAAGAAATTATTTCCTTTAAATTTTCTACAAAATTATCCTCATCATGATTTGTACTGATTAATTCAGGCCACGATGAGTCAATTAAATTTTCTTTATTGAATGATGACCAAATTTCTTCAGTTAGATGAGGCATTGCAGGGTTTAACATAGTAAGACTTTTTAAGAAAATATGCCTTATGGTTTTTTGAGTTTCGTCTTTAAAACTATCTTTTGACATTAAAGTCTTTGCAAATTCAAAATACCAATCAAAAAGATCTGCCCACAAAAAGTTATACAAAATCTTATAAGCATCTGAAATTTTATATGTAATCATCAACGAATTGAATTCTTCGAGAGTTTGATTGAATCTATTAATAATCCATTGATTTTCTGAACACTTTATATTAGTTAATTCATATGAATCTAGTTCATCAGTGTACATATGAACAAATTTGGCAGCATTCCATACTTTATTACCAAATTTTTTAGCCGCAACTGTCCACTCTTCATCAAATGGGACATCTTGACCTGGATTTGCTTTCTCAATCAAAGAAAAACGCAATGCATCAGCACCATGTTTTTTAGACAATTCCAAAGGATCAAGTGTATTACCTAAACTTTTTGACATTTTTCTTCCTTGAGAATCTCTTACTAAGCCATGTATTAAAATGTCTTTAAATGGTATTTCATTCATTGTAAAAATGCCCATCATAATCATTCGTGCAACCCAGAAAAAAATAATATCAAAACCAGTTACAAGTAAAGAGGTTGGGTAATATTTTTGTAAATCTTCATTATCATTTGGCCATCCTAAAGTACTAAAAGGCCATAGAGCTGATGAAAACCAAGTATCTAAGACATCCTCATCTTGAGTTAACTCCATTTTTTCACTTAAGTTATTCTTGCTTCTTACTTCTAATTCATCTCTACCGACATAATGATTTCCTTCTGAATC
>CBFHGZ010000098.1:0-2480 GCA_965655535.1 Candidatus Actinomarina sp.
GTTAGTGAAACCCTAACACTGTCCCGCAACTGTGATTCGAAAGATAAGTCAGGTCGCCTTTAAGTTTTAAACGACAATAATCCTCGAGTGAAGGAATGGAGTTTCTTAAATTTCAATCACCTCGTGGTAAGGAAGGATATATGAAGTTAAAACTTGTACTAATAGTTCTTGCTTTGTCTATGTGTTCTTACTCATCTGAGCAAAATGAATTAAAAATAGTTTCTTTATCAACTACACATACAGAAATTATCGATTCTTTAGATGCCGAAGATCAACTAGTTGGCATAGACGCATTTTATAAATTAGATTTACCTGTTGAGAGAATAGATGCATTTACTGTAACAGCAGATGAAATTGCTGCACTTAATCCAGATATTGTATTTGTAGCATTTGATTTCAATGGAATTATTGAAGGTTTAGAGAATAAAAATATTACATATGCTCTTTTACCTCCTGCAAAAACCCTAAACGAAGTTTATGAACAAATAAATGTAGTTGGAGATTTAATCGGTAAATCAGCAAAAGCTACAGAAGTCGTACGCGATATGAAGATTGAAATTAATTCAATTCTTAATAACGTAAACTACGAGAATGTTTCTGTGTATCACGAAATTGGATATTCTTATGGAATATATTCAGTAAACAGTGATTCATTGATTGGCGAGATTTACAACCAGTTAGGAATTAATAATATTGCTCAAAACGTTGAAGATCCTTTTGAAAGTGGATTCCCTGCACTCAATGAAGAATTTGTTTTAGAATCAAATCCTGATTTCGTTATTGTTGGACACTCCGATTATTTAAATAAAGACCTTTCGATAAGATTAGGATGGGAAACCATCAATGCTGTAAAAAATGATAATGTATATTTTCTTGATGAAAATTTAGCTAACAACTGGGGTACAACCACTGTTCAGTTGGTTTCTGAGTTATCAAACTCATTTTCAGAAACAAATAAAACAAATGAATTTTCAGATGTTTTTGTACTAGTATCTTTATTGGTTTTATCAACAATAGGTATTTACATCCCAAGAAAAAGGAAAGAAAAGGTATAAGGAGAGGTATGAAAGGCTATAGCAACGATTTATACATATTAGCGTTTGATCACAGAGGAACTTTAACAAAAGGTCTTTTGGGGGTTGAAGGAAGACTTCCAAGTGATGATGAAATTGGAAGAGTTTCTGAAATGAAAAATATCATCTTTGATGGCTTTCTCTCTGCTAAAAATCAAGGTATTGCGGGTGGAGATCCAGCAATTCTTGTTGATGAAGCTTTTGGTCTTCAAGTTCAGGAAAAAGCAAAAGAAGTGGGTATTAAATTTGCAGCACCTGTTGAAAAATCTGGACAAAAAGTATTTGATTTTGAATATGGCGATGATTTTGGAAACAAAATTGTCGAAGTAAATGCAGATTTTGTAAAAATTCTTGTTCGATGGAATCCAGATGATGATGCAGATACAAGATCTATCCAAGGTGAGAGAATCAAAACTCTTTCTGACTGGCTAGATGATAATGGCAGAAAGTTCTTATTAGAGTTTTTAGTTCCTGCAACAGACGGACAGCTTGCAAGCGTCGATGGAGATCAAGCACGTTATGATGCTGAGGTAAGACCTAAATTAGCTGTTCAAGTTGTCGAAGAGATGAGAGAAAAAGGTGCAGATCCAGATATTTGGAAAATTGAGGGATTAGATACTCCAGAACAGTGTGAAAAAGTTTCTGAAGCAATTAAGAGTGGTGGAAGAGATGATGTTATTGCTGTTGTTCTTGGTAGAGGCGCTAACGATGAAAAGGTTAATGAGTGGCTTCGAGCAGGATCAAGTGTTGATGGATACAAAGGTTTTGCTATTGGCCGATCAATCTTTTGGGAATCTCTAAAAGGCTGGCACGCAGGAGATAAATCAAGAGAAGAAGCGGTTGAGGAAATTGCTAACTCTTATTTAAGCTTCATCTCTGTCTATCAAAACGGCTAATGTCTGCTGGAAAAGCTATCATCGGTCAATCTGGTGGACCAACTGCTGTAATTAACAGATCCCTTGTTGGATTTATTAAAGAAGCTGTTAATGCAGACTTTGATGATGTTTTAGGCGCTCGACATGGTTTGGCAGGAATGCTGTCCAAAGACTTTGTTGACCTCTCCTCTTTATCGGAATCTCAATTGTTTGGAATTAGTAAAACTCCTGCAGCTGCTCTCGGCTCTGTAAGAAAAAAACCCACAGAACAAGATATTGAACAGCTTGTTTCTATATTTGAAAAAGAAAACATTAGAAATTTTTTCTATATAGGTGGTAATGATTCAGCCGAGACCGCAAATCTAGTTGCAGAAGGTGCAAACCAAATTGGTTATGAGATGAAAGCTTTTCATATTCCAAAAACAATAGACAACGACTTAAAAGAAACAGATCACTGTCCTGGTTATGGATCTGCAGCTCGATTTGTTGCCCATGCTTTTCAAGGTGACGATGCTGATAATAGAAGTTTGAA
>CBFHGZ010000099.1:0-2401 GCA_965655535.1 Candidatus Actinomarina sp.
CAAATTGAAGTAAGCTCTGCTGTTGTAAGACATGTAGCCCAGTCATTTGATGTTGGAACAACAACTGACAGAGCATCTACACCAACTTGAAGTTCGGTAAATGTAGTACCATTTTCTGCACAGAGATCTCTCTCATTGGCTTTGATAGGTCTTGAAGCATCAGAAATATCTGTTTCTCCAGGACAAAACTTTTTGAATCCTCCGCCTGTTCCTGAAACACCAACAGATATTTGCACACCTGGGTTTACAGCTGTAAATTCTTCAGCTACAGCTTGTGTTATTGGGAATACAGTTGAAGATCCATCGATTAAGATTTCACCGGTAAGACCTGAGTCTGAACCTGATGATTCACCGGAAGAAGATGAAGTATCTGATTCTTCTCCTCCGACTGATTCCTCAACTTCTTCAGCAACATCGTCACTACCGCCACCACAGGCAGCAAGGACAAGTACCATCACAAGAAGCAGAGACCAGAATTTAGATTTTGATCTAATCATGGATTTCCTTTCTTTAATTTAATTAAATTAACTAAATCTAAGATATCCACAACAGGTAAACGCGTAGTAAACAAAAAATATATGCTCAGTTAATAAGTTTTTTAGATTAAATCAGCTCCTGAAGACCAAGTTCCCCTATTAAAAGCAAGAATATAGTTTTCGTATCCCAAAAACTCCTCTTTAAATTCATCAGGAATATTGAAACCCCACCAGTCATTTTTAAACTGACTTCGATGGGCTTTCATAGAATTAATTTTATGCTCAACATACTTAGTTCCATCAATCTCAACATCAATATCATCATGTTCACTGCCAATTGGATTAAACCTGTTAAATTCTTCTTCTGAAATAATTCCAGCATCAAACATCTGTTGTCTTCTAGACTGCATTCTTTTTTTAGACCAGGCACTGAAATAAAGACGCTCTGGAATCCATGCTTCTTGACCTTCCTTTAGAGGAAATTTATCTAAATCACTAGCTGCAAAAAAGGCTGCTGTTCCGATTCTATGTGTCTGAATGTGATCTGGATGACCATACCCCCCAAAAGGATCATATGTGATTAAAGCATCAGGTTTGTATTTTCTAATTATGTCGACTAGCTTTCCTACAGGATCAAAATAGTTTTGTCTCCAGAAACAATCGGGGTCCTCATTTTCACTAGTACCCATCATTCCAGAATCTTTAAACCCCATCCACTCGTACTCTTTTACACCCAGTGCTTCAAGGCTTGCCTCTAACTCTTTTCTTCTCATTTCAGCGAGTTTAGGAAAGAGTTCTTCAGGATTATCGTAGTTATGAATTTCACCAGCAGAACCATCGGTAGCGGTAGCTACTACTACTCTGTGACCTTCATATGCATATTTAGCTAGAGTAACTCCAGTCGAGACGCTCTCATCATCTGGGTGAGCGTGAAATGCTAGAAGTGATGACATTATTCCTCTGGAAAGGCTTTTTTAGCTAACGCTTGACCAACTTCTACGGCTTTTTCGTGATCTCCATCAATTTTTTCAACAAGTTCGCCAAGAACAATTACTTTTTCCCCAGTTATTTGCAAGATACCACCGGAGATTGCAAAGCTTGTTTTTGTATTGTCATGTTCTATGGTTAGCCCACCTGGAATTAAAGTTGCAACTGTTTGTTCGTGACCTTCAAGAATTCCTATTTCTCCATTTGGAGTTCTTGAAATAACCATAGTTGCATCTCCTGAAAAACAATTCTCCTCTGGTGAGACAACCTCGACAAACATTAAACGCTTTCTTCTAGTTCTTTAGCTTTGGACATGACTTCATCAAGTCCACCAGTCATATAAAAGGCTTGCTCAGGGACTGAGTCTAGCTCTCCACTTAAAATTGTCTTAAACGCTTCAACTGTGTCTTTAATTGATACGAATTTACCTTCGATACCTGTGAACTGTTCAGCAACAAACATAGGTTGTGATAAGAATCTCTGAATTCTTCTCGCACGACCAACAATTTGCTTATCTTCTTCAGATAATTCATCAATACCAAGAATTGCAATAATGTCTTGTAAGTCATTGTATCTCTGAAGAACTCTCTGAACCTCTCTAGCTGTGTTGTAATGGTCATCGCCAACAACGCCCGGATCTAAGATTCTTGATGAAGAGTCAAGAGGATCAACAGCTGGATAAATACCAAGGTCAGCAATAGTTCTAGACAACACTGTTCTCGCATCTAAGTGAGCAAAAGCTGTATGAGGCGCAGGGTCAGTAATGTCGTCTGCAGGTACAGACACTGCTTGTAGTGATGTAATAGACCTACCTTTAAGAGATGTAAGTCGCTCTTGCAAGAAACCCATCTCGTCAGCAAGTGTTGGTTGATAACCTACAGCAGACGGCATACGTCCTAATAATGTAGACACCTCAGAACCTGCCTGAGAAAATCTGA
>CBFHGZ010000100.1:0-2295 GCA_965655535.1 Candidatus Actinomarina sp.
TCTATATTCATCCTGATTACAAAAGAAAAAATATTGGAACACAATTGTACAACCATTTTGAACGTAAAGCTAAAGAGGCTGGGTACTGGACTATTCAAGCACAACTCTTTACAAACAATCTTGCATCAAAAAGTTTTTTTGAAGATCAGGGATTTAGACAAGTAGGAGTTAGAGAAAAAATTGGCCAATTAAACAATCAATGGATGGATAACTACTTGTATGAGAAAAACTTTAACTAAAAGCAAAAATCCCGACTGATCTTGCGACCTTTCGGGATTTTTTATTCTATCTTCTTTTCTATCTTTCGATTTCTTTTCCGATAGTGTTCAATTAATTTACATCAGATTTTCTATTGATGCAAAATATTTTCTAATCTATTTTTCGCGAACTTTTTAAGCACTATTTTCAGCTTTAACAATTGCATTTCTAAGTCCAATAAAAAATACCAACATAAAAATACCACTGGTGTCAGCAATATCATGTAGAGCACGATCATTAATTAATGATGTGTATGTAGCAACTATCTGTCCTAGACCAGCAATAAGCACTGATATTCTTGCCCAGTTTGGTACAACTGATTTAAAACCCCAATATGAAGATAATAAAATCATCATAAAAAATAGGTGGTTACCAACAGAATATATGTCAAATTCGCCTCCATACGCTATTGCATCACCTTGTTGAAAAGCATCGTAAACAGCAGAACCCACTGCGAACAGAAAAAATGGAGTCATTAAAGACTTTTCTTGATCTGTACAAAGCTTTAGAGCATAGTAAATTGCTACTGTAACAATTATATTTAAGAATCCAAATGGAACTTCGATACCCATTCCAAATAATATAAAAGTTCCAAGAAACATCGGAATAACTATATTCCAAAGGACTTTAGCAATTTTTAAATCACCTTCTTGTAAAGTAAACATATTTCCCTTCAATTAAGATAAAATTAGGTTAGCTATAAAAGACTTGAATTTCTCAATAAAATATTAAATTTAAGTTAAATAATGGTCTAGAAACTTAAATGAGACTTAAGTGTTTCAATGTCTTCTGTAAGAAGATCTTCTGCATATATTGTGTATGAATTATCTTGAAAACTAAAAATCAGTTCACTATCTTCTGTGCTGTTTATTTCAGTGATCTCATCTATATCTTTTATGACAGCTAAATATTTTTCTCTTGTTCTTAAAACAATTTTGTCTTCGACAATCTCAATAGCGGGTAAAAATAAGCTTTGTAAAGCTATATAAAGTTGTGTTACTCCTAAAAACAAAATGAAATAATACAACCATTCCTCTCTCATGTTTGAGCCAAACTCACCAATCTTTAAAAACTCTATTAAGTACTTTCGAAGTGGTCCAGTAACAATGTTGTCGATACTGATATAAGAAAAAGAGATCCCAAGAAAAAAAGGTTTAATTAGTTTTTGCCTGTCTCTGTATATTTTCATCTTTCATATCAGAATAACCTACTTTTGCTATTGTTTTTATATGGAAATTGTTCTCATCAGACACGGTCAACCAGAATGGATGGTTGATGATGCCTATCAACAAAATCCTGGACTTACAGAATTAGGTTTCAAACAAGCAGAATTATCAGCTTCTAAATTTGAAAAAGAAAGCATTGATGAGCTCTGGGTATCTCCTCTAAAACGTGCACAACAAACTCATCAACCTTTTATTGATAATAATGTAAGCAAACAAGTTCATGTATATGACTGGCTACAAGAAATGGAAGATGAAGAAGAGATAGCTCTCTATGGAAAAAGTACTAATGAAACAATGGCTTTCTTTGCTAAAAGAAACACTCAATCTTTTGAAGAATGGACAGAGGGTCCACATGGAGTTTATATGAAAACTTATCGTGAAAACATAATCTCAAATCTTGAACAAGAGCTAGAGAGTAGAGGCATAGTTTGCACCGATGATACATACGACAGACAGTTTACATTTAGCGAAGATGCTCCAGACAAGTTAATGATTATCTCTCATGCAGGAACAATGTCTGTGTTAATTTCCTATTTTTTAAAAATGGAGCACTATGCATGGACATGGAGAAAGTTTTTGCCAAGACACACGGGCCACACGCGACTTCGTTCAACAAGTATTTCTGGTGGACATTTCTTTAGACTGAAAGAATTCAATAATGTAAGCTTTATAGAAAGAGACGAAGAACAAACCTATTGACAATGGCTTACACACGCGTAATACCAAACTTAACCGTTAGCCCTTCAACTCCTAGAAAGAAACGATATCTCTTAAGAACTCTTGCACGATTGTTATTATTGTTTGAATCTGT
>CBFHGZ010000101.1:0-2286 GCA_965655535.1 Candidatus Actinomarina sp.
ATCTTAATTTTTGGCTTTAACTTTTTACAGCCTTATGTTCTAAGATTTGTTTGTTGAATTTTGTAATTCAACACTAATGTTATAATCTAAAACCTTCTCATCACCAACCTTGCTAATGAAAACTAGATCTGTAGCTAAGGTTTCATTTTTTATGTATTCATTAAAGTCACTTATACTGCTTTTGATAATTTCCTCATCTGAAATAATTTCTACTATAACTCTATCGGTAATTTCATAACCATCAGATTTTCTTTTTTGTTGAATAATAGATACAATTTCTCTAGATAATCGTTCTTTCTTAAGGTCTTCAGAAATTTCTGTATTTAAAATTATTCCAAATTTCTCAACTATTTCAAAGTTTTCACTATCTGATTTAGAACTCAATTTAATATCAATTTCAGAAACCTTAATGTCCAAATTCTCAATTAAAAAATTACTTTGCTTTAAAAGAGCTCTTTTTTCAGAATCATCTAAATTAGAAAGATAGTTCACAACTTTGTTTATATCTTTTCCTAACTTTGGTCCAAGTATTTGAAAATTAGGTTTTAGATCATATTGAATCCAATCATCAACTTTTGTATCTATTATTATGTTTTTTACATTTACTTCGTTTTTGATAAGATCTTCAATTATTTCAATCTGTTTTGGAATAAGATTATCGTCAGAAATAATAGTTATTGAATTTAATGGTTGTTTATTAGGAAGTTTTAATTTAACTCTTAAATTTCGAACACTTTTAATTATATCTTTAGCAAGTTGAACACTTGATTCTAATTCTTTGTTAATCAGTTTTTCATTTGCTACTGGATATTCTTCATAATGAATACTTTTTTCTTCTTGTTGGGTCAAGCCTTGGTAAATTTCTTCACATATAAATGGTAAAACCGGAGCCATAGCTTTTGTAAATTCTGTTAGTACTTCATGAAGAGTTTTGAAGGCATTTATTTTATCAATGTCGTTACTATCTTTTTCTTTCCAAAATCTTTTTCTATTTGACCTAATATACCAATTAGTTAATTCATCAATAAAATTCATCAATGGTGGAATTACCTCATATAAGTAGTAATTTTCCATCTTTTCATTTACAGTTTTAATTAGAGATTGCAATGTTGATACTAACCATTGATCCATAAGTGCTCTTTCTTCTACAGGCAGAGCTGTTTCAAGCTCTTCATAAGTTATGTCGTCAGCATTTGCATATGTTGAAAAGAACGAAAAACTATTCCAGAGGGGTAGGATTATACTTCTGGTGACTAGCTGAACTCCTTCCTCAGAAAATTTTAAAGGTTCACCTCGAACTACAGGTGAGTTTATTAAATAAGCTCTAAGACTATCTCCACCATATTTATTTAAGAGCTCTTCAGGATCTGGATAGTTTTTTAAACTTTTGCTCATTTTTCTTCCATCTTCAGCCAGAATCATGCCAGTAGTAATACAATTTTTAAATGCTACTGAGTCAAACAATGCAACTGCCAAAATGGTTAAGGTATAAAACCACCCTCTAGTTTGGTCAAGTCCTTCTGCAATAAAATCAGCAGGAAACCCATTTAGGAATTCATCTTTGTTTTCAAAAGGATAATGTTGCTGACCATATGGCATAGAGCCTGATTCAAACCAACAATCTAAAACCTCAGGTGTTCTTTTGTAGGTTTTTCCGTCAGCTTTAATTAATAAATCATCTAAATAGTGTCTATGCAAGTCGACAATTTCTTTTCCAGTATATTCTTGAAGTTCTTCAACTGATCCGATGCAGATTTGGTCTTGAGGGTCATCAACGTTTACCCATACAGGTATACAGCTTCCCCAGTACCTATTTCTACTGATTGCCCAGTCTCTAGCATTTCCAAGCCAATTAGAAAATCTTTTTTCTCCAATAAACCCTGGAACCCAGTGAGTTGAAGCATTAAGCTCAACCATTCGATCTCTTATTTTTTCAACATTAACAAACCATGTTGGTATTGCTTTATAAATTAAAGGAGTACCCGTTCTCCAACAAAATGGGTATGAATGAGTTTCTGTTTTATAACTAAACAAGGCATCTCTATTTTTAAGTTGCTCAACAACAATTTTATCTGCGTCTTTAACATTCAAATCCTTAAGCTCCGCAAATGTTGAATCAAATTTTCCTGCAAGAGTGACTGGGTCTACAATTACATCTATGTCTGCGTTCTTAAGTGCGTAAAAATCACTTTCTCCATAGGCAGGTGCCTGAGACACTAATCCTGAACCAGATTCAGTATTCGTATCATCACTATGAATAATTCTAAATGTACCATCTTGGAAAGT
>CBFHGZ010000102.1:0-2264 GCA_965655535.1 Candidatus Actinomarina sp.
ACAACAGCAGTTATTTCAGAATTACCCTGTTGAGAACCAAGATGACTGGCAAGTGCAACTGATGCAAATAGTGTTGCCCAGTCTCCGAAACTTGATAAAGTGCCGGACCACCACAAAATTGAAAATTGTGATTTTGAGAAAATTTTTACATTCTTCATACGTCTATCTTTATCCTAATAACTATTAAAAATACTTTTTTTTCATAAATGCTGTACATTTACTAAAAATACTGTTATCAATAAGGACATGTCTAAACCTTTAGTAATTGTTGAGTCTCCAACAAAAGTTAAAACTATATCAAAAATTTTGGGATCTGACTATGTTGTTAAATCTAGTGTTGGACATATTAGAGATTTACCTCGAAACTCTAAATCAATACCTTCTACATATTCAAATAAAGAAATTCTCTGGGGTGCAGTAAAGCCAGAAAACTATGAGAATATTTATGTTGTTCCAGAAGACCGAAAAAAAGTTGTAAGTGAATTAAAAAAATTAGCAGACGATGCTCCGGAAGTATATCTAGCTACTGATGATGACCGTGAAGGTGAAGCTATCGCTTATCATTTAAATGAAGCATTAGAACTAAAAAATGAACCTAAGAGAATAAAATTCAATGAAATTACAGAGAATGCAGTTATAAACGCCATTAATAATCCTGAAAAGATTGATGTTGGTAAATTCAAATCTTATGAGGCACGAAGAACGCTAGACAGGATGATTGGTTATGAAATCTCTCCAAAAGTTAGAGATCTTGGTGGTGCTTTTATTTCAACTGGTAGAGTGCAAGGGCCTGCTATCCGTCTAATAGTAGAAAGAGAAGAAGAGAGGCTGAGTTTTGTCAAAGCTAAATATTTTGATATATTTGCCGACTGTGCTTCAGAAGGAAACTCGTTTAAGGCAACTTTAAAGAAAATAGAAAACTCTAGAGTTGCTGGCGCTTCTGATTTTGACAGAAATGGTAAACAAATTAGTAAGGATAAGAAATATTTAGATGAGAAAGAAGTGGAAGTCTTATCAAACCAACTTAAAGATGCTTCTGGAAAAATTTCAGAAATAAAAGAGTCATCCAGAACTGGAAAGCCCCCAAAACCTTTTAAAACTACCAGCTTGCAAACTTCTGCTAGAAGTAATTTGGGTTTCCAACCTCGAAAAACGATGGGTATTGCACAAAGGCTATACCAAGAAGGTCTCATTACTTATATGAGGACAGATTCTATTAGATTATCTGATGTAGCTATAAAAGCTTCGCGTGACTTTATAGAATCAAACTTTTCCTCAAAATATCTACCAGATAAACCAAACTTATACGGTGATAGTGAAAATGCTCAAGCTGCTCATGAGGCAATACGACCATCGGGAGAAAAATTTACTACTCCTGAAGAATTATTGGCAAAATATAAAGAAGACAGCGATGAGTTTAAATTATATAAACTGATTTTTAACACAACCATTGCTTCCCAAATGGTTGATGCTCAGGGAATAACAAAAACTATTGAGTTTATTATTAATTCTGAGAGCATGGGTGAAGTTACTTTTGGACTTTCTGGAACGACTTGGACATTTGGTGGATACAGAGATTTAATTAAAGATTTGAGTGAAAAATCACAAGAACTTCCAAATTTAACTAAGACATCAGAAGTTGTATTAACTAATTTATTAATTGAAGAGAAATATACAAATCCTCCAAATAGATATTCTTCAACTTCTTTAATAAATAAATTAGAAGAATTAGGAATTGGCAGACCATCAACTTATGTGTCTATCATTGAGAGCATTACTTCAGTATTTATTAATGCCGAATCAAGTTTAAAGCCAAGAATATTAGCTATGGCTTTAATTAATAACTTTATGAAACCATTTTTTGAGCAATATATAGATTATGAATTTTCTAAATCAATGGAAGACGAGCTAGATAAGATTTTGGACA
Organism: Candidatus Actinomarina sp.; assembly: GCA_965655535.1. Taxonomy (GTDB): domain Bacteria; phylum Actinomycetota; class Acidimicrobiia; order Actinomarinales; family Actinomarinaceae; genus Actinomarina. Next base: position 1,928 of record CBFHGZ010000102.1, read on the forward strand.
GTTCCGATCCTCAAAAGTCTAAAGTTAATTTTTTAAACGAATCGCATCAAAAAATTAAAAACTTAATACAAAACTATGGTGTACAAGATCCTTTAAAACTAACAACAGTCAACCTTCCTTTCGATTCAAATTACGTAGTGAAAACTGGAAGAATTCAAGGAAAGATTCCTTATCCATATTTATTAAGAGATGACGACTTTAAAGTTGGTCTACCTCCTGAAATTTCAATGGAGGAAATAGATAAAGAGTTTATTAAGATTCTTGAAGCACAACAGGAAGAAAGTTTGAAAAAAGAACGAGAGGTTTCTAAATGCCCAGAATGTTCTTCGTTAATTTA
>CBFHGZ010000103.1:0-2264 GCA_965655535.1 Candidatus Actinomarina sp.
TCTACTGAAGAGATAGATAGTTTTGAACACCCATTTTTAAATTCTATTGGTCTTTTTAGGTCTGAATTTATATATTTAGACAGTTCTTCGGCTCCTAATCTTGATGACCAGAGAGAGGTAATAAATTCAATAGGCAAAAAATTTAATGGAACTATTGTTTACAGAACTTTAGATATTGGGGGTGATAAACAGGTTTCATATTTAAACCTCCCAGTTGAAGAGAATCCATTCTTAGGCGTGAGAGGTATTAGGTTATCACTTGCAAATGAAGATCTTTTCACTTCACAAGTAAAATCTATTCTTTTATCTGACTGTGTTGATCAAATAAAGATAATGTTTCCAATGATTTCTACTGTACCTGATTTTTTAGAGGCCAAGAGTTTTGTTGAAAATATTGCAACAGAGCTCAGTGTATCTATGCCTCAACTTGGAATAATGGTCGAAACCCCTTCTTCAGTTTTTCTTGTGGATAAGTTTGCAGAGGTTGTTGATTTTATTTCAATAGGTACAAATGATTTAACACAGTACATAATGGCTGCTGATCGTGGTAACACTCAATTGAGTCACTATCAAGATCCTTTAAGCCCAGCAGTGATAAGAGCAATTTCAAAAGTTATTGATGTTGGTAAAGAATACAATATTGAAGTTTCTGTTTGTGGAGAGATGGCATCAGATCCTGTTGCAGCATTTGGTCTTTATATATTAGGTCTCAAAACGTTTAGTATGTCTCCTAACTCAGCACCTTTTGTATTTCATACGATTACAAAGAATCAGGATATAGATAGAGACTCGCTGAAAGAAACAATTTTAAATGCAAATAATTATTTAGAAGTTCGAGAAATTTTACAAAAAGAAACTCAATGAAGGTTCATGCCATTCTTTTAGCCGGAGGGTCTAGTAATAGATTTAACAATGAAGAAAATAAAGTGTATTTTCCAATTGGAGGAAAACCAGCACTTGCTTGGCCACTTGATACTTTAGAAACATCTGAGAAAGTTGACTCAATACTTTTAGTTGTACGTGATGAAGATTGGGATAAAACAAACTCAGTTATTGAACTTGTAAACCCCAGTAAATTAATTGGAGTAACAGTTGGTGGAGATACCCGTCATGAAAGTGAATATGAGGGTCTAGACTATCTAAAAAATAAGCAAGAGATTAGTGAGGATGATTTGATCTTAATTCATGATGGTGCCAGACCTTTGCTTCCAAAAGAATTACTCGAAGAACTCATAGATGTTGCTGTAGAAAATGGAGCATCTGCTCCAGGTTTTAATTCAGAAAACTTAATGAAGAAAAACAGTTCTAAATCTGAAGACAATCAAGAAACTATTGTTGAAATTCAGACACCTCAAATTTTTCCTGCATCAGAACTCTGGAAATCTTACGAACTGGCAAAACTTGATAATTGGCAAGCTGTTGATACTACAGAGTGTGTTTCTAAATATTCAGATTTAGAAGCAGTAGTTATTCCAGGTGATATTAAAAATATGAAAGTTACTTATATTGAAGATTTATTTAAGCTCGAACAGTTTTTGAGTTAGCATATCAATTTCAAAAAAGTTACATTTAATTTATACAATTTGTTAATAATTCCACGAGCAGAAGTTGAATTTGATAATATTTTATTAACCATATTGGGGGGGGATAAAAGGTGTTGTTAAATTCACCGTACACGATTGGAATTATATTTGTAACGCTTGCAGTAATGTGGGTTGTTCAAATGAGTTTAGCCAAAAAACAGGCTACAGGTTTTCTTAATGCTGTAAACAGCATCAAAGGCCCTGGTTTAACTGTTGCAATTGGTGTAAATCAACCAAAATGGGGGAGAAAAAAAATTTATTTGGCTATTTCAGCTAATGAAAATGGAATCATAGTTGATGGGTTAACCTTGCAAGGTATTACAACTTTCGCAAAAAGTGTTAAAGAAAGAACCTTCAACAATATGTCATTATCTGAAGTTGTTGAGTCAGATAATAACGAACCTGTTTGGCAATCAGCCAAAATGGCTGCAGAAACTTTGATGAAAAAGATTCAAAGTGAGTCAAACAGTAGTTCAACAAAGTAAATCTAAGGGGGAAACATGGATGCTTTGGTAGCAGGCGCAGAAGCGTTTATCCAAGTATTTAGAACCGCTGCAGATGTATTTGTTGGCTTTACAACAGGAATTATTCCTATTGTGGTTGTGTTCTTAACTGCAGTTAATGCTGTAGTTAATTTCATAGGTAAAGAAAAAGTAGAAGGATTTGCTAAGTGGGCCTCTC
>CBFHGZ010000104.1:0-2233 GCA_965655535.1 Candidatus Actinomarina sp.
ACCCTATAGATTGCTTGATAGTGATCTCCAGCTCTTGCAGCAATATGAGCCATAGGTAGATAGGACACAATTCGTGGATGCATGGAGGCAGGTATCATCTGTCCAAATAAGCTTTCAATTGTCCACAAAACATTCTTATGTGAAATCATCACTCCTTTTGGCTTGCCTGTTGTACCAGATGTAAAAATAAGACATGCTAAAGAATCTGGAGTTATAGTTGCTGTTGCTTCTTCAAGTTTTGAACTATCAGATGAATTAATCTCTCTACCTTTTTCAATTAATTCGTGATAACTATAGACATAATCTAAATCTTTTTTTTCTTCATACCCGTTAATAAGAACTATTGCTTCAAGATTTATGCATTCTTTTTTTGCTTTGTTCACTTCTTCAAACAATTCAAGATCACCAACAATTGCTACTTTGGCTTCCATAAGATTAGCTACATATTCAATTTGTGAAAATTTGAGTTGTTTATATAAAGTTGATGGAGTTGCGCCTGTATATACAATTCCTAAGTCTGCAATATTATGCTCTTTTGTATTGTTTGACATAATGAATGCGGTATCACCTGGTTTCAATCCTAATTCCATTAAGCCAGCAGCTAGAGCTTTGGATGTCTCTCTGTACTCAGACCATGAAATTGAATCCCAAGCTGAATACTCTTTATTAGCAGGAGTGTTTAAAGCTGGATAATCTCCATAATCATTTGCATTACGGTCGATAAAATCAATTAATGTTTTTCCTTCTATCGCAGATGTTATTAAGCTTTCTTGTGACTTTAAATATTCATGTAATTTAGACAAATTTCCTCCTACAGGGTACTCATATAAATTGTAATTTATTTCTTTGATTTCAGCTATTTAGAAAACGAAATTATCCTTTGACAGAACCAGCTGTTAGCCCACCAGTAATTTGTTTTTGAAAGAAAACGAATAAAACAGCAATAGGTGTTGCTGCAATTACAGATGATGCAGCAATTACTCCCCAATCTGCATTAAAGTCATCTATAAATACAGTGTTGATCCCAACAGCAACAGTCCATAAATTTTTATCTTTTAGAAATATTGCTGCCAAAATAAAGTCTGAATATATACCTATAAAAGTAATTACAAAAATAACTACAAGAATTGGTCTTGATAAGGGGGCAATTATTTTACTAAAAATTTGATAGTCAGTCGCACCGTCAACTTTTGCAGCCTCATCTAATGAAGGTGAAATTGTATCCATAAAACCTTTAATCAACCATGAGTTAAAACCAATTGAGCCTCCTAAATAAACCAAAATTAAACCAAGGTGAGTGCCTAGTCCCATAAACGGTGCTACATCATTTATTTGAAAAAATAACAAATAAATCGCTACAAAAGCAAGGAATGAAGGAAACATTTGAACTATCACTAGTGTTAAAAGCCCTGCCCTTCTACCTCTAAATTTAAGTCGTGAAAAAGCAAACGCTGCCAGAGTGCCTAAAAAGACATTAAATAATGACGCAACAAACGCAACCTTGTATGTATTAAACAACCACGTAAAGTAAGGAACTAATGGATCTCCAGAAAGTAATTTATAGTGTTTTAAGGTTAAACCAGATGGAATCAACTTTGAATTAGAAAGATTGGCGAAATCAGCAAAGGAATTTGTAAGAACAAATAAAATTGGATAGATAGCAAATGTTACAAATATTAAACCAATTAAATGTCTCCATCCATATTCTTTAAACCAAGTTATAAATTTAGATGTTCCCATAAATTCTTTCCAATCTTTTTGTATACCTAAATGAAATCGCAGATATTAATAAAACAATACCAAAAATTACTATGGTAACTGTTGATGCTAATCCAAACATATTTCCTCTTCCGCCAGATATAGCTAATTTGTATGTGAAGGAAATTAAAATATCAGTCCAGCCAACTGGTACTTCACTACCAACTACAGGAGGACCTCCACCAGATAGTAAGAAAATTAAAGTGAAATTATTAAAATTAAAAGCAAATGAACCTATTAATAAAGGTGATATCGAAACCATTAATAACGGGAATACTATTCTCCAAAATGATTGAAGACCATTAGCACCATCTACTTTCGCTGCCTCTATTAACTCTTTAGGAATTGACTGCAATGCTCCGGTAGTTATCAAAAACATATAAGGAAAACCAAGCCAAGTATTTACTAATAAAACAGCTGCTCTTGCACTTTCTTTTGTTTTAAGCCACTCAACAGGTTCCATTTCTAAAACTTC
>CBFHGZ010000105.1:0-2214 GCA_965655535.1 Candidatus Actinomarina sp.
CCAATCATTTTCATTTATCCCAGCAATTGAAAAAACTTCATTTTGGTTGTGTTTTTTAAGACCTTTTTTGAATCCAGGATTTCTCAAACCTATTTTGTTTACCCACCCTCTTTTCGTATAACGTAGGGTTCTGAGTATTTGAAGCACTCTTCCTTTACGTTGTTCAATGGTCCAGCTACCTGTAACCGAAATTGTATTTGCTGTTTTTATATAGTTTCCAAAAGGTGCAGCGATAAATTTTTTCATATTTGAAGTTCGTTAATAATGTAATTTAAGTTTTTTCTTATCGATCTGCCCATAACAAGAAATTTTGCACCTTGATTAAGAGCAAATTGAGGAGTGGAAATATTTTTTTGATCATGTTGTTGTTCGTTTTCAAGCCTAATCCCTGGGGTTACAATTAATTCAAACAGCTCTTTAGTTTTTGCAATTTCTGAAGATGGACATATAACACCATCCACACCGTTCTCTTTTGCAATTGTGAATTCTTTACTAACTTTATTACTAATTTCTTCACTCATTGCTTTACTAGTCAAAGCATTGCTTACACCTAAAATTTTAAGATCTGAACCTTTATTGACTGTTGCTTCATAAAGAGCTTCACTAGATGAAGCAATATGAATGGTAAGATAATCTGCACCAATTGCCGATGCACTTTTTGTTGCTTCCTTTACGGTGTTGGGTATGTCATGTAGTTTTAAATCAAGAAATACAGTCCATCCTTGGTTTTTTAATTTTTCGACCACTTTTGGTCCTTCTGATACAAATAACTGAAGTCCTACTTTCACTCCATAAATATGCCCCTTAAGTTTATTAAGTTCAAATTCAAATTCATTTAGAGTTGTTCCGTCTAAAGCAAAAAAAATAGGTTTAACTGACATTTTGTATCGACTCCATATCTTTAAAAATATTCTCTTTTTCTTTAAAAGCCATTAAAAACGCTTCGGCTTCTCTAACTGAGGAGACAACAGCAACTCCGATTTCATGTGATAGTCTTCTAATTTTCCAACCATCCGTATATTCATTTGCAAAAGTAGGAGTGTTGATTACTAGTGATATTAACTTATCTTCTATTATCGTTAACGAAGTAGGAGCTATATCATCTGCTCTACCAACTAAAACTGTTTCAATACCATTTTGATTTAAATATGTTGAAGTACCTTCCGTTGAGTAAATTTTAAAACCTAGTTTTATATAGGTTTTAATAATTTCTACAAAGTTTGGTTTTTCAAAGTCACTTAAAGAAACAAAAACTCCTTTTTTGTTTTGGTTAATTTCTACACCTGCTGCGGAATAAGCTTTATTTAACGCAACTCCAAAATTATTACCTATACCCAGTACTTCTCCAGTCGCCTTCATTTCTGGACCAAGCATTGTGTCCTCAGCTGGAAATCTTGTCCATGGAAAGATAGCTTTTTTTATTGCAATTTTTTTAGTTGAATTATTCAAGTATTCTGTATTTTTTTTGATTGAATCTAATGAATGACCTAACATAAGCAACGTACCAGCCTTAATAATCTGATTGCCAGTAACTTTAGATATAAAGGGCATTGTTCTTGATGCTCTTGGATTTGCTTCAAGTATAAATAAGTTATCGTCTTTGATAGCAAATTGGATATTTAACAGTCCTCTAACTTTTAAAGATTTTGCCAATTTAATACTTTTGTTTTGGATTTCTTTAATTAATTTTTCAGAAATACTAAACGGAGGAAGTACAGCTGTAGAGTCGCCGCTGTGGACTCCAGCAGGTTCTAAATGCTCAAGTATTCCAGCAGTAAATACTTCTTTTCCATCAGAAATTAGATCAACATCAATTTCGATTGTATTAGTTAAAAATTGATCAACTAGTAAGGGTCCAGAGTTAAAAGGGTTTCCATCTTCATCTGATGTGGAAAGGATTGATAGGTAATTTTTTAATTCTTCATCATTTTTAACCACTCTCATTGCTCTTCCACCGAGAACATAACTTGGTCGTAAAAGTACAGGGTAAGTAATTTCTTTTACGGCTTGAATTAATTCAATTTCATTAAAAGCTATTTTTGACTTTGGTTGATCAATTCCAATAGATTCACAAAGTTTTTGAAATAATTCTCTATCTTCTGTAGTTTCGATAACATCTAAAGAAGAGCCAGCAATTTCAAATCCAGAATCTTTAATATTTTTTGCTAACTTTAGAGGAGTTTGACCACCAAGTTGAATAATTACTGAATCAGG
>CBFHGZ010000106.1:0-2198 GCA_965655535.1 Candidatus Actinomarina sp.
GGTAACTTTACTACATCTATCCCAGCTACCTCAATATCACCTTTTGTTGGAAAGTAGTCTTTGTATAACATTTTCAATAATGACGACTTTCCACTTCCTGAGTGACCAATTAAATAAACAAATTCACCTTCATTAATTTGAGTAGATATATTAGACAAGGCTACACTTCCGCCTTGAAACACTAATGAGACATTGTTTAATTTAATCATTTATTCCCTGCCTACGCCATTTTAGATAGTCATTTACAAATATGGAAATTTCTCCATCTAATACGCTTTGAACATTACCTACCTCTGTACCCATTCTAGAATCTTTCACTTGTTGATAAGGCTGTAATACATAAGATCTAATCTGCCTACCCCAACCAGCTTCATGTTGGTCTCCCCTAATTTCATCAAGTTTTTTTAGCTCATCATCACGTTTTTTTAATAAAAGTTTGGACTTTAATAACTCAATAGCCCTATTTTTATTTTGTAATTGTGATCTTTCAGCCTGACATGCTACAACTATTCCAGTTTCAAGATGAGTAATTCTTACAGCAGAATCTGTAGTGTTAACATGCTGACCGCCTGCACCAGAAGATCTGTAAACATCAATTCTTAACTCTTCATCAAGGATTTCAATATCATGATTATTTTCAATTAATGGGACTACATCAACACCTGCAAAACTTGTGTGTCTTCTTTTATTGCTATCAAAAGGACTTATTCTAACAAGTCTATGCACACCCCTCTCACTCTCTAATGTTGCATATGCTCTATAAGAGTCGACCCTTAACGACACTGATTTAATTCCGGCTTCTTCACCTTGGGAAATTTCTTCAACTTGAAAACTCAAATCGTTTTGAGAAAGAAACCTAGAGTACATTCTGTATAACATCTCAGCCCAATCATGTGCATCTACTCCACCAGCACCTGCATTTATTGTTAACATTGCACTTAGATCATCATATTCCCCAAAGAATAGGGCTTCATTTTCTATATCTGATAATTTTTGTTCTAAGGATTTAATCTCATTTTCAAATTCATCATTGTCTGATTCTCCTAAAGAAATAGACAACAGTTCCTTGAAATCTTCTAAATCTTTCTCCAGTTTTGTAAATGAAGATACGAGCTTCTCTATCTCTGAAGCTTCCTTAGAAATCTTTTGAGCTTTATTTGGATCATTCCAAAAATTCTTATCTGAAATTTGTTGGTTTAATTTTGTTAATTGAGTTGTTTTTTTTGGTATGTCAAAGATACTCCTTTGCTGAGATTAGTCTCTCAGACATTTTTTGAATATTTAGTATCAATTCTTTAGACATATTAACCGTGACATTTTTTGTATTTTTTACCAGAACCACATGGGCATGGTGAATTTCTACCTACTTTATTATCTGCCTCTATATTAGTTTCTTTTTTTTCATCATTACTTTGTTTAATCAAACTAGAGTCAAAATTTAGCAAAATCCTAACAACTGAGTATTTTACATTATTTACTAAATCTTCAAATAAATCATAACCCTCTTTTTGGTACTCAACTAAGGGGTCTCGTTGACCCATTGCTCTCAATCCTATTCCTGAACGTAAATAATCCATTTCAGCTAAATGATCTTTCCAAGCTTGGTCAATAAATGATAAAGACGATGCTCTACCTAAATTCCAAAAATTGTTCTCATCTTGTTGACTATTTTGGTCAAATAACAACTTTAATTCTGAATAAATATCTAAGCTATCATCAATTTTTATTCCTTTTAAGAGTTTATTTTTTGACGCATCGCTTAATAATTCTGATAGCTCTTCTGATACCAAAGACTCAAATTCTTCTAGAGTTTCATAGGTTGATTTCAAATTTTCGAAATTAGAAGAGACCTGACTAATTACATCGTCCAACCAATCAGTAATCAGTTTCTTAATAGAATCTGCGAGAAGTAGTTGTTTTCTCCACTTATAAATTACTTCTCTTTGTTGATTGAGTACTTGATCAAATTTAAGTACATTTTTTCTAATTTCAAAATTTAAAGATTCAACTTGAGCTTGAGCTCTTTCAATACTCTTTGTAACCATTGATTGCTCTATTCTCTCTTCATCAGGTAGATTTAGTCTATTCATAATCGACTCAATTCTTTCACCTTGAAATCTTCTCATTAACTCATCTTGTAAAGATATAAAAAATCTTGATTCACCAGGGTCTCCTTGTCTTCCAGATCTTCCTCGAAG
>CBFHGZ010000107.1:0-2170 GCA_965655535.1 Candidatus Actinomarina sp.
TCAAATTTATCAGAATTATCTTGAATATCTTTTAGAAGTGAAAGTTGATTTGCTGCTTGAATACTTGCTGATATTTTCATTTCAAGCCTCTACAGTAATCTTGATAATTCATTCTTTTTTTTCCAGGTGGTGTAACTTCTTCTAAGTATAATTCTTCTCCTTGTAACAAAATAGGAAAAGAATGTTTTTCATCTGTATAAGAGTGTATTTTTAAATTACTATCGTTATTTTTGTAAATTGCAGGCCCAAGTACATTAAAAGCTCTAATTTTTGCTTTAGCTTCAGTTAGATTACATAGATTTATATAAAAATCATCTTTAATAAATTTCTTTGTTTTAGAATCAACTATGTCTTGAGGTTTGAAGTGGTTAAATAAATTAATATTTGAATAATTATATTTAAAATCTTCATTTACAAATTTGTAAAAGTCAGATGCATAAGTCTCTTCAGATATATCAATATCTTTTTGGTAAACAATATTTCCAGTATCAATATGTTTGTCTATTAAAAATATAGTGTAACCAGATGTTGATTCCATATTTAGTATCGCTGTTTCTACAGGAGTTGGGCCTTTGTAAAGCGGTAAAATACTTAAGTGAATGTTAAAAATAGGTTTTATTAAATATGATTCTGGAAAAATATGAGCAAATGAAGCTGATATTCCATATTCCATATCTTCAGGAGGTGAACTGTCGTAATAGCTAAACCCTATGTTATTCTCACGACAAAAATTTTCTACAGGATTTGGCTGTTCTTTTTTTCCACGTCCTGAAACTTTTGGCTTGGTTGTAATAACCTTCAGCTTTTCTTCGTTGTTAAATATAGTTTCTAGAAATGGAACACTTCTTATATCAGAACCGTAAAAATATTTATATTTGATCACCAGGAAATCCTTTTATGGATATATCTTTTAAAGCTTGTTTCCTTTCTTTTCTTTTAAGAGCGCTTAGTAACAGTTTTCCATTTAGATGATCCAATTCATGTTGTAAAACTCTACCTAATAAGTCTTCCCCTTCATAAACAACTTCATCACCTTTTTCATTTAAACAAGATAATCGTGCATATTCATATCTTGTTATATCCCAATAATATCCAGGAAGGGATAAGCAACCTTCCATAAATACTATATCGCCTGAAAGTTCGTCCATTTTAGGGTTTATTGCAACAAAGGGCCCATCTCCTGCATCAAAAACAAAAATATTTTTATTAATACCTATTTGAGGTGCAGCAAGTCCAACACCAGGAGCTGCATACATAATATCAATCATTTTTTTTGATAAATTTACAATGTAATCATCAATGTTATCTATATCAGAAGATTTAGTAGTTAATGCAGGATGTCCAAAAGTTACAATTTCACTCATTAAATAAACCTTACTCTCTTTAATGCATACTCATATAAATTTTTAAAAATATCATTTACTTGCACATAATCGTTATCAATATCTAATTCTAATTCGTATAGATAATTTTCATTATTCATAATTGGGCCTTTTAAATTTTTGTGTTGATAATCTAGTTTGACATTAGTGGATATTGTAAATATTTTTTTAACTAAATTAGGACCGTATTTTTTTCGTATACTGACTTCTTTTTGTATCCATTTGTATAAATTTTTGGAATAAAGTGAATTTGAAATATTTAGATCTTTATTTGATATGCAATATATTTTCTTTTTATTGTTTTTAAAGTATCTTAATAATTTCATTAGAAATATTAATTTGTATGAATTTAAAACACCATTTGTTGAAATCGTTGGATTTAAAATAATAAGACAATCAGAATTTTTTATGTCATCATAATCTAAATAATTTAAACATAAATTGTCGATTTTATCAGGTGAATAATAATAAAAATTTTTATCAATTTTTGAATTAAATAATGTGATAGCTTCTTGTGTAGTATTGCCTATGTAGTATTCAATATCAAAATCAAATTCATAATTATTAATATTTTGGACCCTATTAAATTCAAAATTTGGAAATTCATTAATTAATACAAATTCACCACCAAAAAATAAATTTTTTAAATAAACAGACTCTGTGATATTTAAGTTATTAAGTTTGGGAAGTCTAAAAGAGGTTGCGTTACTGTTAAAAATGTAATATTTTGAACGGTCGTTAAGTATAAGTTTTTCAAAATTTGTATTTAATAAAATTATATTTCCTTT
>CBFHGZ010000108.1:0-2160 GCA_965655535.1 Candidatus Actinomarina sp.
GCCTATATACATGGCCATGCAGCTTGTATCAATAATACTTGTGCTATGTTTGGACTAAATCAAGCTGAATGCTGTTCAGGAGAAAACACTGAATCTTGCAAAGGAACTCAGCAAAATGAAATTGCATTATCCCCGCAAAGGTTAAAATAAAAACAGGGAAAAATGGCTACTGAAAATAAAACAATTGAATCTATTCCTGCGATAACTATTAGATTTGCAGGAGACTCTGGTGATGGTATGCAGCTTGTTGGTACAAGATTTACTGACACTTCAGCATTGTTTGGAAATGACTTAGCTACCCTACCTGCTTTCCCAGCAGAAATTAGAGCACCCCAAGGAACGATTGCTGGTGTTTCTTCTTTTCAAGTACAAATAGCTGATTTCGATATTTTAACTCCAGGAGATAATCCCGATGTGCTCGTTGCTATGAATCCTGCAGCATTAAAAGCCCATCTTCATGATTTAACACCAAATGGAATGCTGATTCTTAATGAAGATGCGTTTGATGAAAAAAATATAGATAAAGCCGGTTACAAAATAGATCCTCGTGAATCAGGCGAGCTTGACGGGTATAGAGTGTTTCAAGTACCCATGGAGAAGCTTACAAAAGAAGCTTTAGAGGAGTTTGACCTACCAGGTAGAGCAATTTTGAGATCAAAAAACATGATTGCACTTGGATTAATTTCTTGGACTTTCAATAGACCTCTTGAAGATACTGAAAATTGGATCAATAATAAATTTAGTAAACTGCCTGAAATTGCTAAAGCAAACATCAAAGCTTTAAAAACTGGTTATAACTTTGGAATTACAACTGAAGCGTTTCATCATACTTATATAGTTGAAAAAGCAACTTTGCCAGCTGGCGAGTACACAAATATTAATGGAAATATTGGATTGAGCTGGGGTCTTATCGCTGCTGCTAAAAAATCAAATCTTGATTTATTTTATGGCAGCTATCCTATTACTCCTGCATCAGATATTTTGCATGAACTATCAAAGCATAAAAACTTTGATGTAATTACTTTTCAAGCTGAAGATGAAATTGCTGCTGCAGCTGCAACAGTTGGTGCTTCATTTACCGGTAAACTTGCTGTAACTGGTACCAGTGGACCTGGACTAGCACTTAAAAGTGAGACCATATCTTTAGCTTTATCTGCAGAGTTGCCAATGGTTATTGTAAATGTACAAAGAGGTGGACCATCTACTGGTTTGCCAACCAAGCCTGAACAATCTGATCTCATGTTTGCTCTTTATGGCAGACATGGAGAGTCTCCACTACCTGTCATTGCAGCGAAGTCTCCTTCACATGCTTTTTATGCTGCATATGAAGCTTCAAGAATTGCTCTAAAATATATGACACCTGTAATTCTTTTATCTGATAATTATGTAGCTACTGGATCAGAACCTTGGAAGCTTCCTGCATCCAGTGAACTAGAAGAAATTGGAACAAATTTGACCACATCTCTCAATACTGATGAAGGTTTCATGCCATTTTTACGTGATGTAGATACTTTTGCAAGACCATGGGCAGTACCTGGAACACCTGGTCTTGAGCATAGAGTTGGTGGACTTGAGAAAGAAGAAGGAACAGGAAATGTTTCTTATGACTCAGCTAACCACCAATATATGACTGACATGAGAGCATGGAAAGTTGCAAACATCGCAAATGATATTGAAAAACTATCAATACATGGTGATGAAGAGGCTGATACCTTAGTTTTAGGTTGGGGATCTACTTATGGTGGAATTACTCAGGCTGTAAATAGACTCAATGCAAAGGGTGTTAAAGTAGCAAGTGCTCACTTTGTTCACCTAAATCCATTTCCAGACAACACCTTAGAAGTATTATCTAAATTTAAACAAATTATTATTCCAGAATTGAATACTGGCCAACTTCTTAAATTGATTAGAGAAGCATTTTTAATTGATGCAAAAGGCATTAATAAAGTGGCTGGTGTTCCTTTTACCGCACAGGAACTTGCAGATAAAATTGAGGAGATGATTAATGAGTAAAATTCCTGTTACTTATAAGAGAACTGAATTACAAAGTGACCAAGAAGTAAAATGGTGCCCAGGTTGTGGTGATTACACAATTCTTGCATCTGTACAAAACTTCATGGCTGAAATGGGAATAAGTAAAGAAAAAATTTGCTTTGTTTC
>CBFHGZ010000109.1:0-2115 GCA_965655535.1 Candidatus Actinomarina sp.
GATTCAGATCAAAGTATATATGCATTTAGAGGGGCAGATATTAGAAATATTGTTGAATTTGAAAAAGATTTTATAAATGCCAAAGTTATTCAACTTGATAAAAATTATAGATCATCAAAGAGGATTCTTGACTTAGCAAACACTGTAATTTCAAATAACCCAAGAAAAATTGAAAAAAATCTCTGGACTGATAATGAAGAAGGTTTAGAGATTAGTTCAATAAGGTTTAGATCAGAAAAAGATGAGGCACGGTGGGTTGCAGGTGAGGTTGATAAGTTAATAAAAGAAAATAGTGATAATCAAATTGCAATTTTTTACAGAACAAATAGTCAATCAAGGTTATTTGAAGAAGAGTTACGTTACTTAAATATAAACCATAAATTAATTGGGAGCGTTAGGTTTTATGACAGAAAAGAAATTAAAGATATAGTTTCTTACCTAAAATTTGTAATTAATGATAGTGATTTAGTCTCATTTGAAAGAATTGTAAATGTACCACGAAGAGGAATTGGTGAATCTAGTGTTGCTAAGTTAAGAAATTATATTAACGAAAATAATATTTCAATTTACGATTTACTAAATGATATTGAGGTTATTGATAATATCTCACCTCGAATCAAATCTAAACTCACTGAATTTAAAGATTTAATAGTTCAGTTAAAGACTTATGGACTAGAAGGGCCATCAAAACTAATAACTATGATTCTTGAATTAACTGGTTATAAGTTGGAATTAATTAAAGAAGGAACATTAGAAGCTCAAATGAGAATGGAAAATATCGAAGAGTTAATTACTTCTGCTAATAATTTTGAGAATTTATATGATGATGAAATTGATGAGCCTTTTTCAAAATTACGTGACTATCTAGAGTCAATAGCATTATTTTCCGAAACAGATAATTTAGGAGAATCCGATAATGTCTTACTAATGACGCTTCATAATGCAAAAGGGCTTGAATTTCCTTACGTATTTATGACAGGAATGGAGGAAAATCTATTTCCACATGAAAGAAGTACGTCATCATCTAAATTTGAAATTGAAGAAGAAAGAAGACTTTGCTACGTAGGAATTACTCGCGCAGAAAAAAAATTATATATGACACATGCTTGGTCAAGAACTTTATTTGGTGGTACTGTATACAATCTTCCGAGTAGGTTTCTAGAAGAGGGAAGTGATCACTTCGATACAATTGATTTTAATCAAATTGCTGAAGCAAATGATAATTCTGAAATCAATGGGTCAGTGGGTCAAAAAGTTGAACATCAAAAGTATGGAATAGGTGTTATAACTGAAGTTCAGGGAAATGAAATAACAGTTGAGTTTAAAGATGAGGTTGGAACTAAGTATTTAGATGTCGAATGGGCACCTATAAAATTCTTGTAATAAGTGGCCATAAGTCTTATTTTTTTGTAATCTAATATGTTGTTAAACCATTATGAATCTATTTGAATACCAAGGAAAAGAACTTTACAAAAAATATGGTATAGATACACCAAATTCATTTTTTGTTTCAGAGTTAGAAACTTTAAAAAATCACAATTTAAACTTTCCGCTAGTTGTTAAGTCTCAAGTACAAGTAGGTGGAAGAGGCAAAGCTGGAGGAATCAAAGTTGCCAAAAATGAGAAAGAGTTAGAAGATTTTTCAAATGAAATAATGGGCATGGATATCAAAGGTCATATAGTTGAGAGCTTACTTATAGAAGAAGCTTCAACAATTAAAGAAGAATATTATGTCTCTTTTACTCTTGATAGATCAGAAAAAAAATATTTGATGATGTTAAGTGCAAAAGGTGGCATGGATATAGAAGAGGTAGCAGCTAATAATCCAGATGACTTAATCAAATTGCATATATCACCTTCAAAAGGGTTAAGCAACGAAATGGTTTCAAATGCAGTAGAAGAAGCAAAGCTAAATTCTGAATATACACATGAACTGATTGACATGATATCTAACTTATATCGTCTTTTTGTAGAAGGAGATTGTGATTTAGTCGAGGTAAATCCTTTAGCGATTACCGATAAAGGCGTATCTGCACTTGATTCAAAAGTATCTTTAGATACAAATGCAAATTATAGACATGAAGAATTTGAAAAATTTGAAAATGAAATTCCAAT
>CBFHGZ010000110.1:0-2104 GCA_965655535.1 Candidatus Actinomarina sp.
CTCTATTATCTGTCCCATTAAATTTCACCAACTCTATGAACTCTTATCATATTAGTAGCTGCTTCAACATTTGGTGGTGTACCTGCAACAACTACGATTTTATCACCAATTCTGTAATTTAATCTATTACTTAAAATGCTATCTGCTTCTTGAAGCATTTCCTCAAAAGTTTCTTTTCGATCCATCATAAATTGATCAACTCCCCAAAGCATATTCATTTGTTTATAAGTTTTTTCTTTTGTTGTAAAAGTTAAAATCGGTGAACGTGGTCTATAGTTTGATATCAACAAAGGAGTTCTCCCGCTTTCGGTAAAAGCGACTATGGCTTTGGCTTCAATCTCATTTGCAACCCTTACTGCAGATCTTGCTAAAGATGTTGTAAGAAGGTCAGTATTAGAAATAGTTTTAACAGTTAATGCAGAAGTATCATTTCTTGAATCTGTTTCTTGGCAAATTGAAGACATTACCTCAACAACTCTTTCAGGGTGATTTCCTATTGAAGTTTCAGCTGAAAGCATTACAGCATCAGAGCCTTCAAGAATTGCATTTGTTATATCTGTTACTTCAGCTCTAGTTGGCCTGTATGATGATTTCATTGATTGCAACATTTCTGTAGCCGTTATAGATATTTTTCCTATAGAATTTGCTGCATCTAGAATCTGTTTTTGAATAAATGGCACTTTTTCAAGAGGAAGTTGTACACCTAAGTCACCTCTTGCAACCATTACACCATCAGCTTCGGATAAAATATCATCGATGTTTTCTATTGCGGATTTTAATTCTATTTTCGCAATTACTTTTATATCAGAAGGAATTATTTTTTTTACAGATTTTATATCATCACCATTTCGAACAAAAGATACTGCTACGTAATCAACATCGTGTTCAGAACCAAAATTTAAATGCTCAATATCTTTTGGAGTAATTGCGGAAACTGAGAGATTTGAATCAGGGAATGCAACACCTTGATTATCTCGAAGTTCCCCACCAACTAAAATAAGTGCTTCAAGAAAATCATAGGTTTTGTTTTGAACTTTTAATACGATACTGCCATCATCAATGAGAACTCTGTCATCAACGTTTATATCTTTGAATAAGTCTTCATATTTAATACAGATTGTTTCAGAGTTTGATATCAAATTACCATTCACAATTTTTACTGATTTACTTTTTTCCAAAACTGTATTAGATTCGGAATCACCAGTTCTAATTTTTGGACCTTGTATGTCTTGCATGATTGCAACTTTTTTGTTTGATGACTTTATCCAATTAATTACATTTTCATGATCTTCAAGAGATCCATGTGAAAAGTTAATCCTTAAAACATTTGCACCCTCATCGATTATTTTATCAATCTTTTTCTGGCTCATTAAGCTAGGACCGATAGTCGCAATTATTTTTGTTTTTCTGACCATAATGTTTTAATTCTCTAATAGCATGGTATTACAAATTTAATTGTATGAATAAAAATATTTTAGTAGGCATACCGGTTTTTAATTTAGAAAATCCTATGACAAGATTAAGTTCAGTATTAGATTCCACTCAGAGAATTGATTTACAAATAGGCTTATTAAAAAATACAATAAACTCGTTCAAAAAAGAATCTGTTGAAATATATGTAATTTCTAAAGATACAAAAATAGAAGCAATATGCACTGAGTTAGGCATTCAAATGTTTAAATCAAATCTCAACGGACTTAACAATGAAGTTGTTGAATTTTCTGAAATGTTTTCACATTACAAACATTGGATAATTTGTCATGCTGATCTTCCCTATATAAACAAACATCAATGCAATGTTTTATTTGAAAATCTTAAAAATGAAGATTTATTGATATCAAAAAGTTCAGACTCTGGAACTCCTCTAATTTGTGGATCTGTAAAATTTTCAGATTTCAGTTATGGCACAGAAAGCTTTAAGAGTCATACTGAAAATTTAAAAAGATTAAAAATAAACTACAAACAAATATTCAGTAGGGAACTCACATTTGAAATAGATACTCCTGATGATTATACAAATTTTTTACTTCATAAACCACGATGGTATAGAAAACTCAGTTGATTCGCAGCCCCGACCGGATTTGAACCGGCGTTTCTGCCTTGA
>CBFHGZ010000111.1:0-2046 GCA_965655535.1 Candidatus Actinomarina sp.
AGTTTTACTTTATCTTTATTTGCACCCATATAACCAAGTCCTGCAACTTCATCAACAATAGATGCATCTGCGTCACCTGAAATAACAGCTGCTATAGCAAAATCAAACTGGTCGTAAGCGTCAACTTTGTCAGCTCCAAAAAGTGATACTGCTAACTCGTAGTTAGTTGTTCCTTTTTGAGTGGCTACTTTAAAGTCTCCATTTTGAATATCTGCTGCTGTTGTAATATCAGAATTACCACTTGCAACAAGAATTCTTTGTTGTAAAACTATATAGCTATCTGAGAAATCGATAATTTTATCTCTTTCTTCTGTTATTGAAATACCATCACCAGCAATCATGTACTGACCATCTGCAACAGCTTGGATCATTCCATCCCATGCAGCTGCAACATAAACAGGTGTGAAATTCATTTGTTCAGCTAAATAATTGAAAACGTCATAATCCCATCCTTTGGCTTCACCATCTGCAGCGTCAACATAGTTAAAAGGTAAATATGCATTCTCAACAGCAAATGTAAATTCACAGCCATCTAGATCTGGAAGACCGTTTTCTCCTGTAGTGATTTCAACTTCATCACAAGGTGTAGCTGCTGTAGAACATGCAGCTGCAACAAGACCTAAAATCAAAATCAATAAAAGTGATTTTTTATTTTTCAATTAATAATCCTCCGTTTTCTTAAGTAAGAAGTATTGCATAAATATTCATTTATATGTATATTTATACAATTATTTTATTCATCCAATGTATTTTTAAATTCAGGTAGTCTTTTTTCAAAAAATGCCAGCATACCTTCTGCAGCATCACTATGAAGGAATCTAGATTTTTGATTTTTAGTTTCAATATCTATGGAATCTTGGAATGTTTTATCTAGCCCTTTACGTATTTGATCTTTAACCATACATATGGAGATAAAACTTTGTTTATTTAAAGTATCAATTAATAATTTAAATTCAGAATCAAGCTCAGAACTATTGCATAGTTTATACAAAACATTCAATTTATCTAATTCAATCCCATTAATTTCATTAGATGTCATCATTAATTCTTTTGCTTTTTGAATACCTACTATTCGTGGTAATAACCATGAGCCTCCAAAATCTACAACTAGACCTCTTCTAACAAACACTTCTATAAATCTTGTTTCAGGCGTGGCAATTATAAAGTCACTAAGCAACAACATGTTTGATGCGGCTCCAGCAGCTATACCATCAACAATAGAAATTACTGGTTTTCTACATTTCCATAAAGCAAGAGCCGCATTAGAGACATCATCCATAGCTGAAACTGAATCTTCACCAAGTTGTGCACCTGCAGAAAAATTACCATTTACATGTTTTAATACTAAATATTTACATTCACTTTTTTCAAATTTTTCTACTTCATCGATTATGCTTTTCCAATCAGTTGAAGCAATAGCATTTAAAGACACCTCATCATTAAATTGGATATAATGGATTTCATTTGAAGTGCTTGACTCTAAAACCATAATTTAAGTTTAATCTATTTCAATCTAGAATGTTTACATGGGATTTGATCCAAATAGACCATACAAAGCTAACAAGACGGATTATATAAATATTATTTTAGCTGTCGCGTTAACTGCAGCTGTTGTTATTTGGGCACTAAATTAAATGATTCTCTGTGTACTTCACTTAACCCGTATTTGACCAATGCAAGCCTATGGTCTTTTGTTCCGTATCCTTTATTTTTTTCAAATAAGTATTCTGGATATTTTTTAGAAAACTCAATCATTAGATTATCTCTTAAAACTTTTGCAATGATACTCGCTAAAGCAATAGGACGTGAATTATCCTCACCTTTTACTAAAGAAATGGAATGAAAGTTGTTGATTTTAAAATGATCAACATAGACAACATCACCGTTTGAATAAACTTCTTCTATAGATTTAGTTAATACTTTTTCGTTTGAATATTTAATACCGAATTTATCTATTTCTTTATTAGAAGATTCAATAAATGAAAACTGTATTTGATTATCAATAGCTAATTCATAAATTTCATTTCTTTTTTTTTCGGATAATTT
>CBFHGZ010000112.1:0-2044 GCA_965655535.1 Candidatus Actinomarina sp.
ATTTATGGAAGACCTTCACTACATAAACACAACAAACTTGTTTATAACAGTGAATACAGAAAACAACTATGGAGTCATTTAGTTGAAGAGTTAGGATTAGATTTATGATAATTATTCAATCTACGTTTGGAAATGAAGACGAAGCAAAAAATCTTATTGAGTCATTAGTAGCTGATAATCTTATAGCTTGTGGAACTTATCATGCAATCAATTCAATTTACAAATGGCAGAATGAAGTACAACAGGATGATGAAATTGAAGTTTCTTTATATACAGACCGATCAAAACAACAAAGTATTATTGAGTATATAAAATCAAATCATTCCTATGAACTTCCAAAAATAACAGTAATAGAACCGACTTTTACAACTAAAGAATACGAAGAGTGGTTAAAAGCTATTGTTGATTAATGTAGCTAAATACTGCATAATCATCTAAGTTAATATCTCGAACACCTTTATCATCTAACGCTGCAACAACCTGTGCACGATGTTCTGCAGAGTGAAAAACCATTTGAGATAGAAGAGTAGATGCTTTTGTTGTTCTAGGTTCACCATCGATTTTGTAATGTATATCTCTGTCTTCCATATCTACATATTTCAGTGCAGCAGTATCGATTCTCACAAGGTGTTCTAATAATTCATCTATTACTTCTGGGCTGTCTGGATTCTTGATTTCAATAGGTTCTAATTCAACACCAGCCAACCTCTGTTCGTAAGCGTGTGCTGCAAAGACAGTATGTATTAGGATTCTTCTAATATGCCATTCAGGATCAACAATGTAGTAGTCTAAAACTTCGTTGTCGAGTTTTTGTACAGCTTTGTATATTCCTTGGTTGGCCCAAGCCATATGTTTTAAAAGTAATTCAATAGATATCATGGTTAATTTTTAGCTATGTAGCTCCATACATCATAGTCATCTAAGTTAATACTTCTTACGTTGTGTTTATCAAGAGCAGCAATGATTTGAGCACGATGCTCAGCTGCGTGAAAAATCATTTGAGAAAGAATCGTAGATGCCATTGCACTTCTTTCACCTTTAGATGTCAAGAATGTAATTTCTTCATCTTCCATTTGTGCATTTTCAATAAATTTTGAATCCAGTCTTTCAAGGTGTTCTAATAGTTCATTAATTACCTCTGAACTTTCAGGATTTTGTAATGTAAATTTAGAAAATGGTTCTTTGTTAAGCCTTCCACCATATATATGTGCAGCACCAACAATATGAATCATTATATTTTTTACTGTCCACTCAGGATCAATAATGAAATAATCTAATACTTTTTCATCAAGTTTTTGAACCTCTTTGTAAATTTCTTGATTAGCCCAAGCCATATGTTTACATAGGACTTCTACAGATATCATTTCTCCTCCAACTTTGAGATTCTACTTTCAAGATCCTGAACTCTTTTTAATACTACTTCTAAATCATCTTGATTTTTAGCACTTCGAATATATCTTTCATTCTGCCACTTCACACCCCATTTAGTTAAAGGTAGAGTAATTGCAGCTATAGGAAGTAGCAACACAGCTTCATTCCACCCTTCAGTCCATGTAATAAATATAAAAAGACCACCAAAAAGGATATAGAGAAAATACATAATTCCTTTCTCCATTAATGAAGTAAATTTCTTTTCTTTATCGGCTTGTGATTCCATAGTATTATTTTACTTCTTTATATACAATAAAATTATGAAGTTACTGGTTCTTTGTACAGGTAATACATGTAGATCGCAGATTGCTGAAGGTTTATTAAGGAATAAATTTCCAAAACATGAAGTATTTTCTGCAGGAACACACCCAGAAAACATGGTCAATCCTTACGCTATGAAAGCAATGATGGAACGTGATATTGACATGTCTAATCAGTACCCAAAACTTTTAGATCAATTTCTTGAAGATGAGTTTGATTACGTCTTTACAGTGTGTGATTCAGCGAAAGAATCATGTCCAATATTTCCGAATGCAAAAAATGTTATACATCATTCCTTTGAAGACCCAAGTAGATCGTCATATAAATCAGATCAAGAAGCTATGGAAATGTA
>CBFHGZ010000113.1:0-1928 GCA_965655535.1 Candidatus Actinomarina sp.
AATATAAAGATAGCTTTCATGGTACAGCTGACATAAGAGTTGGGACAGAGTCAGTCTTTAGTAGTTCTTAATCTCTCTGTTATGTTGCTTATCAATTAATTTTTTTCGTTTGTCGTAATCTTTTTTACCTTTAGCAAGAGCGATTTCAATTTTAACGTATCCATTTTTTTCAAATAATTTAGTTGCAATTAACGTATATCCTTTTTGAGACGTCAGTCCAATAAATCTTTTAATTTCTGATTTGTGAAATAAAAGTTTTCTCCTAGCTTTTGGGTCATAGTCAGTTTGTTGAGCAAACTTATATGGTTCAATATTCATCTCATATATATAGGCCTCTTCTTCTTCAATAACAGCAAATGCATCAACAATTGAAGCTGCACCATTTCTAACACTTTTTGTTTCTGGACCTGTCAAAACTATTCCCGCATCAAAAAACTCCTCAAAACTATACGAGTTTCTTGCTTTTCTATTTTCAGCAAAAACCTTCATTAGTTTAAGAAACAGTAAGGATTTACTCTGCCTCTAGAAGTTGGGTCTAAATAAGGCAGACTACAATTTGCAGAGCTTGGATTTTTTAGTCTTACTTCAAAATGTAAATGAGGACCCGTAGATCTTCCAGTATTTCCGACAGTACCTATCTGATCTCCTGTTACAACTGTTTGACCAACATTCACTAAAATTCTATCCATGTGAAAATAAAGAGTGGTCATGCCTCCACCATGGTCTATGAATATAGTGTTTCCTGCTAGACCGTAATAACGAGCTAAGATTACTACCCCTCCAGCTGCAGCTTTTATTGGAGTGCCACGATTAGCGGCAATATCAATTGCTCCATGAAAGCTAGTTGTTCCACCAAGTCGTCTCCATTTGTATCCACTTGATACATAACCAGTTGTAACAGGCCATGACAATTGATTTGGTGCAACACCTCCAGAGCTACTTAATCTGTCTATATCTGCTTGAATTGCATCTTCAAGCTTTTCTAAATCAGCGTGCTCTTTATCAAGTTTTTCTAATTCTTTATTAGCTTGATTAAGTAATTTTTGGGCTTCTTGCCTTGCTCTCAATACTTGAATTTTTTGAGCTTCAACCACAGCCTTTTCTCTTTCTACTGTATTTCTTATTTGTTCAACCTCATTAGCAAACTCTTCTGCATCAAGAGAGATTTGATTTTTTCTTTCTTCTTCATTTTGGAGAGTTTCAACAATCTGTGTTCTCTCTTCCTCTCTCTCAGTTAAAAAAATTGTTTGATTTGTTGCAAGATTTCTTAAAGCATTAAGCTGTTCAACAATTTCATATGCACTATCAACAATTGTTGATGCGTATCCAAGAGCAACTAAAAAACTAGATAACTCCTCTAGCTCTACAAACAATGCAGTAGCTGGACTCATTACTCCATTAATGTATAAACTAACTGCTTGATCTTGAAATTCTTCATCAGCCTCAACAAGACTTTGTTGTGTTTCAAAAAGTTCGTCAGTTACATTTCTGATTTCAGTTTTAATTTTTCCTAATCTAGTTTGTTCTCTTACTATATTTTGCTGCACTAAAGCCAAATCAGTTAATGTACCATCATAATTTTCTAAGGCTCGTTCAAGTTCTCTTTCTGCTGCATTAAGTTTTGCTTGAACCGCAGCTAGGTCAGAATTTACTTTTTTTAAATCTGCATTATTGGCAATAATTGCTTTTTCTAAATCGGATCGTTCACCTTCATACTTATCAATCTGTTCTGCAATTGCTTGCAATTGCTTTTCAACCTCAATTAATCTTTCTTCTGCAGTAATAGCTGAAGATTGTTCAATAAAAAAGAGATTGGCAAAAATTGAAAATACTACAAAAATTGATAAAACTTTTTTAATCATTTAGCGCTCTTCTTATTCCAATAAAAGAAGCAACTACACCAAATACAAATGAAAATAAAATCATAA
>CBFHGZ010000114.1:0-1900 GCA_965655535.1 Candidatus Actinomarina sp.
CTTGAAGCACAACAGGAAGAAAGTTTGAAAAAAGAACGAGAGGTTTCTAAATGCCCAGAATGTTCTTCGTTAATTTATATTAAATTAGGTCCAAATGGAAACTTTTATATTCAACATGGTGTGAGAGAAAAAGGCGTTAGACAAGAAAAATGTATTTATAAAAATCTAATCGGACCTATTTTTGAGGATGAAGATCCAAACCTATTAAGCACTGATGAAGCAATAAGTAGATTTTCACTTTCTGCAAAAAATCCTCGAAAAATTACAGAACAATCAGGTTGGACTTACAGTTCAGCTGTTGGGCCATATGGTGGCTACGCAATAAAGGAAAGACCTAGAATAGTTTTTGAAACCGAGCAACTCAATGAAATGAAGAAAGATGAAATTCTAGAACTTATAGATAGTGATAAGTCAAAAAAGATTTCAAATCTTGCTACAGGTGAAACTCTAAAATTACCAAAAAGTATTTCTAAGGAAGAAATGATCTCTAGGATTCAGTCTCATTTTCAATTCGAAGAAAAATACATTAAAAATTTAAATAAAGACGAATTAGTTGAACTAGCCAAATCATTAGAAATAGTCTTTTATAGAGGAAGATTCCGAATGAAAACAGAGGATGCTACAAAAGATAATTTAATGAATAAAATCCTTACCGAAAAGAAAAACAAGCCTCTAGAAAATCCAAGAGATGCAATATCTATAAACGAAAATGAAGTGTTAGCTATATTTGGTGATAATTCAGCTGAATGAATTTTCAAAAATTTTCAGAACTTTTTCCCAATCAAAATTTTCATCAACATACTCTTTTGAAGCTATTGAAAAATCTTTTAAAGAACTAGGGTTGCTTAAAAAATAATTAATTCCATCATAAATGTCATTCCTAGAAGATACGATAAAGCCAGTTTTGCCTGGGACAATTGTTTCAAATGCTCCTCCAGAAGTTCCAACCATCACGGGCATTTGGTAACTACCGGCTTCTAAATACACTAAACCAAGACCTTCAAATTCTTTGCCAAAGTATCTAGATTTCGAAGGCATTACAAATACATCAATTTCTTTATAAAATTTATCTAACGAATCATCAGACTCATCTTTAAAAAATTTGATATTTGCACTAGATATATCTGCTAGCTTTTTAAGATAATTTTCTAATTTTCCAAATCCAAAAATATTTAAAGATAGATTATGTCCACTTAAATTTAATTCATGAATTGCATCAATAACCCAGTTAATTTTTTTCCTAGATACAAATCGACTACTGACTCCAATAGTCAAATTTTCAGTTTTAAACTCCCTAGCAAAATCTATTTTCTTAGTTCCAGCACCTAAAATCTCTATTTTAGTATTTGTAATTTCCTGTAATTTTCTTGAAGTAAAAAAACTAACAGAAAATATTGTATGAAGTTGATTTAAGCTATTTCTAAATAATTTACTTAACACTGGTATTGAATCAATTACATTGAATTCTGCACCATGAACAATCATTGCTTGAGGTACACCAAAATTTTTCAATTTATTTACAAGCAAGAACTGGGGGTTGCTAGAACCATGAAGAATAAGTTCAATTTTTTCAGACTCTATTATTTCTCTTATTTCAGTTATCTGGCTTTTTGAACCAAAAATAAAATTTGATTTTGATTGAATTACATTTTCACCTTCTGCCCAACTCGGTGCATAAACAATCTTTTCAAAATTTAAATGTTCAACAAATGAATTTAAATAAGTTGAAATACCACCCTTTTTTGGTGAATAATCATTTGTTATAACTAAAGTTTTCATAGCCTATTTGACCTACATTATACGACCATAAATAATATTTATTGTTTTCATAAACTAAACAACTTACACCTAAATTGTTGGGAATGGTAAATGATGATGCCGCTTTATCATCAGGTGGACC
>CBFHGZ010000115.1:0-1892 GCA_965655535.1 Candidatus Actinomarina sp.
GGAGAAAGCAAAAAGCAACAATCTGCATCAACTGGAGGTAGAGAAAGACCGGGTTCAAATACTGGATCTGCAATTCTCGATCAATTTGGTAGAAACTTAACAAGAATGGCAAAAGAAGGAAAATTAGATCCAGTTATAGGAAGAACTACAGAAATTGAACGCGTTATGCAAATCCTTTCAAGAAGAACAAAAAATAACCCAGTTCTAATTGGAGAACCTGGAGTTGGTAAAACAGCAATAGTAGAAGGTTTAGCTCAAAAAGTTGTTTCAGGTGATGTTCCGGTCACGCTTGAAGGTAAGCAAATTTATACACTTGATCTTTCAGCGTTAGTTGCAGGTTCCAGATACCGTGGTGATTTTGAAGAAAGACTAAAAAAAGTATTAAAAGAAATTAAAACTAGGGGAGACATTGTTCTTTTCATTGATGAAATTCATACTTTAGTTGGAGCTGGTGCAGCAGAAGGTGCAATCGATGCTGCTTCAATCTTGAAGCCAATGCTTGCGAGAGGTGAGTTGCAAACAATTGGTGCGACTACATTAGAAGAATTCCGAAAGCATTTTGAAAAAGATGCTGCATTGGAAAGAAGATTTCAATCTGTTCAGGTTGATGAACCTAAACTATCTGATGCAATTGAAATTCTAGACGGTCTCAAAGACAGATATGAGGTTCACCACGGCGTTCGTTTTACTGACCAGGCTATTGCATCTGCAGTTAATATGGCTGATAGATATATTTCCGATAGATTTTTACCTGACAAAGCCATCGATTTAATTGATGAAGCTGGTAGTCGTATGAGAGTTTATAGAAAACCATTAGATCCTGAAAAGCAAACTATTTCAGATAAATTAAAAAATTTGAGAGAACAAAAAATTGACGCTGTTCAATCACAACTTTATGAAAAAGCAGCGCAAATAAGAGATCAAGAAAAAGTTTTACTTGATGAAATATCTTCAGTTGATCAAGCTTCTCAATCAGAAATTGAGATGGTAATAGATGAAGAGGAAATAGCAGAAGTTTTAGCTCAATGGACTGGTATTCCTGTTCATAGACTTACACAAGAAGAAACAGCAAGATTGTTAGATATGGAGACAGAATTACATAAGAGAATTATTGGTCAAGAAGAAGCCATTTCAGCAGTGTCTAAAGCTATTAGAAGAACACGATCTGGACTCAAAGATCCAAAACGTCCTTCTGGATCATTTATTTTCCTAGGGCCTTCTGGTGTAGGGAAAACTGAAACTGCCAAAACATTAGCTGAGTTTTTATTTGGTGATGAAGATTCTTTAATTCAGATAGATATGTCTGAGTATATGGAAAAACATACTGTTAGTAGGCTAATTGGCTCTCCTCCAGGATATGTAGGATATGATGAAGGTGGTCAACTCACTGAAGCTGTTAGAAGAAAACCATTTAGCATAGTTCTACTTGATGAAGTTGAGAAAGCTCATCCAGATGTATTCAATACACTTCTTCAAATCCTTGAAGATGGTAGATTGACAGATGCTCAGGGTAGAACAGTTGATTTTAAAAATACAATAATAATTATGACATCTAATTTGGGTACAAAAGATTTTGCAAAGAATATCGGCTTCAGCAATTTATCTGAAACTGATAACTACGAAAAAATGAAGGCAAAAGTTGGTGAAGAACTTAAAAGGTATTTCAAACCTGAGTTCTTAAACAGAATCGATGAAACTATTGTATTCCATGAATTAACTCTTGATGAGGTTAAAGAAATTGTTGATTTAATGCTTGATAGAGTACATGAACAATTGAAAAATTCTGATCTTGAAATTGTTTTATCTGATGAAGCTAAAGAGTTTTTGGCAAAAGAAGGTTATGACAAAGAGTTTGGAGCAAGACCACTAAGACGTTCAATTCAGAGAATGTT
>CBFHGZ010000116.1:0-1849 GCA_965655535.1 Candidatus Actinomarina sp.
AAAGATCCCGAGATTAAAAATGTTTGTCCTTTAATAGACTCTGCGTCTTGTTCTTTTTTATCAACTCCAATCATCATTATGACGAATAAAAACAGGGTCATTACTGCTCCTGCATAAACTAACATTTGCACCATAGCAACAAATGTTGCATTTAAGGTGATATAAATTATTGCAAGTGAAACTAAAGTCATCACCAAACCCATAGCATTATGAACGGGATTTTTGGCAAACACAACAATAAGTGCACCAAGAATGATTAGTCCAGCAGGGAAAATAAAAAGAATTACATCCACTTTACTCTTCCTCTAATGTTTGGCCTTTTTCAGGTTCTTTTTTGCCTACACCAAGTGACCCAGACCAGTTAACAACATTTTGGAAATTTGGGTTTCCATTTGCAGATGTTGCTCTCATCCAACCATCTGAAGCAAGCAGGTCTTCATTGGTTGTTAATTTGGTTTTTTCTTCGTGTGTGTTTGGAGTTCCATCATCATTTACAACTAACACTGATTTATCAAAGATTGCTTCTGAACGATTTGCTACACTCATCTCAAATAAAGAGGTCATCGTTATAGCTTCTGTTGGACAGGCTTCTACACACAAAGCACAATAAATACACCTGAGCATATTAATTTCGTAAATGAAACCATATCTTTCACCAGGACTTACAGGTTCTTCTACAGGATTTTCTTCACCTCTTACATAAATACACTGAGCTGGGCATACTCCTGCACATAATTCGCAACCAATACACTTCTCCATCCCATCTTCATATTTGTTTAAAACATGTCGACCATGAAACCTTTGAGGCTTTTCTCTGAATTCTTTGGGATATTTGTCAGTTACTGACTTCCTAAATAATTCTTTAAAGGTAACTTTAAGACCTTTAAACAATCCAAAACTTTCACTCATATTAACTCCAAGGTAGTCCAAACTCTCTAACGCCTAGAACAACTGCAGACAAGATTAACCATACCAATGAAATTGGAATTAATCGCTTCCAACCAAGCTCCATCAGTTGATCATAACGAAGTCTTGGAAGAGTTGCTCTAATCCAAACAAATACAAAAAGTAATGCAAAGGTTTTTACGCCAAGCCAAATAATAGGCATTATCGCTGAAATAAAAGGAGGTGCTACTCCTTCAAAAGTTGGTCCTAACCAACCCCCAAGAAAGAACGTTGCAGTGATGGCACACATATTAAACATGTTGATGTATTCAGCTAAGAAAAACATTGCAAATCGAAATCCCGAGTACTCAGTATGAAATCCTCCAACTAATTCCTGTTCTGCTTCAACTAAATCAAATGGAGCTCTGTTAACTTCTGCTACAGCAGCTATGAAAAAGATACCAAAAGCTATGAATTGCGGAAAAATATTCCATTGAGGAATTAATCCAACAATTGTGTCTAAAACAGGTATATTGCTCGACAGAGTCCCCTTTTGACTATTAACTATATCAACTAAAGAAAGTGAGCCTGAATACAAGATAACAGGTACGAGTGCGAGTCCCATAGCTGCTTCATAGGAAATCATTTGAGCTGACGCTCTAACTCCACCTAGTAATGGATATTTAGAACCAGATGACCAACCTGCAAGAACTACACTATACACAGCAATTGATGACAATGCTAAAAAATATAAAACTCCAACATTTAAATCTGCACCCACTAACTGGACCTGATATGAATTTCCAAGAAAATCAACATTTATGTCCGGACCTAGTGGAATAATCATAAAGATTAAAAAGGACGGAACTAAAGCAATAATTGGAGCTAAAAGATACATAGCCCTATCTGC
This sequence comes from Candidatus Actinomarina sp., assembly GCA_965655535.1. Taxonomy (GTDB): domain Bacteria; phylum Actinomycetota; class Acidimicrobiia; order Actinomarinales; family Actinomarinaceae; genus Actinomarina. Next base: position 1,796 of record CBFHGZ010000116.1, read on the forward strand.
TTTCGTAGGAAGAATTTGTTCTTTTAGTAAAAGTTTTATGGCATCTGCAACTGT
>CBFHGZ010000117.1:0-1849 GCA_965655535.1 Candidatus Actinomarina sp.
TAAGGTTATTACCTATGACAGAGGTTACACCCAGAGTGGTGTAATCCAGGCATTTTATTCATCTTCAACGGGTGGAAAAACTAATGATAATGTAGTTGGTTTTGGTTCTGCTACAAAATGGCCATATCTAAATACTGTCGATGATCCTTGGTCTGTTGACAATAGAGTTGGTAACCCCAAAGCAGCATGGTCATATGATTTTAGTTCCTACCAGTTAGCAAAAAATATCTTATGTGGAGATGTTTCATGCTTTGATTCGGTAACAGATATTTATGTATCCTCAGTTGCAGCATCTGGTGCTGCTTTGAAAGTAACCTTAAAAGGATTTAAAAATGGTGCACCAAGAACCGTTGAAAAATCAGGTAGAAATATTAAATCTCAACTCGGTTTTACTTCCCACTATTTTAAAACTACAAGTGCATCAGATGTCTCGAGTTTAAATATAGGACCAGTAACAGTGTCTACTAATTCCAATTCAACTTCAAATTCTAACAATAGTTCTTCAACAAGTTCTTCTTCTGGTGATACACCTCAATACGCAACTTCATCAGCAGGTCTTAATACCTTGGCTAAGTCTGGAACTTTATATAGCTGTAGTGAAACGTCTACAGCGTGTCAAGCTAAAAGCATTAGTAGAGCTGAAGCAGCTGCTGTAACAGCAGTTCTTGGTGGGGTTCCTCTTGATGCTCCAAATGCTTACAGTGATGATGATCAAAATATTTTTCAACAGCCATTAAATGGTCTTCCTTATTATGGCATGCATGTTTGTTTTGGTAGTCCATTTCAGATTCAACCTGAAGAACAAATCTCAAGAGAAGAGTTTGCATGTTTAATCATAAAATCAATTAGAGCTGGTGCTACTGACAATTTAAATGGATCATTGGATAAATACTCAGATGAAGGTGCTAGCCGTTGGACAAACGAAATTAATATTCTCGCAGCAAATGATGTCATTCCTCCTTGTAGTTCTATTGCTGATAAATTTTGCCCTAATAGAAAAATTACTATAGGAGAAGTTTCATATATTGTTAATGCTCTAATTGAGAAATCTCTTATTTCAAATGACTTGTTTAACACCAATCACTTCAACAATTCTTGGACACCATCTGGTGGAGAAGTTACTGACTCAGGAGCTACTGCTGTTTCCAATCCTAACGCAGGTAACGATGCCTGTGTGCCTAAAGACAATACAAATGTTTCTATAAATACAATCGTTGATATTCAAAACTTCTTAGCTAATAATGGGTTTAATCCCGGGCCTATAGACGGATTAAGAGGTGCTAAAACTACACAAGCAGTTATTGCGTTTCAAAAATCTACTGGTTTGTATGCTGATGGAGTTGTTGGAAATAAGACAAAGGCAGCAATGAAAGCTTACACAGGTTGTGAGTCTTCAAACACCTGTAAAGCTAGAGATAATACTGGAGCTAAATTAGATACTGCTTCAGATATCCAAACTTATCTCGCTAATAATGGGTTTAATCCTGGAATAATTGATGGAAAAATGGGTTCCTATACTAAAGAGGCTATAAAGTCTTTCCAGAGAAAAGTAGGCCTAATACCTGATGGAGTTGCTGGAAATAGAACCAAATCAGCAATGCGGTCTTATACGGGATGTTAATTCAAAAAATTATTGCGAATATCTTCAGCAATTAATTTAGGTGTAAATTTAAAAGTTTCCATTAAATCACCTTGTGGGGCAGACTTTCCAAAAGTATCAATACTAAAAGATTTAGTAATATCTTTTAAATAGGTGTTCCAACCTACAGATCGGCCAAGTTCTAAAGTAAACAATCTTTCAGTAATATTAAGTGAGTTTATCAATTCTTCATTGACCCTATTTAAAATA
>CBFHGZ010000118.1:0-1776 GCA_965655535.1 Candidatus Actinomarina sp.
AATAAACGAGCTTCTTTCACCCAGAGATCCATAATGCCACCTTCATTGACAAGATCATCATCAATGGATTGAATAAAACATGCATGAGGCTGTGGTCTTGAGTAAGAGTCTTCACCCTCTGTGAGTTTCTCTGTTTTAGGATCTACATACCAAAAACCCTGTGCTGGACCAGTTAAATCATATTTGTGGTTGAGGCCTGTATTGAACCACTGAGGACTATTAGGTGCAGCCATTTGAGTTGCAAGCATATATTTAAGCTCATCTTCAAAAGCCTGAGCATCATCTTTAGAAGCAAAGTAGCCTGTAGTCTCACCCCAGTGTCTCCATGTCTCAGCTAAGCGGTCGAAAACTTGTTTAGAAGAACTTTCAGGACCAAGTACAACATCTCCGTTTTCGTCTTTAAGAACATTTCCAGCTTCATCTGTTTGAGGTACACCAGCTTTTCTAAAATATTTTGAGACCATAATGTCAGTAGCTACTTGTGACCATGTTGAAGGAATTTCAACGTCAGTCATTTCAAATACGACAGATCCATCTGGATTTGTAATCTTAGAGCTTCTTTTTTCCCAGACTATATCTTTATATGGATCGCCTGGTGAGGTATATTTTCTTGTAATTTTTAGCCCTGAATTCTTTGCCACTTTTTCTCCTTTTATAACTAAATATTGTATGGGGTATACAAAAACACACTAAATATAGTGTTACAACTATATAATAAAGTACTTTAATTTTCAAGTTTATACAAGTAAAATTTTCGCGAAGATGTTTCTAATACAATTACGCTATTTTCAATATATTTTGTCTATATCAATTGCTTTAGGCTTTCTACTCGACAACACCCAACTTATTACAGCTGCTTTTGTTGGAATAGTTTTGACATGGGTTGCTGAGATGTTGTCAGCACAATTTGAAATTACCTCTGAAAAGTACTTGGTTATTTTGATAGTGTTACTTCTAAGCTTTTCAAGCGTTATTGCATTGAGCTATCTGGAAATGATGAACATGAATGTACTGTTTATTGCTTTATTAATTTTTTCTCTTACATTTTTTTTGTTTCAACAAGATGTAAATATTTATAAGATCGGCAATGTTTTTTTTGTACTAGCTGTTTCGTTTCTTGTAAATGGATTTTTAGGTTCACAGGAATTTTTTGACAATATAAATTTGATATCAATATTGTTTATTACATTATTAACTCTAAAAACACTTGCCACTTATCTAAATATTCAGTTCAGCAATTTCCAATTTTACTTTAATTTTTTTGCTGTAGTGGTTGTTATGGGAGGCATATCAAGTTTTTACACTTTTGAAACTCTAGATATCATACTTGCTTCTATAACAGTGGGTTTATTAACAACGTTATTAAATTTTCTATTTATAAAAATTAGGTTTGAATATGAGTTAACTTCATCTCTTTCAAGCCAAATCTTTATCTTTGATTATTTAGTTGCTTTTATTATTTCCATTTATGCTGTAGATGCTCTCAATATTTTAAATGGTTTATTCTAAAGTTTGTGAAAGAACAGATAGCAAAATCTCCTTTTGTTAGAGAAGAGTTTTTAAATTTAGCTCAAAAATTTAATAACGCTGACGATCAACAATTCAAAAACCATCTAATAGTAGAGAATTCTTTAGTAAATACTGGAAATAGAGATTTTGTTGATTACAGACCTGATTTTATTTTCACTAATGAAGAGCTGCGTCAACACAATATAAATGAAATCAGATTAGATTCTCTTCACTATTCTCAAATTAATGATGGCTTAAAAAATTTAA
>CBFHGZ010000119.1:0-1765 GCA_965655535.1 Candidatus Actinomarina sp.
CTGCAAGAACTCAAAGAGCGGGGCATAGGCAACTCGTAATTTATTATTTATAATCATCTATAGATGAAAAATAATGTTTATTTAATAACTGGCCCCATTGGTAGTGGTAAATCTTCAGCACTAGAACTAATCAGTAGCTTAGATTTATTTACAGTTGATTTAGACAAGGTTTCAAATAATATCCTCAACCAAACTGAAAGTTTTAACTTTATAAAAAATAATTTTCCTGATGCAATTGAAAATAATAAAATTTTAAAACAAGTTCTTGCAAATATAGTATTTAATGATCATGAAGAATTAAAAAAATTAGAAAATTATCTACATCCTAGAGTTTTAAATGAATTAGATAAAATAGTCAGTTCTGCACCAGGACCTATCTTTGTAGAAGTTTCAGCACCCAAAACTATACATAGCAAGTATAAGGCTTTGGTTATATTTGCCGATAAAGAAGTAAGAGTTGAGAGGCTTTTGAGTAGAGGCATGCAATTAGATGATATAAATAATCGAATTGCAACTCAGCAAGATGATGATTGGTGGTTGAGTTTAGGTAAAGTTATTTACAATAACAATTTTGAAGATTTTAAAACTGAACTTCTTGAATTTATTAAAGAAGTTACATAAGTTGTTACTTAAATAAATTGATATAATTTTTTATGAAAAAATTTGAAGTTATTTCAAACTTTTCGCCCAAAGGCGATCAACCTAACGCTATTAAACAATTATATTCTGGTGTTCGTTCTGGAGTAGATTTTCAAACTTTAAAAGGCATTACTGGATCTGGAAAATCTGCAACTATTGCATGGCTAATTGAAAAGGCTCAAAAACCTTCTTTAGTTTTAGCACCAAATAAAGCTCTTGCAGCTCAATTAGCAAATGAATTTCGTCAATTTTTTCCAAAAAATAGGGTTGAGTATTTCGTTTCTTATTATGACTACTATCAACCGGAAGCTTATGTTCCAAGAACGGATACATTTATAGAAAAAGATGCAACTATAAATGAAGAAATAGACAGGTTGAGACATTCAGCAACAAGTGCTTTACTTTTGAGGGAAGACGTTATAGTTGTATCTTCAGTGTCTTGCATTTATGGTCTCGGTTCTCCTATAGAGTATAAAAATAAACTTATACCAATTCACAAAAATAAAGAATTTAATATTGACGATTTACTTCACCAATTGATAAAACAGCAATATGTAAGAAATGATCTTGTAGTTCAAAGAGGATCATTTCGATTAAAAGGTGATACTTTAGATATTTTTCCTGTTTACGAAGAAACAATTTTTAGAATTGAATTTTTTGGCGACGAAGTTGAAGATATCTCAAGAATCGATCCAACAACAGGTGAAATTATGGAGAAATTAACTGAACTAGCAATACTTCCTGCATCTCATTATGTAATTTCCGATGAGTCTAAACAAAAGGCTTTAAATCAAATTGAGAAAGACATGTTAATCCAGATTGATAAATTTAACTCAGAAAATAAACTTCTTGAAGCTCAGAGAATTGAACAAAGGACTCGGTATGACCTTGAAATGATTAGTGAATTAGGAATGTGTTCTGGAATAGAGAATTATTCAAGGTATTTTGATGGAAGAAAACAGGGTGAAGCCCCATACACTCTGATAGATTTCTTTCCAGAAGATTTTTTAATGATAGTTGATGAAAGTCATATCGCTATACCTCAAATAAGAGGACAATATGAAGGCGATAAATCCAGAAAATCAACACTTGTTGAATACGGCTTTAGACTTCCTTCAGCCTTAGA
>CBFHGZ010000120.1:0-1706 GCA_965655535.1 Candidatus Actinomarina sp.
TTTCTCGCTTTGATAGAGAATTGTTAGCAGTAATTACTTCTATGGCAAATGAGTGTGAATACTGAATACGTGCTCACTTATACGATCTCCGGTCGGAGACAAAAGATCAACAACTTGTAGATGAAGTAGCAAATAATTGGAAAACAAGTTCCTTAACCAAAAATCAACTTGTTTTATGTAGATTTGCTGAAAAACTTACATTAAATCCTGGAAAAATTACTGAATTAGATTATCAAAGTCTTAAAGAAGTTGATTTAAATGACAAAGAGGTATCTGAAGTTGTACAGATTATTTCTTATTTTAATTACATAAATAGAGTTGCAGATGGGCTCGGTCTTGAACCTGAGAAATTTATCGATATTAAAGGGTACAAAATAATTATTGATGAATAACTACAAACTTCTAACATAGTTGTAGTGAGAATAAATCAGACAACTATATTAATTGGAATTTTTGGAATTGTATTTATATTCTTCTTTGGTGTGTCATCTATTATTACTATTGAACAACCAGAAATTGTCAGTATTGAAAATAACCAGATTGAAAATAAACCTGTTTCAACTATTACCCCAGTTGTTGAGGAAAGTACATCAACAACTACCACTACCACTTTGCCTCTACTTCAGGAAACTGAACAAGATTTTATCCTTCCAGACAGCGATGGCGCTATTATCGAAACTTCGGAAATTGCAATTTTTGCAAGTGATGACGAATTAGAAAAAAATAAATATATACCTGGAATTAACTTAAATGAAGGATGCAGACTAACAAGTGCTGAAGATAACGGATTAATCTGGAACTCTCCTCAAGCTATTAATCCTTATAACAGTGATTTTTTTAATTTTTCTTTAAGTGTTCAAAGTGAAGTTGCTCTAGATGTAAACTGTCTGGCAAACTTAATTTCAACCATTTTAAATGATCAACGTGGCTGGAGAAGTGTGGAAGATAAACCTTTTCAAATAGTTAATGAGTCAGATGCAGATTTCAATATAATTTTTGCGACACCAAATATTGTCGATGAACTTTGCTACCCTTTACAAACAAATGGATACTACTCATGTAGAAATGGTAACAATGTAGTTATCAACTATTTTAGATGGATGTCAGGTGCTGAGGATTTTGGTACTGACTTGGCAACTTATAGACTGTATTTAATTAATCATGAAGTAGGGCATTTTCTTGGTTGGGGTCATGTAGGTTGTCCTGCACAAGGAGCACTAGCACCACTTATGATGCAACAGTCGGTAACAACTAATGGATGTATACCAAATGGTTGGCCATTATATGAAAGACTAAATAGTATATATCAAATCTTCAATGATTAGAATTCAGTCTATTGACTAGATTCTTTTAAATTATCAGCAGCTTCGTTTGAGTCTTCGCTTCCAATTAATGAAATTTTTGGAATTGAGTTGATAGCTTTAATATTAGGTTCAAGACCTCTACTCTTACCCCAACAAAGAAAACTTGCAAAGAACAATACCCCTAGCAAACCAATGCTAGGAGAGTGAACCGCTACACTTGCTTCAATTCCACCAAAAAAGTTATTTAATGCAATCAATCCAAAGAATACACTGTAAAATCTCATAATAATTTTTTGAGCATACACTTCACCGATAAATCTAGACCAGAGAGCTAATAATGCTGTTGATAACAACATAAGCGGGACTAATCTATTGGAATTAAACCACGATCCTGCGTCTTGT
>CBFHGZ010000121.1:0-1622 GCA_965655535.1 Candidatus Actinomarina sp.
CCGTGTTTTCTACTTCTTTTTCTATTACTAGGTTGATATGTTCTTTTCATTTATTACCTTCAGTAAGAATATATCAAAAAAGTATTTAAACAAAACAAAAAATATTTTTAATTTGCAGGTTCGCGAAAAGTAAATTTAGTTCGCGAAAACGATATTAACTAAGTTCTAAAAATTTAATTAAAAAAATTATTTGTGAAAGAAAATTTTGAAAAGAATCAATATTTAATTGGGTTTATTTATTGTTTTATGAATTTGTGAAAAATTAGTTTCCTTTTCCCACTCTATTAAAGTTTGTCCAACCCTATTAGATTTGTTTCTGGAGTATGGGGAGTATTTTTGAATACTTTTAATTTGGATGAGTTTCTAAACTCAGTTCAAGATGAATTAGAAAATAAAACTGACGTCTATTGGATGTCACAAGCTGATTTTCAATTTAATGATGGAAAAAATTTAGACATCATCGTTAGTTCTGAATTTATTAAGAACTCAATCGAGAAAAAAGTACTTCCTACTATTACTAAAAAACTATCAGACTTAGAAATTTCTATAGATTGTGTTTTTGTTGTTAATAAAAACTTCAAAAAAGAATTTTTGGTTGAAGAAAAACCAACACCCACCACACAAACAACTGAAGATGTTGAAGAAATTAATGAAACAAGTTTTGATTTAGAACAATTTAACGATTTAATTGTTGGTAATTGTAATAATTTAGCTATCACAGCTGCAAAAAATGTTGTTGTCGAACCAGGAAACAGGTTTAATCCACTATTTGTTTATGGAAAACCTGGTGTTGGCAAAACTTACCTTTTAAAAACAATAGAGAAAGCTTCAAAATCATCGTATTACATTGATTCTGAAAGTTTTTTAGAGTCATATATATCGGGAATTAAAAATCAAGACATTGAAGGCTTTAAAAAGAAGATTAGATCTGTTGACATCTTGCTTATAGATGACATTCAGTTTTTTCTTGGTAAAAAAGGTGTGTCAGAAGAGCTTTTCCATACAATAAACTATTTCTTAAACAACTCTAAAGCTGTCGTTCTTGCTTCAGACCAAAAACCTCAAAGTTTAATTGGTTTTCCAGAGAGACTTGTTTCGAGAATACTTAATGGGTTGGTTACAGATATTGAAAAACCAGATAAATTTATCTTTTCAGAGATCTTAAATGAAAAAAATTTAGAGTTTGATGATGCTTTGGTTTCTAAAAAAGACATAGATTTGTTGCTAAAACTTGATTTCCAAAGCTTTCGAGAAATAAATGGAGTCATCAACAACCTTATTATTAATAAACAAACCGGTGTGGGTAATGCAGAGTATATTGCAGAGCTAGTTTCTATGTATTCTGACGATAAAATTGTTGAGCTAACCCCTGAGTTTATTCTCGAATATTGCAGCAATGTATATCAGGTTGATAAAAAGTTGATTATTTCTAAAAACAGAGGAGAGTTGGTTTCAAACGCAAGACACTTGTTTATATATTTAATGAGAAAACATACAGAATATTCTTTAAATCAAATTGGCCTCTATGTCGGCAATAGATCTCACTCAACTGTTTTATCTTCAATCAAAAAAGTTGAAAACTCTCAAAACCTTAAGAAAGAAATAAACATTTTCAACAATAA
>CBFHGZ010000122.1:0-320 GCA_965655535.1 Candidatus Actinomarina sp.
CCAATATCTGGAGCACCTACTGGCCCAATTTGAAACTCCCATTGACCAGGCATAACTTCTGCATTTGTTCCAGAGATACCTAAACCAGCCTCCATACATGCAGTTGCATGAGCTTCAGAAATATCTCTTCCGTAAACTTCATCTGCGCCAACACCACAGTAGTAACCACCTTGTGGAGCTGGATAACCTGATGGTGGGAAACCGAGTGGTTGTCCATATTTTAGAGAGTCATATGATTGCTCATAAAATGTATACTCTTGTTCCATTCCAAACCATGGTTCAAATTCTTCAAAATTTGAAGCAGACTCAACTAAGGCTGC
>CBFHGZ010000122.1:330-1622 GCA_965655535.1 Candidatus Actinomarina sp.
GTATTTGATGAATGAGGTGTCATATCTACATTAAGTACTTCGCACATAACAAGAATATTATCTCCACCTCTAATAGGGTCTTGGAACTGTGCAACAGGTTTCAAAACACAATCAGATGCATCACCTACTGCTTGTTGTGTACTGGAACCATCAAATCCCCAAATTGGAGGTTCAGTTCCTTTATCCATAATTTTTGTTTTACTCCTTAATTTTGCGGTTGGAGTTTGACCGTCAATCCATATATATTCTGCTTTTATCTTCATGAAAACAATGTAATATATAATGCAAGAAATGTTGTTTCTGAGATGTTAAATTATTGTTTCAAAAATGATTGATATATATATAAATTTTAGTAATGAGCATAAGGGTTTTGTAGAACTCTTAGACGGTATTGGCGTTAAAAAATGGGCTCTTAGAGATATAACGCATCCTAGGAAAATACAATTAGTGGCAACATCTTTGGAAAAATATGGTGAAACAAAGAAAAATCTTTCTGATCTAGAAACAGCCAATAAGCCCTACCCAACCATTATCATTGTCAATCCTTCCGACTTTGAACAAGCAAAAGAACTTATCAAAAATCCTCTCATAGAAGTTGTTTCCTCAAATAGTGACTCTGAAGAATTTAGTACAAGGATTTATTCACTAGTAGGGGAAGCGGAAACTGAATTTCTTGAGTTTGAGGATCTCATCATAAATTTAAAAACCTATGAAGCAAAAATTGAGGATGTCCTTTTAGACCTTACGTTTATGGAATATGAGTTGTTAAAGTTTTTTGTTGAAAATCCAGAAAATGTTTGGTCGAGAGAAGATTTATTGGAAAAAGTATGGGGTTATGACTATTTTGGTGGAGCAAGAACAGTCGACGTGCATGTGAGAAGACTGCGGGCTAAATTAGGCGATAAAAGAAACGACTGGATTAAAACTGTGCACTCAGTTGGATATAAATTTAACTAAAACTGTTGCCGCAACCACAAGTTCTTGAAACATTAGGATTATCTATAGAAAAACCTGATTCCATCAAGCCTTCTTTATAGTCAAGTGTTGCACCTTTAACATGTTCTAGGCTTTGTGAGTCAACAACAATATTGACCCCATCATACTCTTCAATAACATCATCATCGGTTTTGTCAGTGTCAAAAAACATTTCATAAGAAAATCCTGAACAACCACCTGGCTTAACACCCATTCTTAAGAAACTATCGTCAGCACCCTCTTCAGTTTTTAATTCAACTAATTTTTTAACAGCGCTGTCAGTTGCTAATACTGCTCTTGATGATTTAATTTGTATA
>CBFHGZ010000123.1:0-1608 GCA_965655535.1 Candidatus Actinomarina sp.
GATTCAAAAGTATCTTTAGATACAAATGCAAATTATAGACATGAAGAATTTGAAAAATTTGAAAATGAAATTCCAATCCCAAAATCCGAGCAACATGCAAAAGAATTAGGTCTTAATTTTATTAAATTAGATGGATCAGTAGGGATAATAGGTAATGGCGCAGGTCTAGTTATGTCTACTTTAGATGTTGTGTCAGAGCATGGTGGTAAAGCTGCAAATTTTTTGGATATAGGTGGAGGAGCGAAGGCAGAAACTGTGACATCCGCCTTGGAAGTTTTAGAGTCAGAATCAGAAGTGAAAAGTGTTCTCATAAATATATTTGGCGGAATTACTAGATGTGATCTAGTTGCTGAAGGCATTGTTGAAGCTACAAAAGGGAAGGTTCTAAAATGGCCGATAGTAGTTAGGCTTGATGGAACAAATTCAAAAGAAGGTCTTGAAATTTTAAAGGATAACAAAAATGAGAAGATTATTATTTCTGACTCAATGGATGAAGCAGCAATTGCTGCCGTAAAAGAGGCAAAATAATGGCAATTTTAATTGATGAAAATACCAAAGTAGTTGTTCAGGGATTGACTGGTAGAGAAGGGCAATTCCACGCACTGAGAAATAGAAGTTATGGCACGAAAGTAGTTGCAGGAACAAGACCTGGAAAAGGCGGTGAGTCTGTTGAAGGCATTCCTATATTTAATACTGTAGAAGAGGCTGTAAAGGAAACTGGAGCAAATACTGCAATGACATTTGTCCCTCCTGCTTTTGCAAAAGATGCTGTTTTAGAGGCAGCGAATGCTAATTGCGAATTAATTGTGTGTATCACAGAAGGTATTCCTGCTAAAGACGAAGCTTTTATGTATGATGTTTTAAACACAACAACAAATGCAAGACTTTTAGGTCCAAATTGCCCAGGATTAATTTCCCCGGGAAAGTCAAATGTTGGAATAATGCCTCATGAAATAACAAAAGAGGGAAGTGTTGGTGTAGTTTCTAGATCTGGTACTTTAACATATCAAGCAGTTCATGAGTTAACAAGACTAAACATAGGTCAAACTACTTGTATCGGAATTGGTGGAGACCCAGTACCTGGAACTTCATTTATTGATGTATTAAAACTTTTTCAAGACGATAGTGAAACTGAGGCAATAGTAATGATTGGAGAAATTGGAGGTAGCGCAGAAGAGGAAGCGGCTGAATTCATTAGTGAATACGTTAAAAAACCAGTTGTGTCCTATATTGCTGGAGTTACAGCTCCTCCAGGTAAAAAAATGGGTCATGCTGGTGCAATAGTGTCAGGAAATAAAGGTACTGCAAAAGCAAAAATTGAAGCGTTAACAAATGCAGGAGTACACGTAGTTAGCAATCCAACAAGAATAGGTGAAGCAATAAAGGATATATTATGAATGAGAATCTTAATAGGCAAGATCTAGAAATAGCAATTAACAATACTAGAAAATCTTTCGATACAGACAACCCTGTAGTGCCATTCATAGAAGGTGATGGCATTGGGATAGATATTTGGCCAGCATCTCAAAGTGTATTTGATGCTGCTGTAAATAAGGCATACTCAAATCAGAGATCTATTAATTGGATTGAAGTACTAGCAGGACAAAA
>CBFHGZ010000124.1:0-1586 GCA_965655535.1 Candidatus Actinomarina sp.
AGCAACTCTAGTAATGAATAAATACTTCGAACGCACTGCAAGATCTTTTAGTACATTTATAAATATCTTAGATCCTGACGTGATTGTCTGCGGTGGAGGTATGTCTGATATCGAAGAATTATATACACAAGTACCTGAAAAAATTATTCCATATCTTGCTTCGGATACATTTTTAACCCCAATAGTTAAAGCCCATCATGGTTCAAGCAGTGGCGTAAGAGGTGCTGCGCACTTATGGTAAATAAATCAATAGTATTTATTTTCATCATCACAACTTCAATATTTTCATTTCTTGCTTACAAACCAGCTGACGTTGTTATTGCTGGTCCTTTAATGACAGATCAAGATTTATTTGATGAAGAGCTTGAAATTTTATCCGAAGCTACAGGGTTGAAGATTAAATATATCGAATTAATAGATGTGGAGGATTACTTAATAAATGATAATTCTAATTCAGAAGTTGACCTAGCTTTAATTCCAAACCCTCAAGGAGTTGTAAATTTAGGCGAAAGAAATATTATCATTCCTATTTCTAAATTAGTAAATGATATTGAGTTAATGAATAATTTTTCAAATCATTTGTTAAACATCACGACATCAGAAAAAACTAAAGAAAATTATGGAGTGTTTTTTAGACTATTGCCTAATTCATTTATTTGGTACGATATTGAAAAATTTCAAGAAGCTGGTTCTCCAGTTTTTCAATCTTACGAAGATATGGTTTCTTTTACTCGTGAAAGAGCTAATAATGGAAATGAAACGTGGTGTTTAGATAGTGAAAGCGGGGCGAGTACAGGTTGGATTGCCACTAATTGGCTTGAAGATTTAATTTTACATGAATATGGACCAGAAATTTATGACGCTTGGTCTCAACAGTCACTTCTACCAGGGAGTAAAGAAGTAATTTTATCAATCAATGAGATTGGAAAGTTAATTTTTATTGAAAATGGAGTTTATGGAGGTAATAAAAGAATTATTAGAAAAGAGTTTAGAAATAATTTCATAAACTTATTAAGTGATGAAACAGACTGTATTTTTTCATGGTCTGGCCAATATGCAGACTACTACATGCCAGAAGGATCTGAATTCGGGATTGAATATGATTTCTTTAAATTTCCTTCATCCAAAAACCCTGATGCGATGGTTGGAATTGGAGATATTTTGGTAGCACTTAACAATAACTCAAAATCATTAATTATCTTTGAAAAATTAATTTCGGATCAATTTGGATCTTCTTGGATGCTTAATGAAAACTCTTCATACGTGCCAGCAAATATGAATAACAATAATTTAGTTTCAAATAAACTTTTAATTAAGCAAATAGAATTAACCAAGCAAGCGCTTCGAAAAGATATATATAGATATGATGCCAGCGAGGTAATGGAAAGAAGGATAGGTGCTGATAAGCTATTAGCTTCTTTGAAAGAATACATAGACCTTGGTTCTGAAGAAGCTTATAAAAATTTAGAATTAATAATTGAGGATTTGCAGAGTTCTTTTTAAGTAATCGCTAGACCAGTCTCAGGATCAAAATAATGTAATTTGGTTGGGTCTATTTTCAATTTAATTTTTTGCCCTTCTTCAAC
>CBFHGZ010000125.1:0-1583 GCA_965655535.1 Candidatus Actinomarina sp.
AATGGCGTTATGGGCGTACCTACCGTTGTGATGTTAAAAGGTGGGGAAGTAAAAGAACGTTTTGTTGGTGTTCAACCTAAAGAAGTTATAAAAGAAAAAGTATCAGCTTTAATATAAATTGCTAAAAGCTGTCCTCTTTTTACAGGTAGTATTACTGGTCTTATTTCTTGGAGCAGGATACTTTATTTATGTTGAAGTAGGTGCAATTTCATCTGCTTTAGAAGAAGCTATGGGTGTTATCTCAGACATTCAAGACTTGCTTCCAAAACTTGATGCTACAACTGAGGTAGTAACTTCATTGCAAGGACAGTTTGACGAAGCATTTCAAACTTTAAATGACTTGTCATTATTTCTTGGTGGCTTTTTTGAATTGCTTCAACAAGCTGATTCGAATTCTTAACTATGAGTATTAAATTTTATACAACTGATTGGTGTGGTGACTGTATTCGCTCTAAAGCTTTGCTTAAGAAGTTAAATGTAGAATTTGATGAAATAAATGTAGATGACGATACCGAGGCAAATGAGTATATTACTAAACTACAAAACAATCAAAGAAGAATTCCTACAATTGTATTTGAGGATGGTTCGTTTCTTGTCGAGCCCTCAGATCCTCAACTGCATTCCAAATTAGAAGAACTAAATCTACTCTAAATTAATTTAAAATAAGTAAAGTATAGATTTATGGATAATAATTCTATTGATATAGATTCCCTAAAAACATTTATTAGTGATGTTTTAGATGAGTCAGGAAAAATTGCCTTAAGTTATTTTAGACAAATAAGAGATCTGTCTCTGAAAGGGGATTCAAGTCCTGTAACTCTTGCGGATAAAGATATTGAGAAATTTTTGAGAGAAAAAATCTCTTCATCCTATCCAACTCACAACATAACTGGCGAAGAGTTTGACACACTTGATAACAATTCCAATGTTCACTGGATTATTGATCCAATTGATGGGACAAGAAGTTTTGTAGCAGGTAAATATGATTTTGGAACATTGATTGCAATTTTAGAAAACAATGAAGTAATTGCTGGTGTAATCGATTGCCCAGCTTTAGAAGAGAGATGGTCATGTTTTGGTGATTCATTCACAGAAGTAAATGGCAGAAAGACTCAATGCAAATCAGTACAAAAATTAGAAGATGCTGTAATGGCCACAACATCTAGTCATGAATTTGGTATGCAAAAATGGAGATCTTATCAATCCCTAGAAAAATCAGTCAAAGTTACAACGACAGGTAGCGATTGTTACAATTATGGTCTTTTAGCAAGTGGACATATCGATCTTATTGCAGAGAAGCTATCAGCCCCACACGATTACCTGCCTTTAACAAAAATTGTTGAAGGTGCTGGTGGTATTATGACTGATTGGGAGGGAAACAAACTAGGCCTTCACGAGAAGCATGTGTATGTGTTAGCAAGTGCATCTGAAGAATTACACAACTTAGCTTTAGAAAAATTAAGGACAAAAGAATGAAGATACTTATTTGCGATAAATTAAATTCAAAAGTCAAAAGTGAATTAGAATCTATTGGTTCGTGTACTGATATTTCAGCTTTTGAAAATAAACAAGATGCACTTATA
>CBFHGZ010000126.1:0-1580 GCA_965655535.1 Candidatus Actinomarina sp.
GCATCATTAATTGATTCAATAGCAGGCGGTGGAGGATTACTTACTACTCCATCTATGTTGTTGGTGGGTATTCAACCACTGAATGTTTTAGCTACAAATAAATTTCAATCTTGTTTTGGTACATTTACATCAACATTCAATTACTACAAAAACGGTTTATTAAAAGAACAAAAAAGAAAACTTTATTTCATTCTTTCATTTGTTGGTTCTAGTATTGGAACTTTATTAGTAAGCAGAATATCTAACGAAACATTAGAATCCGTTATTCCTGTTTTATTAATAGGCGCAGCAATTTTCTTTATAACAAATAAAGGACCGAGCGGAGTAACTCAAAACTCCAAACTTCTTATAATTTTTAATTTATTTGTGTTTGCAATTGGCTTTTATGATGGATTTTTTGGCCCAGGTACAGGTTCATTTTTTGTATTAAGTTTCATAATTATTAAAGGTGCAAACATTATGGAAGCTACAGCAATTACTAAATTGCTAAATTTTGCATCAAATTTTGCTGCATTTATAATTTTCGCTGTTCAAGGATATGTAATCTGGACGCTTGGGTTGACTATGGCAGTAGCTCAAATAGCAGGAGCATATACTGGATCAAGATTTGCAATAAAAAATGGTGAGAAAGTTGTTCGTCCAGTTTTAGTTATAGTTTCTATCTTATTATCTCTAAGGATTCTATTAGGATAAAAAAAACCGGCAGACAAGCCACCGGTTGTAAAACAGTTTAACTTCTAATCTATTTAAGATTCTCAGCAGATGTTTTTCCGTTGTTTTGAACTAACTCATATTCAACAACTTGATCTTCTTCAAGATCTTGCATACCTGCATTTCTTACTGCAGACATATGTACGAATACGTCATCTCCACCTTCATCAGGTGCAATAAATCCGTATCCTTTGGTTGAGTTAAACCATTTAACTTTGCCTTTCGGCATATTTCTCCTTAATCGCTTTGTCTTTTACAAGACGAAGTAATAATACATGATACAAAAAGTTTTCTTTGTATTTAAAGTAAATTTATAGCCTGATTTATAACTTCAACGGTTTCATCTCTCTTTGAGGGTTCAAGATCAAGAAGTTGCAAATAAACAGCTTCTATACCAACTTCCTGCCACATAGATAAAGTAGAGGCAACCTCTTCAGGTGTTCCATATAAATAACTTCGTTCTTTCCAGTTTTTTGCTATTTCATCTTCTGGTTGAATAAGTGCTTTTGCAGCTGTTATGAGTGAATTATCAACACTTTCTTTTGTTAATCCAACGACTGGGGGGCATGCTGTTGTAATTTCAAGTGAATTAATATCCCTTTTGTTTTCCTGAGCTACTGTTTTAAATAAATTTATGCTGTTTTCTAAGGTCTCTTTCGGACCTGCATAGATATTAAATTCTTCAGAATACTTACCAGCTAATGTTGGAGTTTTTACTTTCCCTCCACCACCAATAATTATTGGAATTTGAGATAACGTTGCTGGTTCTACTGGAAACTTTTCTAATTGGTAATACTCACCTTTAAATCCTTGATTATGACCAGATAAAGCTTCTCTGATATAAATCAATGACTCCTCAAGCATTTCAA
>CBFHGZ010000127.1:0-1540 GCA_965655535.1 Candidatus Actinomarina sp.
CTTAATTCATTAACAATTTGTCTTACTCTATTTCCTCTTGAGCCAACACACGCTCCTTTTGGATCTACATTTGGATCATTACTAAATACTGCAATTTTAGTTCTACTTCCCGCTTCTCTTGCAATTGCTCTTAACTCAACTGTGCCATCGATTAATTCTGGAACTTCAAGTTCTAACATTTTTTGAACAAACTCAGGTCTGCTTCTGCTTACAATAATTGGAATGCCTTTAGCCTCTTCTCTTACTTCTGTAATAAGTGCTTTTACTCTATTTCCTCTTTCAAGCCTCTCAAATGGTACTCTTTCTCCAGAAGGAATTACTGCTTCTGCGTCTTGTAAATCTAAGATTGTTTGATTAAACCTTGGATCGAACTGAGTAACAATACCAGTAATTAACTCACCTTCTCTGCCAAGGTAAGCATCTAATACCGTTGCCCTTTTTGCGTCTCTAATTTTGGTTGTCATCATCTGCTTGAAAGACTGCGCAGCAATTCTTCCAAATTCATCCTCGTCTAATTCAACCTTCCATTCTTCGATAACGTTTCCTTCAACATCAAGTTCTTGAGCGTAAATTAAAACCTCACCAGAGTCAGGATTTAAAGTTACCCTAGCTTCTTCTGCTGCACCTGGAATACGCATGTATGCAGACCTAAAGGCAGAAACTAATGCTTCGTACATGCTTTCAACCGCTACACCTTTTTCTAAAGCTAAAGACTCAATTGCTTGCTTGCTTTCGTTACCTAATTTCATAATTTAACCTCTTACCTTTTGCTTAAATTTTTTATATTCTAATTTTGCTGATTTCACATTATTGAAATCTAAACTTAAAACTTCATCATTGATATTTAAAAATAAATTATCATTTTCAATTTTTTCTAAAAACCCTTCAAAAACATACTCGCCATTAATGCTTTCAGTAGTTTTTATTCTTAATAACTCACCCACCGATAGTTCAAAATGTCTTTTGTTTTTGATTTTTCTTTCCACACCAGGACTTGATACAATCATTTCAAAAGATCCTTTTTCAAACCCTAAATCTTCAAGAATTCTTTGAAATTGTCTATTGAATCTAGTTGTTGTTTCTAAATCAATATCTTCTTCTGAGTAAACAAAAGCTTCAACTTTAGAAATATTAGGATGGTTTACTACATTTAAATCATAGAGTTCTGAACCCTCAATTTTTAGATATGAATCAAAAGATTCAAAGATTTCATCAACTGAAACCATAATCCCTCCATTCATAAAAAAAGTGGGTCAAACCCACTTCACATAGCTAAGTTGTTAATTATAATTTTAACAAATTTTGATAATTAACTAAAGAGATTTTTAATAAGCTTTAGAGAATATTGCCAATTTACCTTTTTGAGATGGTTTGTTTACCGAATTTTCCAGTTTATCGTTATCTATCACGTAACATCGTAAAGTTCCTTTTGTTAAATTCTTTACTTCATCCTCTTGTTCACTATTTTCATGCCAATAACATGAAACAAATCCCGGTTTCTCATTCAAAGTTGATATTAAATCATCATAACTGTCTACAT
>CBFHGZ010000128.1:0-1532 GCA_965655535.1 Candidatus Actinomarina sp.
TAAGATCTAAATCTAAATTATTTTCATAAGCTAACCTCCTAACAACTGGAGATATTTTTTGTTTCGATTCTTTTGCTATAACTTTTTGTGGGATGGCATCATTTTCTTCCTTCTCTTCTTCAACTTCTTCAATATTTTCTTTATTTATATCATTTTGAGAAACTTGACTATCTACTATCTCAGGCTGAACATCAGAACTCTCTGTTTGGGAACCTTCTCCATCTAGCTCTAAAAGAGATGCTCCTACTTCAACAGTTTCGCCCTCTTCAACTAACAGAGCTGTAACCTTTCCACTAAATGGTGAAGGAACTTCTGTGTCAACTTTATCTGTAGAAATTTCCAAAATTGGATCATCTTCTTTTACTTCATCACCAACATTTACTAACCATCTTAGGACAGTACCCTCAGTCACAGTTTCGCCAAGTTGGGGCATAGTTACTAATTGACTCATTATTTTATTGTAGTTCCTTAATTGCGTTTACAACTTTTGAAGCATTAGGAATAAAAGCATCTTCCAAGACTGCAGCAAATGGAATATGAGTATTCGGAGCTGTAACTTTAACTATTGGATTGTCTAGGTTCCAAAATCCTTTTTCTGCAACTAAAGAAGATATTTCTGAAGCAACAGAAGAAAACGGAACATCTTCTTGAAGAATGCAAAGATTAGAAGTCTTCTCCACGGACTTAAGAATAATCTCTTCATCAAGTGGAACAATAGTTCTAATATCTATCACTTCTACTGAAATATTTTCTTTTGCTAGGATATCAGCAGCCTCTTGAGCAACAGATACCATTCCAGACCATGTAACAATTGTTACATCACTACCTTCGCGAACAATTTTTCCTTTTCCAATTTCAACCTCATAAAGACCTAGAGGTATGTCCATTTTTAGATCTGGTTTTCTGTAAAGCTTTTTATGTTCTAGATACATAACTGGGTTTGGATCATTAGCTGCAGCAACAAGTAATCCCTTTGCATCGTAAGGATTAGAAGGTGCTACTACTTTTATTCCTGGATGGTGTGCTAGCAATGATTCCGGACTAATTGAGTGAAATGGACCAGATCTTGTTCCCGCACCCGTAGGTCCTCTAACAACCATAGGGACAGCTTTACCAGCTTTCCAATGATATTTTGCAGCTTCGGTAGTAATTTGGTCTAATGCTGGATAAACAAAATCGTAAAACTGAAGTTCAACAATAGGTTTTTTGCCAGCTAAAGCTGCACCAACTGCTGCTCCAGTAAAACCGCCTTCAGAAATTGATGTATCGATAACTCTAAATGGTCCATATTTATTAAATAAACCTTTTGTTGCTTTAAATGCTCCTTCAAAAACACCAATGTCTTCACCCATCATAAAAACATTTTCATCAGCTTCCATGAGTTCATCAAGACCATTGGTAATTGCTTCAATGAAGTTCATTGTTTTTAATGAACTTCCATCATTTTGAATTACCGGTGCTGTTCTTGATGCAAACATATCTTTTATTTCATTTTCTGGATCAGGATCTTTTTGTTCTTTTGCCCAATCAAG
>CBFHGZ010000129.1:0-1474 GCA_965655535.1 Candidatus Actinomarina sp.
CCTTTGTTGATATCAAATTACAGACCACGTTCACCGATTTTAACTTTTACAACAAAAGAAAAAACTTATAAACAAATGAACATGCTTTGGGGTGTTGACCAATTCATGATGGAACGCAAAGAAACTTTTGAGGAAATGCTTCAAGAAGCAGACAGCATTTTAAGTAATACTTTAAATTACACTGCTGGTGATAAAATCGTAGTTGTTGCAGGTACGCCACCAAATGTTGAAGCAGCTACTAATATGATAAGAGTTCATAGAGTTGGTGAAATTTAATGGGACAGATAATAGAGTTAAAAACAACGAAATTAAACAAGTCTATAATTTTAGATTTAAACAGATCTGTATCAGGTCAAGAAGGTATGTCTTTTAGAAATATATCGGAAGCATCTTTAGCAGATGATATAAGCGGAAAGCTTGCTTTTGATTTATTTAAAAAAAATAATGATATTGAAACCATTTTCATTCAATCAAATGTCATAACTATTAACTTCTCTCGAAACATTGGTACAGAAACAGAACTTATTGAAGATCTAGTTAAAAATTTCTTTATATTCTACAAGGAAGAAGAAGAATGAAAGTCGGTGTGACTGGTGCATCTGGATTTATAGGCAAAAAAGTTTGTAAAAGTTTAGAAGAAAACGGTCATGAAGTATATAAATTTGTTCGAAGAGAGCCTAAAGCTGAAAATGAAATATATTGGAAGCCTTCAAAACAAGAAATAGATAATGAGAAATTTGAAAGTTTAGATGCTGTAATTCATTTAGCAGGAGAATCTATTGCCCCTAAAGATATATTTGGGTTTTTACCATTTAGTGGGGGACGATGGACTAAGGAAAAAAAATCAAGAATATATTGGTCAAGAAAATGGGCATCTGATTTATTTGTTGATGCTTTTAATAAGGCTGAAAATTATCCTAAAGTATACATTTCTTCTTCAGGGTCAACTATTTATGGTGACCATGGTGATGAGATAATTACCGAAAATACTAATAATTTTAATCGTGGAGCATTTGATCAATTAGTTGCTGAGGAGGCCTGGGAAGAACCTTTGAAAAATATTAACAAGCAAAATGTTAGAGTTGTAAACGCTCGTACTGGAATTGTCTTAGGTAAAGGAAATATAACAACTCAGTTAATTGTTTTAACTACAAAATTAAATATATCTGGACCACTTGGTAGTGGAAAGCAATATTGGTCATGGATATCTATCGAAGATGTTGTTGCTTCTTATTTATTTTGTCTAGAGAATAGTGAAATAACTGGTCCTGTAAATTTTGTATCACCTATTCCTTTACAACAAAAAGAATTTAGCTCAAGATTTGCTAAAGTTTTTAAGAAATTCTCTATTCTCCCTGCACCAGCATTTGCTCTTAATTTGTTGATGGGTTCAGAGTTGGCTCATGGTTTAATATTCTGTAGTCTTAGGATTATTCCAGAAAAGCTTTTGAGATTTGGTTATGAGTTCAAATAC
>CBFHGZ010000130.1:0-1444 GCA_965655535.1 Candidatus Actinomarina sp.
TTAATCATTATTCAACACACTATAGATACTGGACAAGATAGAGAAATACCATCTTGGTTAGATGTAGATGTTAAGAAAAAAGCAGTGAAGGTAAATTCACTGCCTTCAAGAAGTGACGCAAGCTCACAAATTGAAGAACAGTTAATAGTAGAGCTTTATTCAAAGTAAATATCTGAGAGGAGAAATTAATAAATGTTGATGCTACAAAGACCTGAAATAACACAGGAAGATCTTGGAAATAATAGATCTAAATTTGTAATTGAGCCTTTAGAGCCTGGTTTTGGCCTAACTTTAGGTAACACTATGAGAAGAGCCCTTCTTTCAAGAGTCCCAGGAGTTGCAGTAACTGGAATAAAAATAGATGGAGTCAATCATGAATTTACATCTATTCCTGGAGTTGTCGAGGATGTGTTAGATCTCTTATTAAATCTTAAAAGATTGGTTTTAAAAGTTGATGATCAAGAAAATCATACTTTGACAGTAAAAGCAAAAGGACCTGGAGAAGTATTAGCAGCACAAATCCAATGCCCCGCTGGTGTAGAGGTAGTCAATACTGATCTTAAAGTATGTACCCTGTCTGATGGTGCGACATTGGATATGGAGGTATTAATTGCACATGGTGTAGGGTATAGGTTAGCTGATAAAAACAAAACAAGTGATTCAAATTTCATACCTATTGATTCAATTTTCTCACCGATTGTCAAAGTAAGTTATGACGTTTCTCCAACTCAAGTTGGTCAAGTAACTGATTATGACAAATTAACAATGGATGTTGAAACTGATGGCTCTGTAGACCCTAGTGAGGCTATTTCTTCAGTAGGTAAAACACTTGGAGAGCTATGGAAACTTTTTGCTGACATTGACGAAGGTGTTGGACTCGAATTAGGTGAACTTACAATATCAGAGGGAAGCTCCCCAGACCTATCACTCTCAGTTGATGCTTTAGATCTGTCTGAAAGACCAAGAAATTGCCTTGGTAGAGAAAACATTACTACCGTTGGTCAAATTTTAGAATACACAGAAGATGACCTTCTTAATTTAACCAACTTTGGACAAAAGAGCTTAGATGAATTGGTAGCTAAATTAGATGAGTTAGGATTAAGCTTACCAACAAGTTCCGATCTAGATTCAGGAGATATGACTGATGCCTAGACCTACTAAAGGTAAAAGACTAGGTGGTTCAGCTTCTCATGAAGATCAAATCATCAGCAATTTAATCAGTTCTTTGATTGAACATGAAAAAATTGAAACAACGATTACAAAAGCTAAAGTTGTAAAGCCTTACGCTGAAAAAGTTATCACTAAGGCCAAAAGTGGCACATTACATGATAGAAGACAAGTTCTTAAAATGATTCAAAACAAGGCTGTAGTCGCAAAGTTGTTTGAAGAAATAGGACCAAAGTATGAAGATAGAAATGGTGGCTATACAAGAATTACAAGAACT
>CBFHGZ010000131.1:0-1432 GCA_965655535.1 Candidatus Actinomarina sp.
GGTGGCTTGTCTGCCGGTTTTTTTTATCCTAATAGAATCCTTAGAGATAATAAGATAGAAACTATAACTAAAACTGGGCGAACAACTTTCTCACCATTTTTTATAGCAAATCTTGATCCCGTATATGCACCAGCTATTTGAGCTACTGCCATGGTTAGTCCAAGCGTCCAGATTACATATCCTTGTACAGCAAAAATAATAAATGCAGCAAAATTTGATGCAAAGTTAAGCAATTTAGTGATTGCTGTAGCTTCCATAATGTTTGCACCTTTAATTATTATGAAACTCAATACAAAGAACGAACCTGTTCCTGGTCCAAAAAAGCCATCATAAAAGCCAATAGCAAAGACAAATAAATTAAAAATTATAAGAAGTTTGGAGTTTTGAGTTACTCCGCTCGGTCCCTTATTTGTTATAAAGAAAATTGCTGCACCTATTAATAAAACAGGGATAACTGACTCTAATGTTTCGTTAGATATTCTGCTTACTAATAAAGTTCCAATACTAGAACCTACAAATGAAAGAATGAAATAAAGTTTTCTTTTTTCTTCTTTTAGCAAACCGTTTTTGTAGTAGTTATATGTTGAAGTAAACGTACCAAAACAAGATTGAAATTTATTTGTAGCTAACACATTCAAAGGTTGGATGCCTACTAATAACATAGATGGAGTTGTTAGTAATCCACCTCCACCTGCTATTGAATCAATTAATGATGCAAAAAAGGCAACTATAAACAAAATAAGATAAACTGTTGATTCTTCGTATACAAATTCCATAATTTTTAATCATTTTATGCCAGTTAATTAATAACGTTATCAAATACTACGAATACTATAAAAACGTATAGGATCACAGCATACTCATAAGAATGTTTTTACAATAAATTTATGAAATATTTTGGAGCAATTGATCAAGGA
The DNA here is from genome assembly GCA_965655535.1 of Candidatus Actinomarina sp. Lineage (GTDB taxonomy): Bacteria > Actinomycetota > Acidimicrobiia > Actinomarinales > Actinomarinaceae > Actinomarina. Next base: position 918 of record CBFHGZ010000131.1, read on the forward strand.
ACAACAAGTTCTAGATTTATAGTTTTTAACGATCAGGGAGAAATTGTTCATCAACATCAAGAAGAGTTTACACAGTATTTACCAAATGAAGTCTCTGTAGAACATGACCCAATTGAGATATGGGAATCTGTTGTTTCATGTATATCTAAAGTTGATAATGAATTTGATATATCTCAATTAGATAGCATTGGTATAACAAATCAAAGAGAAACTACAATAGCTTGGAATAAAAAAACTGGTGAACCTTTTCATAATGCATTAGTTTGGCAAGACACTAGAACTCAAAATATTTGTGATGAAATTAAAGAGATTCAAAATATTAAACATGATTTAGAGAAAACTGGATTACCAGTCGCAACATATTTTTCATTATCGAAAATTCTATGGCTTATACGCAATGTTGACAGTATTCAAAAAGAACTAGAAAATAATAACGTTTGTTTTGGAACAGTAGATAGTTGGCTCTTGTATAAATTGACTGGTGAGCATATTACAGATGTAACAAATGCTAGTAG
>CBFHGZ010000132.1:0-1405 GCA_965655535.1 Candidatus Actinomarina sp.
TGGCTCATGGTTTAATATTCTGTAGTCTTAGGATTATTCCAGAAAAGCTTTTGAGATTTGGTTATGAGTTCAAATACGCAACAATAGAAGAATATGCGGAGGTATTGAGCAATGGGTAAAAGCTATGAAGAAAGAATGTCAGAAAAATATAATTTTTTAAAACATAAAGACGAATCTGAATTTACTAATGAGGAAGTAAATAACACAACTCCAGAAAATTCAAATATTGAAGAAATTGAAGATCAAAATAGCATTGATCAAAAAAGTGATACTAGCGAGGAAAGTTTAATCGTACCTTTAGATGCTTGGAACACAGTTTTAAATCAACTTGGCAACCTTCATGAGGCTAGTCAATTAATGGCAGAAGCTAGAGAAAGAGCTGCAAAAGCAGAAGTAGAAGCAGAATTTTTACGAGAAAAGCTTAAGTCGACCAGAGAAGAGTTAGAAAAAGCTAAAAAGAAAAAGAGATTTTTATTTTTTTAAACATTTTTTTTATCTGAGACCCCAAAAATAATTCCAAATGAAATCATTAACAATATAATCAAAGATCCCATAGCTACATTTCTACTAAATCCTAAAGAGTTAACAATGTATCCCCAAAGTAAAGGACCTAGAATTGTGGCAAATCTTCCTATTGTTGAATAAAGTCCGTAAAATTCTCCTAAATGCTCCACAGGGGATAGTCGAGTCATAAACACTCTATCAACTGCAAATATTCCACCGATATTAAAACCACCAAGAACGCCTGTTACATATATCAGCCATAGCTGATCAAACTCAGTTGCAATTATTGCCAAACTTAAAGAAACAATCCAGCATATAATGCTTGTTAGAATTAGTTTTCTAGGTCCGTATTTATCGCAGAGTCTTCCAAATATATAGCCTCCAAAAATTGATACAACAATAGCTAATGCCAAAATGCTTTGACTATCTGAGGGTGTTAAGCCTACTTCTTCTACGAGATATACTGCAAGCAATCCACTAATCAAGGTGTTTATTGCATCTGCATAAAAAAACCTACCTACTAAAAATCTTGTAAGACCTTCGTAGTTTCTTGAGTGTTTCCATGAATTAATTACTACTTTTAAAGATTTTAAAATACTAACTTTGTTGGCTTTTTGATTATCTATTTTTTCTTCGATAAAGATAAATGCTGGCAATGAAAATATTAAAAATAAAATTGCAACAGACCTAAATATTTCAACATAGCTATAACCAATATTTTGTAAAAGAGTTGCTACTCCAAATCCAATTAAAGAACCCATATATCCAAAAGCAACACCCAATCCAGATATCCTACCTCTGTTTTCTTCATTGCTTACTGACACAATTAATGCATCATAGACTACTGAGCCTAAATTAAACCCTATTAAAGAAATAACAAATAGAAGAACTGATATCGGAA
>CBFHGZ010000133.1:0-1390 GCA_965655535.1 Candidatus Actinomarina sp.
CTAAAAGAAAAAGGATTGATTGATAAAGTAAAAGCAATTAAACAACGCTTTGTTGAAATCTATGAAAAAGATGAAGAGATTCCTTATGGTGGCAATCAAATGTTTTTCGGAGATGACTAAGAAGACATCTTTTTTTCTTTTCATATTACTTTTCTCGTTTTGCTCTACCACAGATCAACAAAGTGAAAGCTTGCAAATTGAAATATCAGATACAGTTGATTCAAAATCAGATGAAGTAGAAACTAGTTCAGAAGAAAATTCCACAACTTCGACTACAACTACAACTTCGACTACAACTACAACTTCGACTACAACTACAACTTCGACTACAACTACAACTTCGACTACAACAATACCAAAGAAAGCTTATGACTCAGTTGAAGTTAACTATTTAATCGCAGAGGATTTTTCACAAGAAATAGTCGATGTTATAAAGCTGTATGTTGATAGAGCTGTTGATGTATATTTTCAAAAAGATGATACCAACTGGGAGTACTTCAATCCTATTTATTTTGCTATGATTGATGAGAATTTTGAAAACTCAATAAAAATCACTGACGAGTTTCAAAAAATACTAAGAGAAGAAAATTTTGCAGCTTTTTATCCTGAAAATCTTTACTATCTTACATTTGATGATTGCAGTTTAAATGGTTGTGGTGCAGTCTCTTCCAACTTCCATGTACATGGACTTCACTTAGTTGAACTTGGAAAACCAAGACCTCCAGAGGGAATGATTCTAGAAGATATGGCAAATTTTGTTTTTCATGAGCTATTTCACGTTTATCAAATTGCCCATATACCTGATTCTAATAGAGAGTCCTTTGAACAAAAATTTGGAAGAAGAAGCGGAGATCACAATAATGATGTGCCATGGTGGTCAGAAGGTACCGCAACATATCTTGGTGCCTATTTATCTATTCAATATGGAGATTTTTATAATAATGAAATTCAATATATGCATGGTTCATGGCTAAAAGATTTTATGTATTGGAAAATAGCTGGAGATGCTGGTTCAGGAAAAGGAAGTGTTCAAGAACAGTATTTAAATAATGGAGTAAAACTTTATAATTACGAGTACGGACTTGATTGGTATTTTGGATATCATGTCGGCCCATGGTTTGTTGCATACTTAATTAACCAAACAAGTGAACAAGCAATTTATGATTTTTATGACGAGGTTAACGAATTAGGTTTCGAAGATTCATTTACAAAACATTTTGGAAAACCATATAGAGATATGGTTGATGAATTTGATATATTTTTTGATCAGCCTATAGAAAATCTTTTAGAGATAATTCCAGACATTTAGTTTTTACAGTATGGACAGTACTCGTTTATCTTGAAATCCTCTGATGCTTTTTCCTCTGCAGAGAGAGGCTCTCTACATATA
>CBFHGZ010000134.1:0-1324 GCA_965655535.1 Candidatus Actinomarina sp.
ATTTTCTCGGTCAAAACTTTGTACCACCTACTCCAGTTTGTTCCAGCTTCTTCTGGCTTTTCCTTAAATATCGGAAACACTTTTTTTGATACAGCACTCTTTGAAATAACAGGTCTAATTACCTCGTCAACATTTTCTACAGGTACCATGACAAGTAAGCCGTCAGTTAGTACTTCAATTTCAAAATATTGTATTCTTTTGGATTTTGTTTCTCCTTCGACGAACACCTCTACATTTTTATTTACTTTTCTAACTACTTTTGCTGCACCGTGATGAGGATGAACAACAAATTGATTTGGTTTATATTTATCAGTTGTTTTTTTAGTTTTAGTTGCCATAGATTCCAACAATACTATATATCAGGAACTACTTAATGTCCATTTATATAAGAAAATCCAACATTTTTTAATAAAGTATCGAAATAATCTCTAAGTTGTTGAGCCCTATTTCTACCAATTCCTTCTATTTCATAAAGTTTTTCAGTAGGTGCAGAAAGCAACTTTGGTAAAGACTTATATTTTTGAACAATGGAATCGTGGAGATTATCTGGTAAGTCTGGAAGTCTAGCTAAAACCCTATAACCTCTCGGAACTGAAATATCATCAAGAGGAAGTTTCGCTAAGATTGATCCCAGATAATCAATAGTGTTTAATTCTTGATAAGAGAGTTCAGAAATTTCATCGAGTACTTTAGAGGTAACTCTAAATTTTCTTCCTGGCAAATGGTCTTTCAACACAAGATTTAATGTGCTTGTGACACCTGATTCCAAAGAATCAATTTGAATTGTAATTAAACCAGCTTCGGTACCTAGTTTTTCAGCTTCTAATCTAACTTGCGAAGCTAATCTTGTTAATAATTCTCCTCTTTGAATAACTTGTAGAACTTCTTGATTTGTGAGTGAATTTTCTAACTCTAATTCTCCAAGATTAGTAACAGCTTCATCAAACCTTCTTCGCATTCTATCGATTGATTGGAGAGATTCATTAACTCTTCCTAATATTGCACTTGACTCTTCTAGTTCAACCACTTCAGAATTATCAAATACTTTAATTGTTGAACTCTCTTCAGAAACAGCAACTACAGGTAAGTTAATTGAACTTGAAGTTCTTTGTGCGGTTCTATGTCTAGTCCCAGTTTCTGATGTTTGAATTTTGTCATCTGGGTTTAAATGCACATTAGCTTTGAGTATTTTACCAACATCTTCAGATACGATTATTGCTCCATCCATCTTTGCTAACTCACTCAACATTTCAGGAGAATATGAGCAGTTATTCAGGGTAATGCCTCCCGAGGAAATTTTATCAAGTTTACTTGAAGTACCAAT
>CBFHGZ010000135.1:0-1318 GCA_965655535.1 Candidatus Actinomarina sp.
CTCTAATTTTTTCATAACGTGTAGCTATTGTTGTTGTAAATTTAAAAGAACCAAAAATAATTATTGGAATTGGAATAAATGCAAAAAGTGCAATTGTTGGAGAAATATATAAAAACGTTCCCCCAATGACAATAACTGTTGTTGCAGTTTGTAGGAGTTTGTTTGCTCCAGTATCAAGAAAACGTTCTAGTTGATTTACATCATCATTGAGTATCGCCATCAAGCGACCTGAAGATTTATTCTCAAAATAGGTCATATCTAGTGATAAAACATTTTTAAATGTATCAGATCTTAGTTTGTGTTCTATATCTTGAGAGATGCCTCTCCAAGTTACTGCTGACAAATAGTCAAACAATGATTCGAGACTCCAGATTACAAATGTTAAAACGGCAAGAACTATTAGTTGATCTCTTCTATTTTGAATCCCAAATGATGCGAGAAATGACTCGCTTCCTTCAACAACAATATCTATTGCAATACCAATTAATACTGGAGGAGCTAGATCAAAAAGCTTATTAAGAATGGAGTAAACTATTCCACGCTTTGCTTTGGTCTTGTTTTCTGTAGCAAATTTAAAAAGTTGTTTGAGATTACCGTTTTGCATTTAAGGTATCTTACTTACTTATATTATTTATGCCGTCTCGAATCTCTTTCAAAAGCTGTACTTCTTTAGATTCTGCAACATTGCCAGTATCCACTTCCTCATCCGCAACAAGATTTTCAAAGTGGTTATAGGCTTTAATCACTAAAAACATAACAAATGCAATAATTGTATAGTTGATCATCTCGCCTAAGAAAGCGCCAAAACTACCAGATTGAACTCCTGATGAGGGATCTACATCTCCAAATAGTCCTAGATTTTCCAAATTAGGTAAGTTAATTATTAAACCAATAACTGGTTCAATCAGTCTTTTTGTAAATACATCAACAAGAGATTTGAAAGATGCACCCATAACAAAAGCCACACCTAACTCAACGACATTACCTCGATTGATAAAGTCTCTAAATTCTTTAATCATTTTTCCTCCAATTAATTGTTAATTCTTACAATATCAGTATTCTTAATTGCTATGAGGAAATTATTTATAACTTTTTTAACACTAGTTTTAGTTGCCTGTTCTTCTGGAGATTCTGAAGAGGCTAGTGTTGTTGAAGATACAACTACTTCCACAAGTACATCTTCAACCACAACATCAACAATAACCACTGTATTTATTGAAGAACCTTGGGATGTTGATGAGTATGGGATAGAGCTCATTGAAATGGGCCCAGAGATGAAAGCTCAATTTGATGAACTAATTAGTTTTGTTGAAAAAAG
>CBFHGZ010000136.1:0-1317 GCA_965655535.1 Candidatus Actinomarina sp.
GGCGGTAGCCGTTCTGACTACACAGCATCCGAAGATGACAACGTACTTGTAAACGGTGTATCTGGATCAGCTGGTGGATTAGGATACTTTGGACTCGCATATTATGAAGAGAATAAAGATAAGCTAACAGCTGTACAAGTAGATGCTGGTGACGGATGTCAACCACCAGAAGCAGCTTTTGAAGGTAATTACTTCTTAGCAAGACCTTTATTTATTTATATAGCTGAGTCTGCAAAAGGCATGTCTGCAGTTAGAGAATTCGTCGATTTCTACTTTGTAGCAATGGATGCAATTGTTCCAGCTGTTGGTTATGTTCCTATGTTAGCTGAGCAAAAAATGGCATCACTCATGTCATGGTCAGCTTTTAGCAGAGGTTAAATATATATTAATTGTTTTTTGTGAGGGCAGAAATGTCCTCACAAACTACAATTAAAAAAGTAAACCAATGAAAGAAACTGAGAATTTATATAATCAATTAACAAAAACCTTCACCAGACCATTAGAAAAAATTGTGAAGTTTTTTATAACAGGATCAGCGTTTGCTGCTATTTTAATTTCTATATCTATTGTTTTTACTTTATTAACAGAAGCAATAAATTTTTTCCAGGATCCAAATGTAACCTTAAAAGGTTACTTTACTGCAACAAAATGGACTCCTACATTTCAAAACCCTGAATATGGTGTTATGGTTTTAATTTCTTCTACGGTGTACATTGCAGCAATCGCTTGTTCAATTTCATTTCCCTTAGGTTTATTTTCAGCGATCTATTTGTCCGAATTTGCTTCCAAAAGAACCAGGAAAGTAATAAAACCTGTACTTGAGTTATTGGCAGGTGTTCCCACTGTTGTTTTTGGTTATTTTGCTTTAAATTGGATTACACCAAATATAGTTCAAAGATTTTTACCAGGTTCAGGTGTTTTTAATGCTTTATCTGCTGGAATAGCAGTAGGGATAATGATAATTCCAACAATTGCATCAATTTCTGATGATGCTCTAAATGCTGTACCAAATTCTTTAAGAAACGGATCTCTAGCTTTAGGAGCAACTAGAAGAATAACTGCTTTAAAAATTATGTTTCCAGCGGCATTATCTGGGATTATTGCTTCTTTTATATTAGGTTTTTCTAGAGCAATTGGTGAAACAATGATTGTAACAATTGCAGGAGGTCAGTATCCAGAACTTAATCTTGATCCAAGAAGAGCAATGTATACGATAACTTCATCAATAGTAAATGTTTCTCTAGGAGATACTCCGCATGGTACAACAGCATATAATGCTCTTTTTGCTTTAGGTATAACTTTATTTATTATGACTTT
>CBFHGZ010000137.1:0-1286 GCA_965655535.1 Candidatus Actinomarina sp.
TCCTTGCTTCCATAAACTTAGAGCACCAATGCCCATTCTTAAACCAATAATTGATACGATGATGCTTGCGATAAGCACTCTGAATTCAGATCCATCATTGTAGATATAATTAACAAGGCCTATAAGTACTAAACCCCATGGCCACGCAATATCCACATAACTCATTCTCTGTGTTCTATAGATAGGTATGCAAACAACAATAAAAAAGAGGATTGATTGGACCAATAAGTTGATTGAAAGTAATTTGTAAAAATTTGATTGAGTGTATAAAACGAATAATCCTAAAAGGTAGGGAATTAGGGGTCTAAAGTATTTCAACAAAATCTACCACTAGCTTTTGTCGTTATTGATAACAAAATTTACGTATGGGGTATTCAAACCAAGCAATTTTTGATGCTCATAATCAAATTTTTCCGTAAAGCCAGCAATAAAATAATGTTCATTAATATTTTCATTACCATCTACAAATGTTGACAAAGCATTGTCTCTTCGTGCCCAATATGCTTTTTTAAATGTTGGATTCTCACTAGTTTTAAGAGGGTTATAAGAATTTTTAATATCTGTGGATAGTGGCATTAATTCTTCAGATGCTCCCTTGTATTCATCATCAATCTGTATAACGTAGCCACCAAGTTCATATTTAAAGGCTTTTATCCTACAGAATTTATGATATTTATCTTTTTCATTACTCCAGATGCCTTCGATATGGGAGGAGTCAATAAATGCATATTTTGAATCATTTTTAAAAACTATATTTAATAGATACAACGCATCAAAGTAATTTATATATGCATTATCTTCATATAAATTTTTACCATCTTCCATATCAACATGTTAATTACTCAATAAGAATAAAATATAAACATGAACAGACAGTTAAAAAATATCATCAATTCATTAGCTTTCTTATTAGCAATTTATTTAGTTAGTTTTGTTGGTAAAGACATAGAGGCCACTATTTACGGAATTAATGCTTTTAGTTTTGTTTTAATAACAGCTGTATTAGTTCAGGTTATCGCTTTTATTCCATCCTATTTATTACGAACTGAAAAAGTGTATGACCTTATTGGAAGTCTGACATACATAGCTGTAGTAAGTGTTGCCTATACAACAGTTGACAATCCAACTACATTGGACACTCTGATTTTTGTGTATGTATTGATCTGGGCGGGAAGATTGGGAACATATCTATTCAGAAGGGTTCGTAAAGACGGCAAAGATGTTCGATTTGATAAAGCAAAACAACACTTCTTTTGGTTTTTACAATTTTGGATGGGACAAGCATT
>CBFHGZ010000138.1:0-1279 GCA_965655535.1 Candidatus Actinomarina sp.
TCCGCTGCTGGATATATTAAATCAGTACCTTCAACCTCATATAAAAAACAAGGTAGAGGTGGAAAAGGAGTTAAGGCTGCTTCTTCTGAAGAAGATGTTGTTGAACACTTACTATCCACTTCTGTACATTCCTATTTATTATTCTTTACAGACAAAGGAAAAGTTTATAGAGCAAAAGCTCATGAAATTCCAAAAACAACAAGAACTGCAAAAGGCTCACTAGTACAAAACGTACTTTCAATGGGACAAGATGAAAAAATACAGGCCATTATCGACACCCGTGACTATGAGACTGAGAAATTTTTATTAATAATGACTGAAAAAGGAACTATTAAAAAATCAAACTTTAAAGAGTTTGACTCCAACTACAAATCTCTCCAAGCCATAAAACTTAAAGATGATGACAAAGTTGTTTCTGTTAAAACTACATCAGGAAAAGAAGACGTCATTCTTGTGTCTCAAAACGGTCAGGCTATAAGGTTTGAAGAGACCAATCTTAAACCACAAGGAAGAACTGCAATGGGTGTAAGAGGAATAAAACTCAGAGAAGGTGACAAGGTTGTTGGAGCTGCCACTTCACGAGACGAAACTCTTTTGTTTATTACCGCAAAGGGATACGGAAAGAGAACAAAACTCGATGAATTTAGAAAAGCAGGTAGAGGTGGAATGGGTGTAAAAGCACTTAAGGTCACCGAAACAAAAGGAAATTTAGTTGGTGCTCGTTCAGTAGATGAAGATACTGAAGTTATGCTTATGAGTACTGGCGGAACTGCTATAAGATGTGCAGTGAAGCAAATAAAAAAAATGAGTAGAGCTGCTCAAGGTGTAAGAATTATGAAGCTTTCAAAAGAGGAAGAGATTTCAGCGTTCATACCAATAAAAAGTGAATAATGGTAAGAGTTAATAGAGTTCGAAGAATAATTAGAAAGATAGACCCATGGACTGTCTTAAAAGTCACTTTTGTTCTTAATTTTGTAGTTGCTTTGACAGTTGTTTTAGGGATGTCCATTCTCTGGGTGTTACTTGTAAATGCAGGAGTACCCCAAGGTTTAGAAGATATAGCAAGAAGACTAGCCTTGTTAGATCAAGATGCCTCTCTTGTTAACAATATAGAAACTCTCTTTACTGGTCTTGTTTCTATGGCAGCATTATATATGTTAGTCCAAACAGCTCTCGCAACAATAGGTGCTTTTTTCTATAATCTTGTCTCTGATTTAGTAGGTGGAATTGAAGTAGTTGTATTAGAAGAATCATACAACGATCCGAACATAGCTCCACA
>CBFHGZ010000139.1:0-1270 GCA_965655535.1 Candidatus Actinomarina sp.
AATACTGTACACTATTCTAAGAAAAAAGAAAGACATTTTATGCCTCGAGGTGGAGCAAGAAAAGGAGCCGGTAGACCGAAAGGTCAAGGTAAGTATGGAGAGCAGACAAAAGCTATCCGTATTCCTGTAAGTAAAGTTAAATATATTTCTGAAATTGTCAGTAAGGGACTTTATGAAGTTCCTATGTACAGCAATAAAGTGGCAGCTGGATTTCCATCCCCTGCTGATGATTACCTAGAGGATAAAATTGATCTCAATCAATATCTAGTCAAGCATCCTGCAGCTACATTTCTTGTGAGGGCATCTGGAGAATCAATGATTAATGCTGGTATATTTCCAAATGATATTTTAGTTGTCGATAGGAGTTTAAAAGCTGAAGAAGGAAAAGTAGTTATAGCTGTTGTGGACAATGAGCTTACTGTAAAAAGATATCGAAAAAAAGGTAAGAATATTGTTCTAGAACCTGAAAACGAAGCCTACGATCCCATTATTATTTCAGAGGAAAGTGAAGCATTTGTTTGGGGTGTTGTTACCAATGTCATTCACAACCTATAAAAATTAGATTTTTGCTTTACCCCAATAGTTATATCCCAAAAACTTCTGTGTTCCTGGTAAATAGATGTTGTCTAAATTTATGAAGTTAAATCCTGCATTTTTTAATAGCTTTTCTATATTTCTATTAGTGTGACAACCTCCTGAAATTTTGGGATAAAAAAAGTCTGTTGAGTTTTGTATAAAAGATACAAATTTATCGGGTGATAAACCATGTTCAGAAAATATAAAAATACCATCTTTCTTAAGGACTCTTTTAATTTCTTGTAAAGTTTTATCAGGTTCAGGAATTGAACATAATGCATAAGTACTAACTACAGTATCTATTGAATTGTCTTCAACCGATAATTTACTAGCTGACTCTATCAAAAATTCAATATCTAAATCATGCTTATTAGCTCTTTTTCTAGCTATTTCATTTAATTCTATTGAAGGATCTATGCCATATATTTTTTTTATCTTAGAACTGTCGTAATGTTTCAAGTTAGACCCTGGTCCAATACCTATTTCTAGAACAACCCCGTATGCTTCAGGTATCACTTTCTTTCTTTGATAGTCAATAGGTCGAGAATTACATGTTGTATTAATTAATACTGGAAGAATATATTTTTCATATAAAGTTTTACTAAAAAAACGAATAATTGGAAAAATTAAAAATAATAATATATTTGAAACAATTAGATATACTAACTTTTTCAAATTAATGTCCTCCTCGAGG
>CBFHGZ010000140.1:0-1250 GCA_965655535.1 Candidatus Actinomarina sp.
ATTAAACAAGGAAAAGGAGTACCCGGAGGGTTATTTTCAAGTAAATTAATTAAATTATTTAATTCTCAAGAATTTCAACAGTACTTATAACAATATCTTCCAAAGGTTTGTCGGCTGAATCTGTTTGAACAGCTGCTATTTTATCTATAACATCAAAGCCATCAATTACATTTCCAAATATTGTGTAATTGTAAGGAAGTGGATAATCTACATGCATAATGAAAAATTGACTTCCATTTGTGTTAGGTCCTCTATTAGCCATAGCTAAAATTCCTTTTTCATATTGTCTAGGATTATCAAGTTCATCTTCGAATTCATATCCAGGGTACTTTCCATAGTCACCATGACCAGTTCCAGATGGGTCTCCTCCTTGAATCATGAAACCAGAAATAACTCTGTGAAAAATTACTCCATCGTAATATCCGTCTTTAGCCAAAGTTACAAAATTGTTAACAGTCACAGGAGCATCATCTGTAAAAAATTCAATAGTCATATCACCTAAATTAGTTTTAACTATTGCTTGATATGTTTTTGAATCATCTAAATTCATATCATGAGGCTGCGAGTAAGTTTTATCTGCCACTTGTTCTCCAATCGTAGTAGTTGTTTCTTCAATATCTACCTCAGGGATATTAGCTTCTTCACTGTTTCCACCACAGAATGAAAAGATTAATAAAAATATCAATAGTTTCTTCATGTAATCTCCTGAGTTAGTAATTTAGTATTGATTGTATAGTTGTTAAAAATTTAACCAACTCTACTTAAACGAACCTTTGATACGGCACAGAGCTTATCATTATGAAAAATTTTAGATTCCCATAATTGATACGACTTTCCTCCTTTGATTAATTTAGCCTCACAAACTATTTCGCCTTCTTTAACACTAGACAAAAAATCTGTATTGTTGTTGACACCAACAAATGTACCTTCTTGGGAAACATTCGCGCCATAAGAACAGATAGTTTCAGATAATGTAGAATAAATACCGCCATGGACTAAACCCATAGGTTGTTTATGGTTGTTGTTCACTAAAAGTTTTGACTTTACGTAGCCTTCTTTAATTTCAATAAGTTCATGACCTAAGTATGTATCTAAAGTCTCTCCACCAAAGGACATAAATTCTTCATTCATATTCATTTTGTAACCTCTTTTCACCTTCATTGTTAACAAACCAATAAAATCCATATATAAAAGTAACTAATGTAATAATTGCCATAGAAATTACAAATATAAAATTATCTAATACATAA
>CBFHGZ010000141.1:0-1244 GCA_965655535.1 Candidatus Actinomarina sp.
GCTATAGATGTTGCTCCGTCATATAAAGAAGCATTTGCAAGTTCCATATCTGTAAGATCGCAAATCAAAGATTGGTATTCAAAAAGAATTTGAAGAATTCCTTGAGAAATTTCTGCTTGATACGGAGTATAAGAAGTCATAAATTCTGGCCTCATAGTAAGTGTTTTTACTGTATGAGGAAGATAAACATCATAATGACCACCGCCAGCAAAGCATATTAAACTTTGGGTATTCTTTTTCTCAACGGTTTCAAAGTGTTGAATAGCTTCTAATTCGGATAAAGATTCAGGTAAATTAAGACCGTCATTTAGCTTAAGAGTTTCAGGAATGTGAGTAAATAAATCATCTAGCGAACTTATAGAAAGCTCTTCGAACATCTTTTTTAAATCAATTTCAGAGTGTGGTACAAACATTAACTTAAGAACCTCTTTTTTAACAATTTTCCCTCTAATAAATTACCACGTATATCAAAATTCACTAAATCGACAGGAGGTTTAGATTCAAACAAAACAAAGCCAATAGGAACTTGTAAAACAGGAGATATATTTCCTGAAGTAACTAAACCTTTTACATTATCACTGAATACTTCAGTACCTGTCCTTGCAATTTGACGGCCATTTAACGTAAATCTTTTTAAATATTTATGATTACCTGAATTTATCTGATCATCTACCTTGTCTTTACCTAAGTAGTTGGATTTATTTGTAATAGTCCATTTTAAACCTGCTTCAACTGGTGATATATCCTCTGTTAATTCAAAACCATACAGTGGTAATGACCCTTCAAGTCTCAATGTGTCCCTAGAACCCAGTCCACAAGGTTTAATATCTATAGACATCAAATAATTTATTAACTCATCTGAATCATCATTTGAACACATAATTTCAATTCCATCTTCCCCGGTATAACCAGTTCGAGCATAAGTAAACTTATCATTTCTTCCTGTATTAAATTTTTCAGGAATATTAAATTTACTTTTTAATTTTTCAATGGCAGTTTTACCTTGAACAGCTATTAAAACTGTGTCAGAAGTTAAATTATCGAAATTTACACCATGTAAAGCTAAATGATTTGTTATTTTTTCTGTATTACTTGCATTACAAATAAGAATTAGATCATCTTCAAATTTCCAAAAAATTACATCATCTAAAGTATTTCCATTTTCATTTAAAAATAAAGAATATAAAGCTTTTGTATTTTCTATGGATCTAAGTTCAGAACAAATTAATGAATTTATCAATTCC
>CBFHGZ010000142.1:0-1222 GCA_965655535.1 Candidatus Actinomarina sp.
CCAAACTGGTTATACCAGAAAGTAGTTCCACGAAGTCCATCATACGTCACAGTCCCAATCATCAAGAGAATAAAATACTCCATTCCTTTCAAATTTGTTAAATTGGCAATGTTTTCTAATAAGCCTTTTAGAAAAGGTTTTTTATTTGTAAGTCTCAACTTGCTATAAAGATGATGTAGCAATAAAAGAGGATCAACTTCTATAGAGGAAGATTTACTAGATTTTCTTACAAGGTTTGTTACTAAGAATAGAATTAGAAAAACTGTACCAATATGTTGTGGGTTCCCAGGTTTATTCCAAACAAGTTCAAACCATGTAAGTCCTAAAAATAATATTGAGGCAACGTAAACATTGTTTGGTTTTTTACTTTCTAAGTTAAGAATTGCTAATGGATTAAATTTTGCATAGACATCGCCAAATATCAATCCCAGAACAGGAACTCCTATCCACAAAAACACCCATAAAATTAATGGGACAACAGATGTTTTAGCTGACTCATCGCTTATAAATCCAGGTAGAACTAGTAGAAGAAGTGTAAATACACCAAGTATTTTCCCAAACAAATTTTGTTTATCTTCAAATACAGTTTCTGTATTAACCAGAATTGATTCTTTCCATGAAACTTTCAAAAATACAAATGTTAAAACAATGACTAGTGCTGAAATATTTAAAACTGTGTCAAAAGGAATTGGAAGATCACCAACACTACCAATCCCGTGATTAAAGTTTATTCCAAAAAACATTTGTATACTTTCTTCTTTAAAGAATAATTTGCATTAATATTAATCAAGTAATGTGTGTAGTTTGTAATGTAGTAGATAAAGATTATGTAGAAGTGGCTATTGCTGTAAAAAGCAGTGTAACTACGGATTTTATGACGATTCCATTAAATGTTTCTCCAACTTATTTTCATAACATTACTCTTGAAATGCTTCAGTCATATCTCTTGAATGCAAATTTAATTGCTTTAATTTTTTAAGCAAGCTTTACAACTACCAAGTAATTCAAGTCCATGGTCATTTATTTTTACTTGCAGCTTCTTTTCTAATACTCTAATTTCACCATCTAATTTATTTTCAAACTCTTTACTCAGCTCAATATCTATAACATCTCCACACTTTTCACAAAACATATGGTGATGATGTGTTGTGTCTACTAACGAGAGTTCAACCATGGTTATATTGTCTGGTGATGTAATCTCTTCTAAAATATTGATACTTTT
>CBFHGZ010000143.1:0-1210 GCA_965655535.1 Candidatus Actinomarina sp.
GGTAAAAAAATAGCTAGAAATCCGGTTAACCCTCCCTTTTTTAAAGTAGATAAACTAATTTCCTTTCTAAACTCTTTAAAACAATACAGCGCCATTAGAATCGTCACTAAAGTTATCCTTTGAGTAACAATGAGGACTTCATTTATTCCATCAAGTATTAAGCTTCTGTTTAGCAGACCGTGAAATCCAAATAGTGAACCTATTAAAATAATGTTTCTTAGTCCTGAGTAAATTGACATAGAATATTCGGATTTGATATGACTCTCCAATCTAATTTAATTTATTAGAATAGCAGATATGAAAACAGTTTTTTCTGGAATACAGCCTACCGGAATTGTGCATTTGGGCAATCTTTTAGGTGCTATAAACAATTGGGCCAAAATATCTAAAGAAGAATCAAATAATTACTTTTGTATAGTTGATTTACATTCATTAACTTCACTACCTAAAAGGAATGAGCTAAATTCAAGCATAGTTTCTACATCAAAAGCGTTGTTTTCTTCCGGGATTGATTTAAACAACTCAATTATTTATTTACAAAGTGATCTTCCTCAACATTCTTACTTGTCATGGATTTTATCTAGCTATTGTCAGATTGGTGAACTTCAACGAATGACACAATTTAAAGAAAAATCGTCTTCTCATGGAACACATGCGGGTCTTTTTACATACCCAATACTGATGGCTGCTGACATTCTTATTCATAAAGCAAATGAAGTTCCTGTAGGAGAAGATCAGACCCAGCATCTTGAATTGACTAGAAATATTGCTGAAAGGTTTAATAATTATTTTGGTGATGTTTTTCCAATTCCTGAAAAAACTGGCAATTCAATTGCTAAAAGAGTTATGTCATTAAGACACCCTGATAAAAAGATGTCTAAAAGTGCTGATGATTTAAATGGAACTGTCTACATAAGTGACTCTAAAGATGAGATCATGAAAAAATTCAAGTCATCCGTTACGGATTCAGAAAGTGAAATTAGGTATGATACAGAATCAAAACAAGGGATAAGTAATTTGTTAGAAATCTATTCTTCTATAAACAATATATCTATTGATGATTCAGAGAAAGAATTTTCAAACTCTCAATACGGTGAATTTAAGATTGCCGTAGGAGAATCTGTAGTTAATTTTCTTAATCCAATACAAGAAAATTTTAATGAGTACTCTGACGAGAAGGTACTAGACACACTCAAAGAAAATGCAACAA
>CBFHGZ010000144.1:0-1199 GCA_965655535.1 Candidatus Actinomarina sp.
TCAAATCCAGAATCTTTAATATTTTTTGCTAACTTTAGAGGAGTTTGACCACCAAGTTGAATAATTACTGAATCAGGTTGCTCTCGTTCAAGAACCGCCTTCACTTCAATCCAGGATAGTGGTTCGAAATATAGTTTGTCAGCAGTATCGTAATCTGTTGAAACTGTTTCTGGGTTTGAGTTAATCATGATTGCTTCGTAATTATTTTCTTTTAAAGATTGAATGCCATGTACACAGCAATAATCAAATTCAATTCCTTGCCCTATTCTGTTTGGTCCTGAACCAATGACAACAACTTTCTTATTTTTAGAGGTTAAATCATCATTCGATACACCAAAGGTTGAATATAGATATGGGGTTTTTGATAAAAATTCAGCAGAACATGTATCCACTAATTTATAGACTCTGTTTTTTTCCAACTCTTCTTTAATCTCTAAAGAATCTAGATCCTCGTTTGTCCATCCAAGCATTTTCAATATTGAACTTGGTGTTGATTCGGGTGTAACGTTAAAACTTTTTTCTATCTCATTTAAGAACCAAATATCAACTTTTGAAAATTTAGAGATATCTTCTATTGGCCAATTTCTTCTTATAGCTTCTAATATTGCAAATATTCTTCTCGGTCTTGGTGTCTTAATTTCTTCTTGCAATTCAACTTTAGGTAGATTTATAAATCTATTGTCAATATTTCTTATCCCAGTTTTTCCAATTTCTAAAGAACGTATAGCTTTTGTTAGGCTTTCAGTAAATGTTGAGGCAATAGACATTACCTCACCAACGCTTTGCATTGAAGTTCCTAAAACATCATCAGTTGAAGGAAATTTTGGAAAATCAAACCTAGGAATCTTTACTACAACATAGTCTTGTACTGGTTCAAAACTTGCAGGAGTTGTACCCGTTATATCATTATTTAATTCTGTAAGACTGAACCCTACAGCTAGTAAAGCTGCAAACTTTGCAATTGGAAATCCTGTTGCTTTAGAGGCTAAAGCAGATGACCTTGAAACTCTAGGATTCATCTCAATAATCCTTCTTTCACCATTTTTTGGGTTTACGGCAAACTGTACATTACTTCCTCCAGTTGCAATTCCTATTGTGTCTAAACATAACAATGCTTCATCCCGCATAATTTGATATTCCTTGTCAGACAAAGTTTGAATAGGTGCAACAGTAATAGAATCACCAGTATGAACTCCCAT
>CBFHGZ010000145.1:0-1192 GCA_965655535.1 Candidatus Actinomarina sp.
TATCAAGTTGAGGGAGAAGATGCACAATATGCATTAGAAGGATCAGTAGCAATAGCTGGAGCCGCTGTTCAATGGTTACGAGATAATCTAAATATTATATCTGATAGCTCTGAAGTGGAAGCGTTAGCTTCTAAAGTTGAAGACAACGGAGATGTATATTTTGTGCCAGCTTTTTCTGGTTTATTCTCACCTCATTGGGATGAAACTGCACGTGGAGTTTTAGTTGGATTATCTAGATACTCAAACAAGTTTCATATTTCTAGAGCAGTTCTTGAATCGGTTGCATATCAATCGTATGAATTGTTAGAAGCCATGGAAAAAGACACCAATCTTAAATTTTCAAAAGTAAGTGTTGATGGAGGAATGATTGCAAACAATATGTTGATGCAATTCCAAGCTGATATTTTTAATAAAGAAGTTGTTTCACAAAAAATTAATGAAATAACAGCTTTAGGTGCAGCTGCAGCTAGTTACATTTTTACAAACAATCTTACATTGGAAACCATGGATTCTTTTATTTCTAGTTCATCAACCTGGACACCAAATATTGAAAGCAATTTAAGAGACAAATATATACAAAAATGGTTAAAAGCTATAAGCAAAGCAAAAGAATGGATTTAATTAAATTATTAATATATGTGTACATTGGCTTTTTTGTACTTGCTGGAATTAATCATTTTTTAAATCCACAATTTTATGAACCATTAGTACCTAAATTTATTCCATTTCCTCAATTAACTCATCAATTAACTGGAGTCATTGAAGTAGTTGCACCTTTATTTTTATTAACTAAATATAGAAAAGAAGCTGCAATTTTTATGATTATTTTTCTTGTTTTAATATATGGAGCAAATTTATACGTCTGGGTTAATAATCTTCCTTATGGAAACCGTTATTTTTCAAATACACAACACTTTTATAGATTTCTTTTACAAATAGCATATATTTTTATAACTTATTTAATTTATAGATATGAATAATTTACAATTTCCAAAATCATTTATTTTCGGTACAGCCGTAGCTTCTTATCAAGTTGAAGGAGGTATTTACAATAACGACTGGACGCATTGGGAAAATCAAAATGACTCTATTTGTGAAGAACCGTGTAATGAAGCTTGTAAGCATTTTGAACTATTGGATGATGACATACAATTAATAAAAAATCTTGGTATTAAAGCATTTAGATTTTCAA
>CBFHGZ010000146.1:0-1189 GCA_965655535.1 Candidatus Actinomarina sp.
TGGTTATTGCTTGGCAAAAAGGCTTTTTTGATAAATTAAAGTAATTTACTCTACAGATTGATACAAGGTAGTTACCCACAACTCAGGATTAGATGACTCATTAGGACCAATATCATAGCTTTCCCAACAGAGTTCTTTTGTTACTAGTTTAGAATTTTCAATCGCTACACCAAATTCATCCCAAGCACTAGGTATGTTGTCATAAGAACCTTTAAATTCACATTTTGCAACTTTTCCTTGATAGCTTTCTTTACACAAAATTTCACCATCACCATTAAATTTGTCTGAAACAGCATGGCCTATTTCAATATCGAATAAACCATTTTTTGGTTCATCTCTATAAATAAAAAATAATGGTCCTGTAATATCTACAAGTTGACTTTGTAAAACTTCATTCAATTCTTTTTCAAAATTAGGAATTAATGTATCAAACTCCTCCTGTTTTGCTATTACATGCTTAGAGGCAATTAAATGAGATGAAATTTCTTCAGTAATAAAATTAGAGATAATCATTACTGTTGCTCTCTGAATGTAATTATATTTCCAGAAGGATCTGTAGTTTCAAAAATTTTAAGATTATCAGCAGTAGTAATGACATCAGAGGCGACTTCCTTTGTTTGTTCTTTAACTTTTTGAAAATAATTTTGAAAATCATCAATCAAAAATGAAAAATCTACAGTTCCTCCAACCGCACGATCTCCACCGCCTTTACCGGGGATATAGAGGCCAACATTCTGATTTCCTAATTGAACCGTTGCCCATCCAAAACTATCTTCTCTGAAAAGAAGTGAAAAAAATAGTTTCTCAGTATAAAACTCAATTGCATCATCGAGATTATCTACTGGAATTTTAAATCCGGTTAATGATACTTTCATTTGTAAAACTTATTATTGTAGAGCAACCATCTTATTGAAAAAATAAATACAAATACTGCTAAAACTGTCGTCAAAGTAGGAAAGTTATATAACAGTAAAATTGACCCAACTACTGTTAAAAAAATAACAAGCATTACTTATCTAATCCAGGTGCAATAAATATTTTTTTCTTATAAGGGTGTAAATCTTGATGCACTAAATCTTGCATGACAGCGATTTAGTTACTTCTCTTCTCTTTTAATTTTTATTTGTTTCCTTTTACCATCATCAGAGATATCAATTTCAATAGATTGACCCTCAAACTCTGAAGAGGT
>CBFHGZ010000147.1:0-1185 GCA_965655535.1 Candidatus Actinomarina sp.
GAAATAGGTTATCCAGAAACAATTGAAACATTGATTGGAGTTCCTAGGGCATTGATATTCAGAGAAATAGATACTGATAGGCTATTTCAAATAAAAGGCTGGGATTTAAAACTTGGTAATAAAAATCTGTGGAAACTGGATTTAATTTCATTTGATTCAGAAATTTCATTAGACAATATAAGTTTGTCTAGTTCTGAAATTGTAGGAACTGGAGAAATTTATTTAGGTCCAAATTTAAACGCAGAAGAAATTAAATTAAATGGAAATTACAAAGTTATTGTTTCAAATGAGTTACCAATCGTAGTTATTGGAGATGCTGTAGTGCCTACCAATTGGATAAATGCTACAATTGGATATTTAAACCAGATTGAAAGTAATTATGAATTACAAATTAAAATTGAAAATGGTTCAGAAGTTGAATTTATCAATGAAAATTAGGATTAGTTAAATGTTAGATCAATTAGGTAATGGATTGTTACTAGGTACAATCATTTCCGTTGCTTCAGTTGCTCTATCTCTGCTTTATGGAGTTACAAGAATTGTTAACTTCGCACATGGTGAAATAATTGCTCTCGGTGCCATCGCTACATTATTTTTCTCCAGTCCTATTGATTACAGGATTGAATTTTTAGGCTTCATACCACCTCTAGGATTGAGTTTTGCAATATCGTGCTTTCTAGCAGTATTAACTTGTGGAGTTTTTGGTGGTATTTTAGAGCTATGCTTGTTTAGGCCTCTAAGAAAAAATAATGTTGGAAACATTGCTGTATTAGTAGTAACAATAGGTCTTTCTATTTTTGTGAGACACTTGTATTTATTATTTGCTACTGGAAAAGTACAAAATTTTCCTCTTGAACTCCAAAGAAGGCAAACATATTTATTTTTTGATATGACCCCAAGAAATCTAAATGTATTAATTGCTGGAGTTGTTGTTATGTTATTAGTTGGTTTCTTTTTAACCTATACAAAAATCGGAAAAGCTATGAGAGCGGTAAGAGACTCTGAAGATTTATCAAGCATATCTGGCATTAATTCTGACAACATAATTTTAATGACATGGGTTTCTTCAAGTATGTTGGCTGGTCTAGCAGGTATATTTCAAGCAACTATCAACGATGTACGTTGGAATATGGGATTTTTAATACTTTTATTAATTTTTGCTGGAACAGTTTTAGGAGGCATAGG
>CBFHGZ010000148.1:0-1175 GCA_965655535.1 Candidatus Actinomarina sp.
GCTAGACCAGTCTCAGGATCAAAATAATGTAATTTGGTTGGGTCTATTTTCAATTTAATTTTTTGCCCTTCTTCAACTGTTGCATTTGGATTAATTCTTGCAATAAACTTTGTTTCAGTACCTAATACAGAGATATCTTCACCTTCATCAGCTAGAATTTCTTCAATAGCTTCTGTTTGAACAGGTTTTATATCTTTATAAAAGTGAATGTAGGAATCTGAACCTAATTGCTCAAGTAGAGTAATCTCAACTGGAAAATCTTCAGTAAATTCTTTTCCAGCATAAACAGAGTCTTCAAATGCTTCTGGTCTAATTCCAAGAACAATTTCTTTGTCTTTAAATTCAGCTAAAGTCTTAGGTGCAGTCGATGTTTTTATTTCAACATCACCAATTTTGATTTTGAAAGACTTTCCTGAAGGTGAAACAGTTGCATAGACAAAGTTCATTGAAGGGCTACCTATGAAACCAGCAACAAAAATATTTTTGGGATATAAATAAATCTCACGAGGAGTATCAATTTGTTGAAGAACGCCTTTGCGAATTACTGCAACTCTATCTCCCATTGTCATAGCTTCAACTTGATCATGAGTTACATATAGAGTTGTAGTTTGAAGTTGCGAATGTAGTTGTCCTAGCTCTGCTCGCATTTGAACTCTAAGTTTTGCATCTAGATTGGAAAGCGGTTCATCCATAAGAAAAGCTTGAGGGTTTCTTACAATTGCACGCCCCATAGCAACTCTTTGTCTTTGTCCTCCAGAAAGGGCCTTGGGTTTTCGTTCTAATAATTCATCTATTTCCAAAGTTTTAGCTGCATCTCTGACCTTTGAATCAATTTCGTCTTTAGGAAGTTTCCTAAGTTTTAATGAAAATGCCATATTGTCATAAACGGACATATGAGGATAAAGTGCATAGTTTTGAAAAACCATAGCTATATCTCTATCTTTTGGTGCAACTTCGTTTACAACTTTGTCTGCAATCTCTATTTCTCCTTCTGTAATGTCTTCAAGACCAGCGACCATCCTTAAAAGAGTAGTTTTTCCACAACCTGAAGGACCTACAAGAACAACAAATTCACCATCTTCAATTGTGATGTTTACATCTTCAAGAGCTCGAGTACCGTTAGGATAAATTTTTCCTACATTTGAAATTTCTATTGCACCCATAATTAACTTTCT
>CBFHGZ010000149.1:0-1172 GCA_965655535.1 Candidatus Actinomarina sp.
AACCATTGAACAGCGGCTCCAGCTATTGCTACTGATCCTTCTAATGCATATTGTGCATGTTCTCCCTCAACTTGATAAGCCACAGTACTAAGCAAACCATTAGAAGACTTTACAATTTCACTACCAGTATTAGTTAAAGCAAAACAACCAGTTCCGTAAGTATTTTTTACTTCACCTTCGTTGAGACAGTTTTGACCAAACAACGCTGCTTGTTGATCTCCTAAAACAGCTGAAATTGGTGTGTCTTTTAGTATTTCAGTATTTGTACCAAAATTTGATAATGAGGGTTTGATTGTTGGAAGTGATGACAAAGGTATATTTAACTCTTCTGTAATATTTTCTGACCAATTTAAAGTTTCTAAATCCATCATTAAAGTTCTACTAGCATTTGTTACATCTGTTGTATGCGTTCCAGTCAATTTATACAAAAGCCAACTGTCAATCGTTCCAAAACAAACGTTATTATTTTCTAATTCATTTTGAATATTTTCTACATTGCGTATAAGCCATAATATTTTTGATAATGAAAAATACGTAGCGACTGGTAAACCCGTTTTCTCTAAATCATTTTTGATATTTTTAATCTCTTTAATTTCATCACAAATATTCTGAGTTCTAGTGTCTTGCCAAACTAATGCATTATGAAAAGGTTCACCTGTTTTTCGATTCCAAGCTAATGTTGTTTCTCTTTGATTTGTTATACCAATGCTATCTAATTGAGATATATCAAATTCATTATCAACTTTAGAGATACAGGTAACAACAGATTCCCAAATCTCAACTGGATCATGTTCGACAGAGACTTCATTTGGTAAATACTGTGTAAACTCTTCTTGATGTTGATGAACGATTTCACCTTGATCGTTAAAAACTATAAATCTGGAACTCGTCGTTCCTTGATCAATAGCTCCAAAATATTTCATAAATTTATTATAAAAAACATTCTTATGAGTATGCAGTAATCTTATACGTTTTTATAGTATTCGTAGTATTTGATAACGTTATAAATTAACGAGAATAAAATGATTAAAAATTATGGAATACGCATACGAAGAATCAACAGTTTATCTTATTTTGTTTATAGTTGCCTTTTTTGCATCATTAATTGATTCAATAGCAGGCGGTGGAGGATTACTTACTACTCCATCTATGTTGTTGGTGGGTATTCAACC
>CBFHGZ010000150.1:0-1160 GCA_965655535.1 Candidatus Actinomarina sp.
GCAGCAGTGATTGCTTGTCGATAAACTGAATCAGCAACATCTCCAGCTGCAAATATTCCATCAACGGAAGTACTGGTAGCAGTACTAAATCCTGTTTTGATATAACCTTTTTCATCAAGCTCAACAAGACCATCTAAGAATTTAACATTTGGATCATGACCAATTGCAACAAACACACCATCAAGGTTTACTTCTTCTGTGCTTTCGTCTTGAGTATCTTTCAAGACAACAGATGAAACAGCCCCATCCCCTTTAATCTCTTCTACAGTTTTGTTCCACATCACTTCAATTTGATCATGATTAAGAACCCTATCTTGCATTATTTGGCTGGCTCTGAATTCATCTCTTCTGTGAATTACTATTACTTTTGTAGCAAACTTAGTTAAAAACAATGCTTCTTCCATAGCAGAGTCACCACCACCAACAACAGCTACAGTCTTTTCTTTGAAAAAGAAACCATCACATGTTGCACATGCTGAAACACCATAACCTTGGAGTTCTTTTTCTCCTTTAACATCAAGCCATCTTGCAGATGCCCCAGGTGCAAGAATTACAGTATCGAACATATATTCTTCTTTAGAACTTTTTAATTTAAATCCTTCATTTGTTTTTTCGATCGAATCGATGAATTCTGTCTTAATAACGGTTCCAAATCTTTCTGCTTGATGCTTAAAAACCTGCATAAGCTCTGGTCCCATAATTCCATCAACAAAACCAGGATAGTTTTCAACATCAGTGGTAAGCATTAATTGTCCTCCAGACTCTAGTCCTTCAAACAATACAGGTTCTAAACTTGCTCTAGCAGCATAAATACCTGCAGTATATCCAGCAGGACCCGAACCTATTATTGCTACTTTACTCATTGTTTTTCCTCCAGTAATTTTTTAATGATAATATCAAAAATAATAAACCTAATGAAGCGAATGCAAAACCGGTTGGATTAACACCAATAAACAAACCAATCCCTTGCATTATCTTGATAACTCCCATAAACAAGAAAAAGAGTGATAAAAATAATAAAACTATTAATAAAGCCCCTAAAGTTGCAAACCCAGTAATTCTTTTAATAGGTTTTACTATCAATCTTTTTATAGTCTCAATTAAACTTTCGACTGATTCAACAAAATTATCTTCTTGTTCCATAACTTTATATTAAGCCC
>CBFHGZ010000151.1:0-1117 GCA_965655535.1 Candidatus Actinomarina sp.
GGACAAATTAACAGTGATCCATCAACCCATGGATTTAGACCAACACCATCAAATCTAGGAAATGCTACCTCAAATGCTTCATCAATAATCGTTTCAATATCACCTTTTTCTAAATTTTTCTCTTTGATGACATCAGCAATAGTATTTTGTAAAGCAAATAGGGACTCTTCGTCCATGTTTGAAAGAGTTTCTTTATCCATATAACTAATTTACTGTGTTTTTATGACAGATTTAAGAGTCTGAATTAGTTCTTTTATCACGTAAATCTTTAATATCGACCCTAATAAGACCAATAACGAAAATTGTTAGAGTAGCTACAGGAAATAAAAGTATTATTAAAAAAGGATTGCTAAAAATTGTCTCTAACATATCTTAATGATACCAGCCTTAATGGTCTATAATGTCTTTGAAAGGATTTAAATGGCAAAACTCGGTTTATATGCAAGCATGGTGTCAGTTATTGCATCAGTACTTATTTATATTGTTTTAAATGATTCACAACTCGCAATTTACGTAGGTTTATGGGCACCAACCCTTATTCTCTATAGTCAAGCTTACGAGCAAGCAAATAAAAACTAATAAAATTACTCAATAACTAGGGCATTGCTAGTATT
Organism: Candidatus Actinomarina sp.; assembly: GCA_965655535.1. Lineage (GTDB taxonomy): Bacteria > Actinomycetota > Acidimicrobiia > Actinomarinales > Actinomarinaceae > Actinomarina. The sequence continues at coordinate 615 of CBFHGZ010000151.1, forward strand.
TGTGTGTGAATAAAATAGAAAAACGTTCATTTTTTGGATTTCTAGCTATCGCTTTTTGTCTACATCTCTATTTAGTAGTAACACTGTTTATCGGTGGCTAAAAAACTTTTTCTCTTTCTCTTAATTATTTCCTGCACAACAACTACTGATGTTTTACCTATAGAAACAGAATCAATTTCTGATACAACCACAACACAAACGATTGTTAAACAATCGTTAACCTCAGAAGAAATACTTATAGATATCTTTAATGCTTATAAAACTTTCTCTGATGACCCAATAAAAGCTGTAGATACTATATGGGATTATGCCCATGAAGACAACAAAGAAGTTACTGGACCAAAAGAGAGATTTGCAATGATGCTTGCCTCTGAACCCTATGACTCCATTATTGACTTAAAAGATTACTCTTATGAAACTATTTTTGAGTCCGAAGAGAATATTCATTACGAGGTTAAAGTGTTGGCTCAAAATAATAATTATTTTGTTATCACTTGGGTGTT
>CBFHGZ010000152.1:0-1108 GCA_965655535.1 Candidatus Actinomarina sp.
ATAAACGAAACTGTAATAAAGGGAATTTTATTTAGAAAAACAAAAAGATCTTTTTTATCATAAGAAGCTCTTTCTTTCATTCTTCTAACTTCAGATTTTTTCATATTTAATAACTTTAATGTTGTTAAGTACTTGTTTACATAAATTTAACATCATTGAATTGCAATTTGAGATTTGAATTTATATATTGAGCCTTGATACAGAAAATTTTTGATAGGAGTTTTATAAATGAAAGAATTGTTGAATGGATTCTTGAGGGAAATAAGCATAATCAATATGTTTCTGGGGCAGTAGATAGATTTTTTACAATAGTAAAAGATACAAGAGAGTAAGAGAAAGGAAAAAATGATTACACAGAAAGAAAAACAATTAGGAAGCCTTTTTGCAAAAATAGCAGCCGTGGGAATTGCTGCAAACTTTGCTGTAGGAATTTTCCTAATAGGGCCTGATAGTGTTGGATATAATGCTACTTTTGGTCCATTACAATCTGTAATAAATTTTGCAGTTGGATTTTCATGGTTGGGAATTTTAATGTACGCAGCAAAAATTTGTGATGCCGAAAACAATCCATATTTTCGACTTGTATCGAATGGTTTGTTCGTTATGACGGCATTCAACTTAATGAACGCATTTGTGGGTCCTGCATATGAAACAGCTCAAAATACTTTGATGTCTACATCAGAAATAGTTGACATATATGGCGCAAACTGGGTTGTTTGGAATGTATTTTTTGGCCTTTATGCTTTAGTGTTTTTAAGAAGTGCTGGAAAAGACTTGCTTCCAAAATGGGGAGTGACATTTGGAACTATCGTTGGATATACTCTATCGTGGTTTCCAATTGTTCTGGCATTTATAATCCCTCCAGATATTGTTGGGCTAATCCTTGGTCTTGGTGTTGGGGTTATTAGCTATCCAATTTTTGTATTTTCAATTTCAAAAGCATTTGATAATGCCTAGAAGTTAAATAAAGAAAAGAAGAATAGCATGAAAAAATGGGATTTCTAAAATCCCATTTTTTTTAATATATCAATATGAAAATAAAATTTTGGATTTTACTAATTTTAATTTTAATTTTAATTTTAATTGTTTCACTTTTGTTTTCAGATAG
>CBFHGZ010000153.1:0-1099 GCA_965655535.1 Candidatus Actinomarina sp.
GGGTAACTACCTTGTATCAATCTGTAGAGTAAATTACTTTAATTTATCAAAAAAGCCTTTTTGCCAAGCAATAACCATAACAACTGTGAGAATTACTCCTGAGAAAAAGGGTGGAATTCTAGATAACAGTAAGACAAATGCAGCTACAGCAAAGGCATAATCAACATAAGTCCAAAACTTATTTGATAGCTTTGGAATCAAATTGAAGTACCGAAATGCTGTAAGTATAAGAATTGCTGCAATCAAGTAATACATTTCTTTAATTGTACAAATTAATAAACTGATAAACAATGGTAAAAACAGCAGTAATCACAGGTGCAAATAGAGGAATAGGACTTAGAGTTGCAAAAAACTTAATAGATAAAGAATTTCAAGTCATCCTAGCTTGTAGGTCTGAGAAGAAAGGTATGCAAGCTGAACAATATTTAGGTCAAGGAGCAAAATTTCTTCCACTAGATTTATCATCCAAACCTAGCATCGAACATTTCTCAGAAATTGTTTTAAAAGAAAGATCAAATATTGATGTTTTATATAACAATGCAGGTTTAATTTACAATCCTTATCAACTAACAGAAGAGGGATACGAGTCTATGATTGCAGTTAATGTTTATGGATCTTTTCGATTATCACTTTTACTTTTAGAAAATATTGAAAGAGCACAAGGAAAGCTTTTACAGGTAACAAGCCTTGCCTCTTATCTTGCAAGAAGTTTTACCCTCAACAATCTTCATAGCAAACAAGGTTTTTCTCCAAGTAAACGATACAACCAAACAAATTTGTTACGTTCCATGTTTGCTTTAGAGCTTGATAACAAGCTTCAAAGTCGGGATATTTCTATTGGATTGGTACATCCTGGTATTACTAAGTCTCGACAATCAAGACCATATGAAGTCACCAAAATTAAAAAATCTACATTTACATATATTTCTACAAACATTCAAACAGGTGCAGATCCAGTTTTAAAAGCAATTGATGACAAATTTGTTAATGCTGAAAAAGTGTATGCCCCAAGATTGTTTGGAATTTATGGAAGACCTTCACTACATAAACACAACAAACTTGTTTATAACAGTGAATACAGAAAACAACTATGGAGTCA
>CBFHGZ010000154.1:0-1079 GCA_965655535.1 Candidatus Actinomarina sp.
AAAGCAGGAATTGGACACTCTCCCTATGCATACTTTCTTAATTACGACTTTATAGCTTTTGAAAAAGGTCGAAGGTTGAGTGATTTAGATTGGTCAATGTTTGCATCTTTATACATTTATAGTTGCCATGTCCTACCAGCGTCTGTGAAAGTAGAGCTTTCTTTAGCTAAACACCTAAGAATTTCTGAAGAAAATTTCAAACGATTTTTAAAAAAGATACCAACAAATATATTTCGAAAATCTGGTCATATCGATACTCGGGGTGGAGATATATCCCTTGAAGCAGAGAATATTATAAAACAACACCTCGGAGATCTTAGCTTAGAATTTGAAAACCACCCCTACTTAAAGTTTTACTCTGATTCAGACTTAGCCTGAGGTCGAACCATCGAAATTATTTTTTCTACGTTAATTATCCACATCTCTCGTGATTTCACATCATCCTTCCAAGGTTCGTCTAATTCTCTTCTGTAAGGTTTTCCTGTATATCGGATAGATACCTTATCTATATGATCATTGGCTGTAATATCTCCAATTATTTCTTCAACTTCCCCTCTTACTTCCCAGCTTGAATACATAGCTTTTGGATGAAAAACTACGAGGGAGATACTTTTATTTTTTCTTATATTTTGAGCTTTTTTTCTATCTATCTCTGTATTAATAATTAATTTATTTTCTATATAATCAATCCACATTAAATGAGTTTGGACTTCACCATTTTGTGCATGAGTTGAGATTGCACAAAATGCATTACTGTCGATCGCATCTTTTAATTCTATTGGAAGTTGCATACACAATAATTTTAGGTAAAAATTATCAATATGGCATTTATCAATCTTTTCAAATTTGAAGAAGCTACTGGACTTCTTAAAAATGAGTATGAAAAAGGAATAAGACGTGCTGGCCGAATATGGAATATTTTGACAATTCAATCTCAAACTCCAGAAACACTACGAGACTCAATGAGATTATATAACTCAACAATGCATGGTAACTCTACAATTTCTCGCTTTGATAGAGAATTGTTGGCAGTAATTACTTCTATGGCAAATGAGTGTGAATACTGAATACGTGCTCAC
>CBFHGZ010000155.1:0-1070 GCA_965655535.1 Candidatus Actinomarina sp.
GAAATGGGTCATTCTTAATTGAGGATGGAAAAATTACTAAACCAGTAGGCAGACTTCGATTTACTCAGAGTTTTATGTCCTCCTTATCTCAAGGTAATGTCTTGTCTGTTGGTGATAGCACTAGGTATGCAGACTCAGAATTTGGAGAGGGAATGTTGAAAGTACCGATGCTGCATCTTAAAGAATTTAATTTTACTGGTGGTGCCTCTGGATAAGCCTACATATTTTGATGGGTCAAGTCCAATAATCATTCCTCATCGAGGTGGATCCAACATTGTTCCGGAGAATACTTTGCATGGCTTTCAAATGGTCCTTGATGAAGGTTTTAGTCATTACGAAACAGATTTAAGAATGACAAAAGACGGTGAGATAGTATTGCATCACGATGCGACTCTTGATAGAACTACAAATGCATCAGGCTTTGTAAGGGATTATTCGTGGAGTGATATTCAAAAAATTAATGCTGGTTATAAATTTTATAAAAAAAACAATTTAGCAAATCGAACTACAAAGCTTATTAGATTAGTTGATGCATTAGAAATGAATGATGAAATTAAATTAAATCTAGATTTAAAAGAGTCAGGTTTAGCAAAAAAAGTAGTTGAAATAGTCAATTCATTAAAAGCTGAAAAAAGAGTTTTAGTATCTTCCTTTAGCTCAAAAAGACTAGATGAATTTATTAAAGTATCAAAGGGTAAAATATTAACCTCAGGATCTTTCAGAGAGAATGCAAAAGCAAAATTTCTTCCAAATAAAAATAGAAATTTTAAAGTACAAGCTTTACAAGCACCTTTTAGATGGAAAGGATTAAAAATACTTTCAAAAAAATTAGTAGAATTTTGCAAGATCAATAAGCTTCAACTTCATATCTGGACTGTTAATAGTCTTGAAGATTTTCAAGAATGTATTGACTTAGGTTGTAATGGTGTAATTACCGATGAACCGATATTGTTTAGAGATTATATAAAAAATATTTAAACAGTATTTTCGTTTATAAATTCTTTTGCAGCTTTAAAGATTCTTTTTTTTCTTTCTGGGTCTAATTTATCTAGAGATCTAGTTAGCAGTGA
>CBFHGZ010000156.1:0-1047 GCA_965655535.1 Candidatus Actinomarina sp.
CTTTGAAAACAAGTACCAGTTAATTGACCGAGTTTTCTTTGCATTTGATTTTGAAGAAATAAATCTTCATTACTTTCTGCAATATGAAGAAATCTATTTATTTTTTCACCAGTATAAGGAGAAATAGTTGTAGCCAACTCGGGTTCTCTAACAGCTAATTCGTAAGTTTCAGCCATAGCTTCAATGCTTGGCTTTATAATTGGATGTTCATATGGTTCATCAACCAGTTCACCCATCAAGAAAATTTTTAAATTTCTATTTGATATGGATTTTAGATATGACTTTCTGTCAGATATTTTCTCCATAAAATATTATAGAATTTAAAAAACAAGGAAGCTTTTTAAATTTAAATTACTTCGAATAAGCCAGCTGCACCCATTCCGCCACCAACACACATTGTCACGACGACATATTTTGCGCCTCTTCTTTTACCTTCCATCAAAGCATGCATTGTCATTCTTGCACCTGTCATTCCGTAAGGATGCCCTATTGAAATAGATCCACCGTTTACATTATAAATTTCATTATCTATTCCTAGAAAATCTCTACAGTAAAGTGCTTGAACAGCAAAAGCTTCATTCAACTCCCAAAGTCCAATGTCATCAACAGTTAGATTGAATCTTTCTAGCAACTTAGGAACTGCGTATATTGGCCCTATGCCCATTTCTTCTGGCGCAAGACCTGCTACTGCCATTCCTCTGTAGTATCCAAGAGGTGTTAAGCCTTTGTTTTCAGCAACTTTAGATTCCATAATTACAACAGATGCTGAACCGTCAGAAAGCTGAGATGCATTTCCAGCAGTAATAAACTTGCCTTCTCCGTAAACTGGTACAAGGGAGGAAAGTCCTTCAATATTAGTTTGAGGTCTATTTCCTTCGTCAAGAGATAAAGTAACTTCTTCTTCAGAAATTTCACCTGTTTCCTTATCTTTAACAAGTTTTGTACTTGTTGTGGAGAATATTTCATCTGAATAAACACCAGCTTCTTGAGCTGCTGCAGTTCTTTGTTGGCTTTGTAAAGAGTATTCGTCTTGACTATCTCTAGAGA
>CBFHGZ010000157.1:0-1005 GCA_965655535.1 Candidatus Actinomarina sp.
AAAATTTTATGTAATATTTAATTTATTTTTGTAAACGAAAATATTGCAACCGAAATAAAGCTCACGCAGTAATAAGTAATTCCAAGTAAATTATTGAAAACTAACTGCTATAGCTTCCTTTACAACGCTCACTGTATTTTCAAGGGTTAGAAAGCTTTCACTTTCGGAGTTATTAACAACTTCATAGCTTGAAATAACAGAATTTATCGATTCACTAAATTTCTCAGGAGAAGCAGTACAAACAGCAATCGTAGGAAGATTATCTGTTTGTTCAAGTGATATTCCAATGGAAGTGACACTATGGGGATCAAAAATAATATTAGACATCTCATATATTGAAACAATTTCTGATTTAATTTCTTCATCAAGAAAAGTCTTAGAAGAAAAAACTTGCTGTAATTTTTTAATACTGTCATCACTTAAGTTAAATTTTTGTGTTTCTACTAGTGAATCGTAAAGTGCCGAAGTATTGCCTTCAAGATCGAACACCAACCTCTCCAAACTTGACGGTATTTGAATGTCCATACTTGGTGCAATGCTTGGCTGAGTTGTTTGTGGTTCTAAAGTACCTGAAGAAATGAACCTATTCAATACATCATTAACATTTGTAGAACACAGTATGTTATTAATTGCAAGTCCATACGATCTTCCAAACCAGGCTGAATAAGCATTACCAAAATTACCTGATGGAATCGCTACATTTATTGGTGAACTGAATTGATTTGTTAACCAGACATAATACGAAACCTGTCCCATAACTCTCAACCAGTTAATAGAGTTCAGGGAAATAAGTCTTCTGTTAAATGGATTTTTTGAGAGCATCTCTTTTACTATTCGCTGGCAGTCATCATAAGAACCCTCAATAGCAATATTCAAAACATTTGGTTCAGTAACAGAAGTCATCTGTTTTCTCTGGTATTCACTAATTTTATTTGAAGGATGTAACACTACAATATCTATATTTTTTGAATGTTTTACAGCTTCAATTGCAGCACTTCCTGTATC